>CAZJFB010000008.1:0-5057 GCA_964545145.1 uncultured Chloracidobacterium sp. | reverse complement strand
TTCGTGCCGGAACGGCGGCGAGCACCTGAATTTTCAAATGCCACTCCAACTCTCCATCGTCATAATTGGCCGCAATGAGCAGCAAGGGCTCGCCGAGTGCATTTCCGCTGCCCGGTCGGCGGCGAATGAGGCCGAGAGTGCTGAGATACTCTATGTCGATTCCG
Source organism: uncultured Chloracidobacterium sp. (assembly GCA_964545145.1). Lineage (GTDB taxonomy): Bacteria > Acidobacteriota > Blastocatellia > Pyrinomonadales > Pyrinomonadaceae > OLB17. Next base: position 4,893 of record CAZJFB010000008.1, on the reverse strand, counting down.
CCTCGACCGATGCCTCGGTCGCGATCGCAGGGTCGATGGGAGCGCGCGTGCTGGAAATGAGGCCGGAATGGAAGCTGTGCCCGTCCGCAGGGCGGTACGTCGGTTCGAGGCATGCCGGCGGCGAGTACGTCCTCTTTATCGATGCCGACACTCACGTCTATAAAGGATTTGTGCCGGCGGCGATCAGGCAGTTTCAGGCGTCGCCTGAGGTCGCGGGGATAAACGGCCGCATCGACGACCTTAACGAGAACGGCGAAACGCTGACCGACGTCGAGGACCGTTTCGACGAGATCACGGATGTTAAGTGGCTTCGCGGGCCGGCATGCTTTTATCGCAGGAGTGCCCTTCTTTCCGTCGGTTCATTCGACCCGCATCTCGCAATGGAGGAGGAGGCCGAACTCGGGCTTCGGCTGTTGAAAGCCGGTTGGAAGCTGCAGCTGATGCCGGTTCCCATGGCATGCCACACTCGCTTTTATCATTGCCAGACGTTCGCCAGCGTCGCATCGACATTTCGACGTGACGTCGAGACGGGCAGGCTCGGCGAGATCACGCGGACGATCGCGGCAGCGTTTCGAAACGGCTACGGCATGGCATTTTGCTGGCTGCGGCTCAAGACGACCATCCAACTCACAGTATGGCTGGCCGTTTTGCTTGCGATATTGATCGTCCCGCTGCCAGTTGCTCAGGCCGCGGCCTTCGTGGTCGTACTGCTTGCGGGCATGATCTCGATCTACCTGAAAAAGGGCACGGTCAAGCTTGCGGTCCTCTTTGTCATCAACAAATTGCTCATAATAGTGGACGTCCTCGCCGGCATTCCTAAGCTATTTGACGCCGGACGCGATGCGACGCCATTCGACCTGAATGAGTTTGAGTCCGAACGGGCCGCATCTCAGCCTCGTTGAGCTTGCGTGGCATGCTTGCTGAAACTTTTTTCATTAAAATTCGAATTAACTAGATATTAGTCTGACCATTCGGCGGAGAGTCATTATGAAGTCTATCTATAGAAGCGCGGCCGTCGTCGTCATGATCGCCGCGATCTTGTTCGCGGCGGGCCCGCAGGCGAAAGCACAGGGCGGCAAAGCGGCGGGGATCAAGGTCCCGGTCACCTATTACAAGCTGGGCAACGGCCTAAAGGTCGTATTGTCGCCCGAGCATTCGGCACCGCTCGTGACGGTCGCCGTTTATTACAACATCGGATTTCGCATCGAGCCGCGTGACCGCACGGGTTTTGCCCACCTGTTCGAGCACCTGATGTTTCAGGGTTCAAAGAACCTTGGCAAGATGGAGTTCATCAAGCTGGTCGAGAGCAACGGCGGCGTTCTCAACGGATCGACTCGGTTCGACTTCACAAATTACTTCGCGGTGGTGCCGGCACACAAGACCGAGACTTTGCTCTGGGCCGAGGCCGACCGCATGCGCGGGCTCGACATAACGCAGGACAACTTAAAGAACCAGCAAGGCGTTGTCGCGAATGAGGTAAAGGTAAATGTGCTCAACCAGCCGTACGGATCGTTCCCGTGGATCGATCTGCCTATGGCGGCATTTACCAACTGGTACAACGCTCATAATTTCTACGGCGACCTCAAAGACCTCGAGGCGGCGACGCTTGAGGACGCCAAGACCTTTGCCCAAAAGTACTATCAGCCGGGCAATGCCGTGCTGGTCGTCACCGGCGATTTTGACGAGGCGGCGGCCAAAGGCTGGGTCGAGAAGTATTTCGCCAAGATCCCTGCGCAAAAGGCCGAGGCGATCCCGGACCTGACCGAACCGCGACAGGAACAGGAAAAGACGGTCAGCCGCGTGGACAAGCTCGCTCAGAAACCGGCACTGGCATTTGGCTACCAGATGCCGAAGCGCGGCACGCCCGAGTATTATGCGATGGGCTTGCTCGACCAGATCCTCGTCCAGGGCGAGGACAGCCTGCTTTATCAGGAACTCGTCAAAAATAAGACATATACAAGCGGAATCGGCGGCGGCATCAACTCGGGTCTGGGGAACATGTTCAACTACAACGGCCCGATGCTGTTTGACGTGAATTTGATCCATGACGAGAAATATACGCCGCAGCAGATACTTGCATCGGCCGACGAGGTGATCTCGATCGTTCAAGATAAGCCTGTCGATCAAAAGGTCATTGACCGCGCGATCGTCAAGCTGCGTTCGGGATTGTACGACACTATGACACAGTTCGGCGGCTTTGGGCGTGCCGATCTGCTGGCGAGCTTTGCACTGTTTGACGACAAACCCGAAAACATAAATCAGATAGAGGCAAATTTCCGAAAGGTCACGCCGGCCCTGATCCAAAAGACGGCAAAGGAATATCTGCGAAAGACCAATCGCACGGTCGTGATCCTCAACGTCGAAAAAACGGCGAACGCGGCGGGAGGTGCACAGTAATGCAAAACTCGAAATTGAAAATGAAAAAGTTCTCTTTGCGTCTCTGCGTCTTTGCGGGAATTCTCTTTTCTTTTACGCTGGCGACATTTGCCCAAAAGGAGACGCCGCCCGCGGGCGGCCAGCCGAAGCCCTTCGTCTTTCCCAAGCAGGATACCTACACGCTCGATAACGGGATGAAGGTCACGCTCGTCCAGTACGGTTCGGTGCCAAAGGTCGCCATGCAGACGGTCATTCGGGCCGGCTCGCTCAATGAGCGCAGCGACCAGCGATGGATCTCTGACATGGTGGCAACACTGCTCAAAGAGGGAACCGCGATACGTACTGCCGGCCAGATCGCGCTTGAGACCGCGGAGATGGGCGGCAGCATCTTTACCTCGGCGGCGACGGACAAGACCACCATCGGCGGCGAGGTGCTGAGCGAATTCGACACCCGTTTTCTGGCCCTGATGGCAGACGTGGTCAAGAACCCCAAGTTTGCCCCCGAGGACCTCGAAAAGGTACGCGGCAACAAGCTTCGCGAACTCGCCATAAGCAAAGCCCAGCCGGGCACGATCGCGTGGGAGAAGTTTCGCCAGACCATCTTTCCAAAACACGCCTACGGCAGCATCTTTCCGACCGAGGCGGGCCTGAAGGCGTACACGCTGCAGGACGTCAAGACCTTTTATTACAATCAATACGGTGCCGCCAGGACGCATCTCTTTGTCGTTGGAAAGTTTGACGCCGTAAAGGTCAAGGCGGCGATCCAAAAGCTGTTTGGCAACTGGAAGAAAGGCCCGGAACCGATCCGCGACGTTCCGGCGATCAACGCCAAACGAAGCCTCGAGGTCATCGACCGTCCCGGCGCTCCGCAATCGACCATCTACCTCGGTATGCCGGCCGTTTCGCCGTCCGACGACGATTTCATTAAGTTCACGGTGATGGATTCGCTGCTGGGAAGTTCGTTCGGCTCGCGTATCACGTCAAACATTCGCGAGAACAAAGGCTATACGTATTCGCCGGGCAGCTTTGTCTGGAATCGCTATAAGACCGGGTACTGGGTCGAGAGCGCCGACGTCACGACCGAGGCGACCGGGGCATCGATCAAAGAGATACTCTTCGAGATCGAACGCCTTAAAAAAGAGCCGCCGAGCGAGGCTGAGCTTCAGGGTATAAAAAATTATCTCGTCGGCATCTACGTGCTCAACAATTCGACCCGCACCGGCGTTATCGGCCAGATCGAAAATGTGAATTATAACGAACTCGGCGGCAATTACATCGACACATACGTCCAGAAGCTCGCGTCCGTCACGCCGGCCGACGTCTCGGAAATGGTCCGCAAATACCTGGCCCTCGACAAGATGACGATCGTCGTCGTCGGCGACCGGTCAAAGATCGACAGCCAGCTCAAACCGTACGAGGTTCGATAGGCGACAGGTTTGATCGCATTTACCGCAAACTCATTTATCGGCGCTTGGAAGCGTCCACGTAGCCTGTTGAGGGGGTCGGAGTGCAGCCTCGGCCGCTGCAATAAGTCAGGCCGTACCTTCCCGAATTCGCATCGATAGGATAGAGGATGGCTTCGCCCACGGTCCCGTCCTTGTGCCTGAACGAGAAGAAGAAGCGGTCTCCGCGAACAGTGCCCTGCAGCGTTCCTGAGCCTAATCCGGTGTACCATCCGGTAACGCCATTTCCGGTCTCTTCGAGCGTGATAGTGTCCCAGGCGTAAGCGCCGAAAATCCCGCTATAGACAGATCTGCTCCCGCCGCCCGCACCGCCGGCCTGTCCCATGCGAGTCTGCAGCTTGACGCGTTCACCGTCGGGAAGCGAACCGGTCGGAGCCTCGATCGTGCTGGCAATGAACATATTGACCCAGGACCTTGCCGGAGTGATCGAATTACAGGCAATGACTGCTGTATTACTGACGGTCTGGCCGCTAAGGTAAAAGTCGGTGCCCGCAAATCCGGTGTTGTCTGCTACGACATTATAGCCCTCGAGAGCCAACGCTCGACGGGCCCGATTTCTGCATTCGTCCATGCCGAATTCCATCAGTTGAACGCCTCGCGACCACGCGGGACCGCGTTGTGCCAAGCCGTTTTGGGTAAGCGCGATAAGACAACAGCCCAGTATGGCCGTGCTGACTGCGACGCTGCGGATCGAAAACACATTTGTGAACTTCATCATTGGTCCTCCTTCCGATCGAAATCGGGCGATCTGAAAACAACACTCTGTGACGCCTTGGTCTGCGCCGCAAGATCTAAATTCTCCCTGGAATGTCCGAATATTAGCGCCGAACAATTGATCTATGCAACGACGGACCATCTCGTCGCCACTTGCGTTAAGGCACGGAGGTATGCTGATCCGGCTGTTCGTCGTCGCCCGGTCAAAGATCGACAGCCAGCTCAAGCCGTACGACTTTCGATGATCTCATTCAACTGAATTAGCATTTGACAAGAGGCTGTCCGAAAGCGGGTTTCGGACAGCCTCTTTAATGTTTGAATGACCGGTACCGAAGTGTTT
>CAZJFB010000007.1:41178-61885 GCA_964545145.1 uncultured Chloracidobacterium sp. | reverse complement strand
GACCTGATGCCGTATATGTTCAGGTTCCGTAAGATCGGCACATTGGTCGGCAAACGCACGTGGGGCGGACTTGTCCACACCGCGGACACGCCGGCATTTGTTGACGGCGGTTCGGCGATCGCTCCGCGCGGCGGTTTCTTCTCAAAAGACGGCAAATGGGCGGTCGAGAACGAAGGCGTCGGCCCCGACGTCGATGTCGAGAACTGGCCTAAGGACGTCATCGCCGGCCGCGACCCGCAGCTCGAGCGTGCGGTCGAAGAAGCGATGCGGCAGCTAAAGGCAAAGCCCGTTCAGCGAATGGAGAAAGAACCTCCGTTCCCGACGTGGGGTACGCGAAAGCCGTAATTCATTGGCAGCATTGTCTTTAACCACGAAAAGCGAGTCGTCAAACGGCTCGCTTTTTTTGCTCTCCAAAACCTTGTCTTTCCCTAGGATCTGCGTTATTCTGTTATTGTTTCACGGATAATACACCGTGCAACAACAGCGTATAACACAGATGGCACAGCTTAGCCTTGTAAAAAGCCTTTCACACCTCAAAGAAGAGCAGAGATTTACAGAAGAATTGCTGCTCGACGCCTTTGGGCTGGAGCTTACGCGCGGCACGGTCGTCGAGATCTCGGGCGGGGCGAGCACGGGCAAAACGAGCCTCGCGATGTCGCTGCTTGCAAAGCTTACAGCCGACGGCGAGGTCTGCGCGGTGGTCGATGCGTGCGGCGGATTCGATCCGCGATCGGCCGCGGCGGCCGGCGTCGATCTCGACGATCTGCTCTGGGTAAAATGCGGCGGCGATATAGAAAGAGCTTTTATCTCTGCCGACTATCTGGTGCAGGCAAAGGGTTTCGGCTGTATCTGGCTGAATTTGGCGGGACTGCCAAAGGACAAGCTTCGCATGGTGCCAAAGACGTATTGGTTTCGCTACCGCACGCGCATCAAGGACACGCCGACGGTCCTGCTCGTCACCGCGAGCGAGCACGTCACCGGTTCGGCGTCGCAGGGAGCATTTGTTTTCCACCGCGAGAGAACGGCGTGGTCGGGCAGCGGTAAATTCAAGCTGCTGCGCGAATTTCAGCTCAGGATGCACTCGCAAAAGCAGTTTTACGGCGAGGAATACAGGACGAGGATCGAGATGGATTATTCAGAGGTTTAAGGAAAAATGTCCAGACTTTACGCATGCATAATCTCACCCGACGACAAGCCTGCCCTTGTCGGGGTCGCCAGTTCGTTCGCGCATGCGATCGAGGTGATCGAGGACGGCATTTTGTTTGACGTGAGCGGCCTCGAACGCCTGATGGGCAAGCCCGAACGCATCTCGCAAAAGATCCTCGATGAGATGCAAAGGAGCAACATTTCCGGGAGCGTCGCCATCGCCGAGACCGTCGATACCGCGACGCTTCTGGCACGGCAAAAGCATGTGCAGAGTGCAAGCTTCAGCTTGTCGCATGAACAGGCTAAAACCTGCACTCTGAACACGCCCGATATGTTCGAGCAGCTTCCGCTCGCCGATCTCAACATCGAACGCGACACGCTTAACGTCTTTAGCGAATTAGGTTTACGAAATATCGGCGATCTGCTCGCGGTACCCGACGACGAACTCGTCAGCCGCTACGGACGCGAGTTCACCGACGTGATCGACGTGCTCGAACAGCGGGGCAAATCGCTCGTCACGCCGAATATAAAGGAGAATCGCGCATCGTGGAGTTTCGAGCTCGACAATCCGGTCGAGGATTTCGAGCAGCTCATCTTTCTGCTCAACCACGGGCTCGAGCGGCTCTTTGCCGAGGTCGCGTACGCCGGCTTCAGCACCGAACATCTCGATCTGAGATTCAAGCTGCGCAACAAGACTGAGAAATCCTACGAGATAAAGACGTCTTTCCCGACGCTCGAACGCACATTCTGGCTCAAGCTGATCAACCTTCGCGGTGCTCTTGACCCGCCCGAGGCGTCGATCACCGGTGTCGATGTGACCGCGCATTTCACAAGGCCGCGGACAGACCAACGTGGGCTTTACGCCGTATCGCGGCCCGAGCCGGAAAGTTTGCTGCTGACGGCCACCAAATTAAAGAAGCTCGTCGGCGAGGAGAACGTCGGGGTGCCGGTGCTGGTCAGCCAGCGCCTTGCGGAGGCGTTTGCTTTGGACCTGAATGCTATGCCGGAAGGCAAAGAGAACCACCCCGTCAGCCGAGACGGCTGCCACCCCTCCTTCGTAAGGAGGGGAGCTGTTATTGCATTCACATATTTCCGCCCGCCGATCAAGGCTGAGGTCTTGGTCCGCGAAGGGCGATTGGTCTTTGTCAGAACGCGCAGTTTCGCCGGCCACGTGCTGAATTACAGCGGTGTGTGGAAAGGGACTTCTCAGTGGTGGAACAAGCCGTGGCGAACGCAGGAATGGGATATCGAGATCGAGAACCACGGCGTCTACCGCCTCTGCAAAGGCCGCGAAGACTGGTTTGTGATAGGTGAATATGACTAAGAAATTTAGCCACGAATATTCACGAATGGCACGAATAAAAGCAATTCGTGTTCATTCGTGTTCATTCGTGGCAAAAAAATCCTGATGTTCTGCGAATTACACACACGCTCGGCGTTCAGCTTTCTCTCTTCCGGCTCGCAGCCGCAGAGACTGGCGGCGCGCGCGGCGGAATTGAACATTCCGACAGCAGCTCTGATCGACCGCGATACGGTCGCGGGTGCGGTGCGTTTCCATTTCGAGGCTCGTGAGAAAGGCGTAAAACCCATCATCGGCTCGGAGATCACGATGGAAGACGGCAGCCTCTTGCCGCTTGTGCCGATGACTCTTGCGGGCTATCAAAACCTGAGCAAACTGATCACCACGATCAAGCTCCGCCACAAGAAAGGCGAGCATTTCGCGACGCGAAAGGACATCGAGGAACACTCGTCCGGCTTGCTGTGCTTTACCGGCGGAGCGGACGGTTTTCTCCACCAAAGCATTAAAAACGGCAACGGCATCGCCGATCTCGCGTGGCTCAACTACGTCTTTGAAAAGAGGCTCTACGTCGAGCTTCAGCGGCATCACCTGCGGCACGAGGAATACATCAACCAGACGCTGCTCGGTTACGCTCATAAGCTGCGAATTCCCTATTTCGCGAGCAACGGCGCATATTACGCTGACGAACGCGACCGTGCACTTTTCGACGTTTTCACCTGCATCAAAAATCACACGACCATCTATGACGCCGGCAAATTGCTCAGCGAGAACAGCGAGCGTTATCTCAAGAACGAGCAGCAGATGCTCCGTCTTTTTGAGGATATGCCCGAGGCCGTCGAGATCACCGGTGAGATCGCCGATCGTGTCGATTTCTCGATGGACGAACTGGCGTACAAGTTTCCCGATTATCCGGTGCCGCCAGGCGAAACGGTGATGTCGATGCTGCGTGCGAAGGCCATCGAGCGTTCCCACGAGCGTTACCGCGATAAGGCGTGGCCGATACGCTCGCAGGTCATTCCGCGGCTGGAGAAGGAATTTCGCATCATCGAGATGAAAAAACTCGCCGGTTATTTCTTGACCGTCGCCGACATCTCCGATTTTTGCAAGGCGAACAACATTCTCTCGCAGGGACGCGGTTCGGCGGCGAATTCCGTCGTCTGCTACGCTCTCGGCATCACGGCGGTCGATCCGATCCAGCACAAGCTGCTTTTCGAGCGTTTCCTGTCCGAAAAGTACGAGCAATATCCCGACATCGACATCGACCTGCCGTCGGGCGACGACCGCGAAAGCGTCATCCAGCACGTTTACACAAAATACGGCCGCCGCTCGTCCGGCATGACGGCGAATGTCATTTGCTATCGCGGGCGTTCGGCGGTCCGCGAGGTCGGCAAGACGTTCGGCTTTGAAACGGACGTGCTCGACAAGCTGTCGAAGCTCAATTCGCACTACGAGACGTTCAAGGGCGACGAACTCGACCGTCGCCTCAAGGAAGCCGGTTTCGATCCGGCAGAGAACGTGCGTCTGAGGCATTTCGCCGATCATTATCAGCGAATACTCGATTTCCCGCGTCATCTCGGCCAGCATTCGGGCGGTATGGTCATTTCCCTCGGCCAGCTCGACGGAATGGTGCCGCTCGAGCCCGCGTCTATGGAAAACCGCTCGATCATCCAGTGGGACAAGGACGATTGCGAACAGCTAAAGATCGTGAAGATCGACCTTTTGGGCCTCGGGATGATGGCTGTGCTTCGCGACACGATCACGCTGATCAGGGAAAACCACGGCGTCGAAATGGGCCTCTACAAAGTGCCGCACGACGACCCGGAGGTTTACGAGGCACTGCAGACCGCCGACACGGTCGGGATGTTTCAGGTCGAGAGCCGTGCACAGATCGCCTTTTTGCCGAAATCAAAACCCGCGAACTTTTACGACATCGTCGTCCAGGTCGCCATTATTCGTCCCGGCCCGGTCGTCGGTAACATGCTGCATGCATACATCAAACGCCGTCAGGGCATCGAGCCGGTCACGTATCCGCATCCGTCGCTCGAGCCGATCCTGAAACGCACGATGGGCGTGCCGCTTTTTCAGGAACAGTTGTTAAAAATGGCAATGGACATCGCCGGATTCACCGGCTCCGAGGCCGAGGAACTGCGTCGGGCGATGGGCTTCAAACGGCCTGACCGCAAAATGGAGAAGATCGGCCAAAACCTGCGTGACGGCATGACGCGAAACAATATTCCGCACGATGTGCAGGAACAGATCGTCGCCTATACCAAGGCGTTCGCCAACTACGGCTTTCCCGAATCGCATGCTTTCAGCTTCGCACTTTTGGCGTACGCGTCGGCGTATTTCATCGTGCATTACCGCGCGGAATTCATGACAGCGATGTTCAATAATTATCCGCTCGGGTTCTACTCGGCGGCGACGCTCGTCAAGGACGCACAGCGTCACGGGCTGCACTTTCGCCATCTGGATATAAATAGGTCGCAGTATGAATTCACTGTCGAGGAAGGCGATGTCCGCGTCGGGCTGAAGTACGTCCGCGGCCTGCGGGAAGATGTTGGCAGGAAGATCGTGTCGGAACGCAGTTCCGGCGAGTACATCAGCATCGCCGACCTCATCGAACGCGTTCCCGAGATCAATAAGCGCGAGATCCGTGCCCTGTCGATAGCCGGAGCGTTGAACTTCGACAACACCGTTCACCGTCGTCAGGCTCTGTGGGAATCTGAGCTTGCGATCCGGCCTACGGGCGACCTTTTTGAGTCGTCAGAGCGCAGGCTGCCAGCCTGCGAGTCGGCATACACGCAGGCTGGCAGCCTGCGCTCCGACACCGCATTCTTACGGCGTATGGAGGGCATCGAACTCGTCGATGCCGACCTTCGCAAGACCGGCATCTCGATCGGCAAGCATCCCATGGCGTTCATTCGCGATGATCTGAAGAAAAAGGGCGTTCTCTCGGCTCACGAATCGAAATACCTGAAAAAAGGCCAGGTCGTATCGGTCGCCGGTGCCGTCGTCATTCGCCAGCGGCCGATGACGGCGAAGAATGTCGTCTTTATCACCCTCGAGGACGAGACCGGACACTCGAATTTTGTTGTCATGCCCGACACCTTTGAAAAGTACCGCTCGGTCATCAACGGATCGGATTTTTTGCTGATCCGCGGCATTTTTGAAGAACGCGGAATGCTCAAGGCAATATACTTCGAACAGCTTACAGACTTGCGGACCGAGGTCGTCTCGCATAACTTTCGCTAACGAGAAAACCGCTTAATGTTTGCTCTAGGCCTGCTTTTTCGTCATACTTTTACGGTTGTATGAGCACATCACTGACACCGAACGCCAGCTATAGTCTTACACTTCGCGTTCGCATCCATAACAAACCCGGAAAACTAGGACAAATAACCACAGCCATTGGAAAAGCCGGCGGCGACATCGAGGGCATCGACATCGTCAGCGTCGGTAAGGATTACCTGATCCGCGACATCACGGTCAACGCAGCGAGCGAACGCCACGGCAAAGAGATCATAGGGGCGGTCAGCGATATCGACGGCGTCGAGGTCGTGAACGTCTCGGACCGCACATTTTTGATGCACCTCGGCGGAAAGATCGAGATCGCCTCAAAGATGCAGTTAAAGACTCGCTCCGACCTTTCGATGGCATACACGCCGGGCGTTGCTCGCATTTGCGAGGCGATACACAAAGACCCTGAAAAGGCATTTAACCTGACGATCAAGAAGAACACCGTCGCTGTCGTTTCCGACGGCACTGCGGTGCTCGGACTGGGTGATATTGGCCCAGCGGCGGCGATGCCCGTGATGGAAGGCAAGTGCCAGCTCTTCAAGGAATTCGGCGGCGTCGACGCCTTTCCAATATGTCTCGATACCAAAGACCCGCACGAGATCGTACAGACCATCAAGAACATTGCTCCTGCATTCGGCGGCATAAACCTCGAAGACATTTCCGCTCCGCGGTGCTTTGAGATAGAGGAACGCCTAAAAGAGGAACTGGATATTCCGGTCTTTCACGACGACCAGCACGGAACCGCCGTCGTAGTCCTTGCAGCACTATTGAACGCACTAAAGATCACAGGCAAAAAGATGGAGGACATCAAGCTCGTCGTCAACGGCATCGGCGCCGCCGGCGTCGCGTGCTCAAAGATCGTGATGGCAGCGGGCGTCAAGAACATCATTGGCTGTGACACGACCGGTTCGATATATGCGGGTCGAAAGGAAAACATGAACTGGGTCAAGGACTGGTATGCACGCAATACGAATCCTGAAAAGGAGGAAGGCACCATACATGACGTCATCAAAGGCGCCGACGTTTTCTTTGGCCTTTCTGCACCGGGAACGATCGACCAAAATGACCTAAAGGCAATGGCAAAGGACCCGATCGTTTTCGCTATGGCGAACCCGGTCCCTGAGATCATGCCCGAGGACGCCGAAGAACACGTGGCGGTGATGGCGACGGGCCGGTCCGACTATCCAAATCAGATCAATAATGTGCTATGCTTCCCGGGTATATTCCGTGGTGCACTCAACTGCCGGGCATCCAGGATCAATGAGGCAATGAAGCTCGCAGCCGCTCATGCAATCGCCGATAGGATACACGAAAGCGAACTGCATCCCGACTACATCATCCCGTCGGTCTTTGACCGTCGAGTCGGCGAGGCCGTCGCAACCAGAGTCGAAGAGGCCGCTTACAAGTCAGGGGTCGCGCGCCGAGAAAGAGCGTCAACCGAAGCACACTTCGAAGCATCAATAATGTAATGGTAAAAGCCAGACTTAAAGCACTCAGCATCGAGGAAGCCGCAAACTCACTAACCCACGGCGTCGGACTTCTGCTGAGCGTTGTGGGCTTTGTCGTTCTTGTTGTGCTGGCTGTGGTCAACGGCGGCCGTTGGAATATCGCGAGTGCGATCGTCTATGGCTCGTCGCTCGTGATCCTGTATGGAGCTTCTACCTTTTACCATTCGGCGATCACGCCACGCGCGAAGTCAATTCTGCAATTGGTCGATCATTGCTGCATTTACCTGCTTATCGCTGGCAGCTACACGCCTTTCGCACTGATAATCCTGCGGGACGGCATAGGCACCGGGCTTTTTCTATTTGCATGGATATTCGCGGCCGTCGGTATCGTCACAAAGGTCGTGTTCGAGATCCGCTCGGGTGTCATCTCAGCGATCATCTATCTAGTGATGGGATGGGTCGGAGTGGTCGCTGTCGAACCGCTCTACAACGCGGTCGGAATTGTCCCACTGATCCTCGCCGTGGCCGGTGGATTGAGCTATTCCCTCGGCGTAATTTTCTTTGGCTGGAAAAGCATCAAGCACCACCACGCGATCTGGCACGTCTTCGTGCTGATGGGCAGCGTCTTTCACTTCATCGCGATCGCAGGTTACGTAATTCCCTACACGACAAACCTATAGTCAACACCTTTTGACGATCATAGGACCAACATGAAATAGTACAGAACTTGGCCGCTGCTATCAGTTCGCCTCTGTTGCGTTGACCCCTTTGGTATTTACATACCGCAAGTTTTGGTATATGCTTTCGCACCAAACATAACGCTAAGGGGTTCCGACGCTTTTGCTTGATCCGTCCCGATTTTCTCAAGGACAGAACAACGCAAAAGACTTTGGCGTTACTGCTGAATAAAGTTTTGATCGAATGCGTCGGATCCGGTCCAGCACTGGAGGTCTGGGAAATATGAGACATCGGCCGACGCTTAACTCAAATTTCAGTCTGTATTTGTCCTGCTTTACGATTCTAGCTCTGGCTGGGTCGTATCTATTGGCATCTTCGGGAAGTCTACTTCTCGTAACCGGGCGGGCCCAAAACGTGTCTGAACGTGGTAATACTCCGGGTACGATAACCCGCGACGAAAATCCGGTCGCCGCCTTTACCGTCACAAACCTGAACGATACCGGTGCAGGCAGTCTGCGACAGGCGATCACCGACGCAAACTCTTCTCCAGGCAATGACACGATCGGCTTCAGTCAGGGATTGGAGGGGATAATCGCACTTGCGACCGCATTGCCCGATATAACGGAGTCCGTCTCGATCGCCGGTTCGGGCCCTAGTTTCCGTATTCTGGTCAGACGGTCGGGTGCCGGACAGTTTCGGATCCTTTCATTCGTCGGAAACCAGACGTCGGTTGTAAAAGATCTCTCTTTCGGCTACGGAAGCGTATCGGCGAACGGTGGTGGTGTATTTATTTCACCGGGAGCCGCAGTGACCATAGATTCATGCGAAATATTTGCAAATCAGGCTGGCGGTTTCGGAGGAGGGATCGAAAACTTTGGCAACCTAACACTTATCAAATCCCTCATCTGGGGTAATGGGAGCACAGGTGCGAATGGTGGAGCTGGTATTGATAATGCTGGAACGCTAACCATCTTGGATTCGACGATCTCACAGAATTCTTCGGCTGGAGTTACTGGCGCCGGTGGTATATTTCACATCGGCGATGTATGTACGATAAAGAGGTCAACTATTACCGACAATCAAGTGTCTCTCGCAAGTGGTGGAGCATCGGGGATACGGGCGGTCAATGCGGCCGTAAATGTAACAAGTACGATCATAGCTGGAAATAGAAACAGCTCGACGGTGCCAGATATAAATTCCACGGGGACAGGATCTTTCGCTTCCGGAAACTTCAACATTATCGGCAATCGCGGTGCGGTAACGACTTTCACCGGAGCTGCCGATCAAACGGGTACAGGCGCGAGTCCATTGGATCCTAGGCTTGGGCCGCTCTCGGCCAATGGCGGACCGACGTTTACGCATGAGCCCTGCACGGGTCCGGGCTTTCCCGCACCACAATGTACCGGTCTGAGTCCCGCGATAGACAAGAGTTCAAATGTTGGCGGGTCAACGACCGATCAGCGCGGTTTCGGATTTCCTCGCACAATCAATTTCCCATCGATCGCTCCGGCGACAGGCGGAGACAACACTGACATCGGTGCCGTCGAATCGTCAGTGTCCTCGGCACTAAACATTCCGCTCGTCGGGCTGAACCGATTCCAGGGTCGGCTTTACACTTTCAATGCGAACGCACCTGGGACCGTTTTGACCAATGTCCCGATAACGGGACTGGCATCGGGTGAGCAGATAGTCTCCATCGACTTTCGGCCATCGACAGGCGTGCTTTATGGCCTCGGAACCAGTGGCCCAACGGCGCGCTTATTAACGCTGAATCCGACAACCGGTGCCGCTTCACCGGTCGGCCCCCCGTTCACCTCCGGCGTGGACCCGTCGACGTTCTTTGATATCGACTTCAGCATACCAATGAATGAGGTTGGGGCATCGTGGGCTACTGATGAAGCATTGCGCGTTATTACCTTTACGGACGTCAATGAGGTGCTCGACCCTGATACCGGACAGCCAGTTACTATTGGCTCCAGTATTGCTTACGCTTCCGGAGATCCGAATTTTGGTTCAAATCCCGCGATCGACATGTTCAGCGGCACCAACTTCAACCCTTTGACGGGGGCACCGGAAGCAACTCTGTTCGGCATCGATACGGCCGGCGCTCGCCTAGTTAGAATTGGTGGTGTGAACGGGGTGCCCTCGCCGAACACCGGACAGATCTACACTATAGGTCCGCTCGGCGTGTCGCCCTTCCAGTCCGCGTCTCTTACCTCAACGCTCAACAGCGAATTTTTCGCGGCCCTTAACAACGCGTTGTGGCGGCAGAACACGACCACTGGTGCTCTGACTCCGTTGGGGAGTTTTACGGTACCGATCGATGGCATTGCATTGGTGCCCCCAACACAGACTCCAGCTAACCCCTTTATTTTTACCGGTGCCGGAACTCAACCTTTTGTGAGTATCTTTAACCCGTCGCCCCCGAGATTGCAGTTACAGCGAGATCCGTTTGATCCCGCATTTGCAGGTGGGGTCAGGGTGGCGGTGGGTGACGTTAATGGCGATGGTGTTGTCGATACGGTCGCAGGTACCGGAGGAGGCAATGCACTTGTAAGAATTATGAATGGCACCGATGGTAGCATCATCAGATCATTTCAGGGATTCACTGGATTCACGGGTGGCGTCTCGGTTGCGGCGGGCGATGTCAACAATGACGGAAAGGCGGATATTATTGTCGGTGCCGGACCGGGTGGGGGTCCTCATGTAAAGGTCTTTAGCGGTGCAAATAATGATTTGCTGCATGATTTCTTTGCGTTCAGCGGCGGTGGAACCTACGGTATCAATGTTGCCGCGGGTGATGTTAACGGTGACGGACGCGCAGATATCGTCGTCGGACCAATGTCCGGAGCCCCTGGCGACGTAAAGGCGTTCCGTGGACTGGATGCTTCGATGATCCGCAACTTTACCGCATATTCTGGATTCACGGGCGGTGTATACGTAGCAGTCGGCGATGTGAACGGTGACGGAACGCCCGACATCATAACAGGTCCGGGACAGGGCGGAGGTCCCGTGGTCAGAGTCTTCGATGGCGTGAATCCAAACAATTTGATCACCTCATTCACGGCCTACGATCCGGGTTTCCTTGGAGGTGTAAATGTCGCCGCAGGAGATATCAATTCAGATAGCCGGGCCGAAATTATTACGGGGGCCGGGTCGACCCTGCCTCAACCACCTAATCAAATTGAGGCGTCCGACGGTGCCGGAGCCGGTCCGGGACCGCTGGTTAAGATCTTCGACGGACAGAATAATCAGTTGGTAAGAAGCTTTTATCCCTATCCCACTACCTATCAGGGTGGAGTGAGCGTGGCAGCCGCCGGGACGGTTCAGGCAGGAACGCCTACGCCGACCCCTACTCCAACAGCCACTCCTACGTCGACCCCGACGAGCACGCCGACGGCTACGCCTTCTTCGACGCCAACGGCCACTCCGACGGCAACGCCTAGCAATACTCCGACGCCCACGCCAACAGGCACACCGTTGGGTTTTGAGGGCGACGTCTCGCCCAGACCGAATGGCGACGGCGTTGTGCTTTCAACCGATGTCGTGCAACAGCGGCGTTTTGCGACAGGATTGGATGTTGTAAATCCGGCAACGAATGAAGGGCAGCGAGCTGATTGCGCTCCACGTGGCACTTTCGGTGACGGCGTGATAAATGCAAACGACGTTATACAGACCCGACGATACGCGGCCGGCCTTGACCCACTAACCCCTGCGAGCGGGCCGCTGCCGACCGGGACCGTGGAGGGATTTCTTGGTGCTCTGATAAAGGACTTTTTCGGTATATTCAATTCGAGAAGTCTTAGCGTTTTGCCTGTCGAGACAAATGCCGGCTCAGAGATCGAGGTTCCCGTCGTCCTCAATGGACGCGGCAACGAACACGCGATCAGCTTCACGCTGGAGTATGATCCGTCGAGTATTAATTCTCCTTACGTTGTGCTTGGTGATTCAGTTCCGATAGGAGCAGTATTGACAGCGAATGTCATCGGATCCGGGAAGATCGCCATTTTGATCGATTCCACAGAGCCGATCGCAGCGTCGGCAATACCGACAAAGATCGTCAGTGTTCGTTTTGGTGTTGGGAAAAACGCAGGGGGAGATGAATTGATCGGTCTTACTGATTCCATTGCCGAAAGGGGTGTTTCCGACTGGGATGGCAATATTCTGCCAACACGTTACGACGCCGGCATAGTGTCGGTCTTGGCCGAATAATATTTCGGAACAGGCCCTGACGTCTGGCGTGCTAGACGACAAATTTGTAGCCCATGCCGTGCACGGTCTGAATGTACTGCGGATGTCTCGGATTTTCCTCGAGCTTCTGCCGCAGCCAGGCTATGTGCACGTCGACGGTCCGGGTGGTCGGCATCGCATCATAGCCCCAAACCGCGTCGAGAAGATCGTCTCGCGAGTGAACTGTGCCGCGATTCTCGATAAAGAACTGCAGTAGCCGAAACTCCATCGCTGAAAGGTCGACAGGTTCGTTGCCCCGCGTCACCTCTGCGCGTTTGAAATCGACACCTACGTCGCCGAATCTGAATGCTCCGTTCGGCGACGCTTCCGTTTGATTCGGAGAACGCCGCAATAACGCCTCGACTCGTGCAAGCAGCTCGATCACCTCAAATGGCTTTGTCAGATAGTCGTCAGCTCCGAGTTTTAGGCCGAGCACCTTGTCGATCGTCTCGCCCTTAGCCGTCAGCATCAGTATCGGAGTCTGGATGCCCTTTTGGCGAAGGTCGCGAGCTATGTCGTAACCGTTCTTCTTCGGCAGCATCACGTCGAGAATAATTAGGTCAAATTGTTCCGTCGATGCGAGATCGAATCCGTCCTTCCCATCCGAAGCGCTTGTCACGTCAAAGCCCTCGCTCGTTAGACGGTCGGTGAGCGTCAGGATCAGGCCTTTTTCGTCTTCGACAAGAAGGATCTTCATACCGGCAGTTCGATCGTGAACTTACTTCCACGGCCGACCTCGCTCTCGGCCTTGACGCTGCCGCCGTGAGCTTCGACAATCTGTTTTACTAGCGATAGGCCGAGACCATTCCCGTGGATCTGAGCATCGACCACCTCCTTCGACCGGAAGAACGGCTCAAATATCTGCCGCAGGTCGCCCTTCGATATGCCGATACCATGGTCCTCGACCGCGATCTTCACTTTGCCGTCGCCATTAAAGGCAGTCACACGAAGCCAGGCCTTGCCATTACAGTACTTGATCGAATTCGCGATCAGATTTTGGATCGCCTGGCCCAACGCCGCGCGATCGGCTGAGATAGTCGGTAGCCCTTCGGCGATCGACGTTTCAATTTCGAACCCGCGGTCACCGATCAGTGAACGGCTTTCGTTTATGGCCGAGTTTACGACGTCGCCTACCGATGTCGGCGAAAAGTTGAACTTGCGCTTACCCGAATTTGCACCAGCGAACTCGAGTATCTGCTCGACCATCGACGACAGTTTACGTCCTTCGCCCTTAATAAGGTCGCCATATCGTGAGACCTGTGCCGTCTCCTTTGCGACACCGTCCGCGAGGTTCTCGCCGGCCGAATAGATGACCGCGAGAGGCGTCCGGAACTCATGTGAAACACTGGAGACAAAATCAAGCTGTCGCTGGGCGAGTGTACGTGCCCGTATCGACGAGACAACTATTGCCGCGACCGCACCCGCAAGCAGAAACAAGATGCCGAAGCCGACAGCGAGATTTCGGCGTAGGTTCGACGCGATGTATCCATCAAGCGAGCCGTAAGCGTGCTGCACGCCCAGTTGCCACGGCCCGCCGGGCACTTCGCCCGCAGTCGTGGTAGCTGTAAAGACCGACGTTCGCGGCTTTGCATCTCGCTTGAGCTCGATACTGATGTTGTTGCCCGGGGCATCTCCGGAGCTACGTTGCTCGAAGCTGTGGGTCTCAACCTTGGAATTCACAACTACGTCGGCGCGCCTTTCACCGATGGCATTCACCAGGTCTTTGTTGGCGAAGAACACAAAATTATTAGGTGAAACATCGAGCAGCCGCGCCGTGGCGTCCGTATCGCCGGCTGATATCTCACGGTAAACGACATTCCCTCCTTTGTCGGTGACCTGAACGCGGAATTCGTTAGGATCAAAATACTTCGCAGTCAGATCCGGGATCACCTTTTGAGTCATCGTGTTCCGGTCGAGCTCGATCGCGAGATAACCAAACGGTTCCGGCAGCTTCAGCGATCTTGTCCCCTCAGGCACCTTAGCCCGCAGTACTATCTTTTCGCCTCTTGAGTCCGATTCGTGTATGGGGAGCAGCAGCGTGTCGATGTCGTCCTGCACCGGCTTAAAACTGCTCGTGTCGGCGAGCCTTTCCTTTAGTTGGCCGATCCGGGAATTAATGTATTCCGGCGTGATTGCCGGATCGACTGCCTTGAAGCCTGCACCTCGCTCGAATCTGAGGACCGGAGCGTTACCGTCAGCCTCGAGAAAGTAAAATTCCTTAATGAGGGTCGGGTATTGGGTATTCTCGGTCCAGTACTGAAATCGCTCGCTAAACTCGCCCCATTCCTTCTTTTTCCAGCTGTCTGCGTCTGTCTGAAAATTGAAATAGGCGCTCTGGATCTCGCGATTAAAATCCGCTGCGAGCCGCTGTGCCTGGTCCTTGACCCGCGCCTTGGCCTTTTCACCGTCGGCAGCACTTATCTGCGTAAGCCAGCGATATTGCAACCCACCCAACACAGCGAGCAGCACGACCGATCCGCCGATCATTAAATATGTGAGCCAGGAACGCCTCATCGGATTTCATTTTCCACCTTACGTTTAAGCGTGTCTATTGTTTTTCGGCACATTTTACATTCTTAACAATTTCTTTGCGTCCTCTTAATCACCTGTGGCCAGACGTGGTTGATAATCCGTAATGTCGAAATGCTGCACCGGGAAATATGAGTGATCAAAGCTCTTCTCCGGATTGGCAAGCTCGAAGCAATAATGTTAAAAACATCGGAGGTAAATGTTATGAAACGATTCACTATTTCAGTTCTGACTGTGGCTGTATTTTTCCTCGGCCTCGGCGCTTTGGTCGAAAGGACCGGTGCGAAATTCAAATCCGACGAAAAGGCCCTTGAATTGGTTCGCAAGGCCCGCTTGGCCATCGGCGGTGATGCGGCGATCAACGCGATCGAGAGTATGACGATCGCCGGACGCACGACGCAGAAGATCAAGATCAACGGCGTCGATTCGACCGAACAAGGCGAGACCGAGATCGCTCTGCAGCTTCCCGACAAGATGTCGAGGATGGTCAAGTTCGGCACGGACGACGGAACCGGCAAAGCCCACACGATCACCAATAGGCAGGTCGATGTGGTCGTAGTTGGCGACGCCAAGGACAAAATGAAGGTGACGGTCAATGCTGATGGCAACGGCCCTGAAGCAAACATTTCGAAAAAGCTCGTTGTCAAAAAAGATGACGGCACGGTCCTCGAGCTGACCGGAGCCGACGCTGATAAGTGGATCGCGGAGCATCCCGGCGTACCCGGAAAGAAGGAGATAGTTGTTGAGCGTACCGGCAGTTCGGGCGGCACGGCCACCTTCACGTCGAAGGACGGCAAAACGTTCACCGTGACCGCAAAAGATGGATCTCCTATGCCGACCGGCGATGGCGACGTAGTCATCCTGCGTAAGGCCGACGGCGACGCGGCTACGTTCACATCTAAAGACGGCAAAACGTTTAACATCGACAAGAACGCGGTCTTTGTCGGCGGACACGGCGATATGGCGGCCCATCACAATGCGATGAAGAGCAACGAACTTCTCCGCACGACGCTTAGCCTGCTTCTCACGGCTCCTAAGGGCCTCGACGTCGACTACACATTTGGCGGTACCGGCGATATCGACGGCCGCAGCTGTAACATCGTTGTCGCCTCGTTTGGCGGACAGTCGTTCAAGCTTTTCCTCGACAGTTCGTCCAACCTTCCGGTTGCAATGGGTTACAAGGGAATGGCCATGCCGAGAGTGGTCAAGTTCGATAAGGACGCTCCGGCTTCCGCGAGTGGGGCGAAGGACGTTGTCTTATTCAAGCATGAAGCCGGTGCCGGAGATATGACCGATATCCTCGTCAAGTTCTCAGACTATCGTGCTGTCAATGGAGTTCAGCTTCCTTTCAAATGGACCCAGGCGGATGAGACATTTGACGTTACCAGCTACGAAATCAATCCCGCGAATATCGGAGAGAAGTTTCAGAATCAGAAAGTAATGGTGAGGACGGCAAAGCCGGACTCCAAGTAACTGCGGTCGTAGGACACGAAAACACGAAGGACGGATCGATGCTCTTATTCGATCCGCCTTCTGTATTTTTAGTTAACAATGGTCGCTTGACTTGATCAGCGATCAGGAGTACAACACACCAACTACTGGCCAGTTGTGTTTTCTCTCGGAAACTATCCGACGCAACCTGCCTATCATCGGAGCCACAGGAACTATGTCTAGAACCGCCCTTGGATTGTTCGTCGTTCTTTTGCTCGTCATAAGCACCGCAGCTCTTCAGTGTTTTGCTCAGGGGGCACAGTACAAACCCGGCGACAAGATCGATTATCTCGAATACGGAAAATGGGAAACCGGCGGCACTTTTGTTGGCTCGACGCAGGACAACAAACAGCCTGTTATTCGCAAAAAGCCGAATGAATTCTATCCCGAGGGATCGCAAACGGCTTGGAGCTGGGATCGGATAAGGCCGGCATCTCAGGTACAGCCCGCAGGTCCGCCGGCCAAGGATGTTCCGCCTAAACCAGCTGTGCCGCCGGAAAACGGGGCAGATCAGACCCCATGTAACACGACGCTCGGCGAGAATGACGTCCTCAGATTTCTACAGCAGCGCCTTGGGAATGACCCGTTCAAAGACGCTACAAAAAAGGAAATGGTCGAACGAGAATTGGCCAAGCGGATCCGGGATTGCGGATTGAACTTTCGGTACCAAACGATCTCTAAGTTCTCGGACGAACTTGGTAAATTTGGCGCAACGTCGATCGTACGATTTCCCCTGGCCGAAAATTTCGGTCCGCCGACCAAGCAGCAATGGTACCTAGGAACATGGACCAACAATGTCCAGTCTGAGAATGCCTTTCTAATAGTGGCGGCAAAGACCGGCTTTTTGACAATCGATGTAAACGGCACTTACACCTGGAAACTGTATGCGGCGGACACGCCCGCAAAATACCTGAAGGGCCGATGGCGTGCCGCAACGGATAATGAAATGGCGGCAATATATCAAGGCGGTGCCGGGATCGTATTACTACGTGGAAAAAGTCAGTTAGATTGGATCGTACGACATGATCGCAATACAACACTTAAGGGCCGCTGGATCGTCAATTCAGATCTGAATACACACCAAATGCGTGAATTCGGATTTCAGAAATAACCGTTATTCGACTAATTCTGAGATTTTCGGGCCCCAACCATTTCGCTCAATTTCGATACCAACGATCTGGCCCCGTCGATCGCTCCCTTAATATGCCGTTGGTTTGTAAAATGGCCAACCACGTACACTCCGGAAACGTTCGTTTCAAATGTCTCGGGATCGTAGACCGGAACCTCGCCGTATTTTCCTTGTTCGGTCGCGACGCCAAGATCCTTTAGCATCGTAAGGTCGGCGTCCGAGCCGATCAGTACAAAAACGACATCGTTCTCGATCACAACGCGGTCGCCGGTCTCACTCTCGAGTTCGACCTCGCCATCACGGATCTCGATCACCTTGCCCAGAAAGAAAAGGTTCAGGCAATGTTCTTTAAGCTCATCCTCGAGCGGCTGCTTTACCCAATATTTTATGCAGCCTTGCTTTGGGTCTGTGTTTTCCCAATCGTCGCGAAATATCGCCAGCGTCGTATCGGCACCTTCCTGCGCCAGAAACAACGCCGCCTCGCCGGCCGAATTGCCGCCGCCGACGATCAGAGCCTTCTTCTTTACCCACGGATACGTTTCACGAAAATGATCGAAAACCTTTGGCAGGTCTTCGCCGGGAACGTTGAGTTTTCGCGGATGATCCATCGATCCAACGGCAAAGAGGACATTTTGAGCTTCATATCGTGATCGGTCGGTCTCAACCTCGAAAATCGGTTGCGAAAGCCCGCGCGTAAGCAAGGGCGGTACATCCAACGTTTCGCTACCGCCCCTGCTTAAGCGCGGGCTTCTGCACTTTACTGCGGTCACCGTCTCTTCTGTTCGCACATTCAACTCATTGTCCAAAACAAATCGCACATAATACGACAGCAATTCTTCCCGAGTCGGCTTTTCGCGGGCGGGTTTCAGCCCATCGGGCATGATCTCAAGCTCATTTGTTGTCGAAAATACCGTCAACCCCACGGGATAGTTGTAGATCGTGTTGCCGATCAGCCCTTTTTCGATAACGAGATAGTCGAGACCGGCCTTTTTGGCCTCGTAAGCTGCCGTTATTCCGGCCGGTCCCGCTCCAATGATCACTAGGTCAAACATATTTCAAAAGCTAATTACTAATTAGTAATTGTCCAATTACTAATTATTCTCGATGTTTGATGATTCAAGTCGCGTAAGGGCCTCGGAAAGCTTTTCGATCTGAACGTGAGTCGTTTCAAGATGTCGTTTCGACTCTAGATACTTCTGCCACTCGCCGGTCATCGTCAACGCCTTAAGCGTATCTTCGTCGAGTGCGTGCGACATCACGACAAGCAGATCACTCAACGCCTCGTGGCCGTCGAGCAGCGACTGGATGATGGTGTACGCGAGTTTGGCGTTAGGCAGGTCGATGTCTAATTCTTCCATGTTGATCTGTGCAATATTCATATTAGCCAATAAATGGCAGATCGGTGACTACCGCTGTCGCCTCACCCGCTCTTAACTCGGTACCTGCCGCAAGATAGTCGTATCGGACGAAGGCGAGGGCGATATGCCTCTCCAATGACGGCGAATACACAACAGAGGTGATGCGGCCGGCGTTCTTGCCGTCTTCGGCGGCTAATTCTGTGCCCGGCAAAAACCCTGACACCATCGCCCCCGTCTTTGACACTAGCCCCGTGAGCCGTTTTGCAACGTGGCCGCGAAAGTGAATTCTGGCGATGATCTCTTGGCCGATGTAGCAGCCCTTGTTGTACGAGATGAGGCCGTCGAGGCCCAGTTCGGGGACAATCGTGGTTTCGTCCATGTCGATACCATAGAGCGGGATGCCGCTCTCGATGCGGAGGGTTTCGTGGAGGTCGCCGTCGATCTGGATAGATCCGTTTGCCAGGAGTTCGGTAATAGAGGCCTCGGCAGAGTTTACCTCGATAAAGTTGTCAGTCGATCCACGACCCGTATAAGCGACCCCACTCGCTACCGCAGGTGGTACTGACCCGTCTCCACCGTAGACCTCGAAATAGCGATAACTATTCGACAGATCCTCAACAAAGAAATCCCCGGCGAATGTAAACCGAAACAGGTTCTGAAAAACCTTCTCCCGCGTCACCTCTTCCGTCTCGATCAAAAACCGGTCGCCCTGACGCAGCACCCGAATGACTGCGATCAGACGTCCTTGAGCATTTGGGAACGCAGCGAGCATTTGCTGTCCGTCCTCGAGCGTCTTCATGTCGTTCGAGATCATGCCGTCGAGGAATTGGACCGCTTCTTTTCCCCAAACAGCTATCAGCCCGCGGCTTTGCGGATAATACCCAAGACCGGCTGACCGAATATGTTCGTAGTCATCGATAAATTGCTTTTCCATATTATTTTCGGAATAAGTGAAAAGAGATAAGTTAAATGTGAAAAGTGCGAAGACATCTCACTTCTCACATATCACCTCTCACTTATTCCGAAGCCAGCCATCTGCTACAATCTACTTTTTACATTATTGCAAAATGACTCAATTATCAGAAGAAATAGTATTAAATGCTCTCACGGCGATCATCGACCCTGATCTGCGAAAGGACATTGTCACACTTGGCTTTATCCATGACCTCGCCGTTAACGGCGGCGATGTGTCGTTTCGCATTGTCCTTACGACGCCGGCCTGCCCTGTCAAAGAGCAGATGGAGTCCCAGGCGTATGAGATCGTCCGCGGCCTCGACGGCGTGACTAACGTCAAGGTCACGATGGACGCTGAGGTGCCTCAGGGCCGCGGTATCAAGAATAACGTCGCGATCCCCGGCGTCAAGAACATCATCGCCGTCTCGTCCGGTAAAGGCGGTGTCGGCAAATCGACGGTCGCGGTCAATCTAGCGGTCGCATTGGCCGCAGACGGTGCAAAGGTCGGTATCATGGACGCCGACGTTTACGGACCGAACGTTCCGCTGATGCTCGGCACCGGATACGACCAGCCGGACGTTGTCGATGGACAACTCAAACCGATCGAAGCCCACGGCATCAAGATGATCTCGATGGCCGTGCTCGTTCCGCCCGATAAGCCGATGATCCTTCGCGGGCCGATGCTCCACGGGGTTGTCAGGCAATTCCTCACCGATGTGAACTGGGGTCAGTTGGATTATCTCATCGTCGATATGCCGCCTGGAACAGGTGACGTCCAGCTTTCGCTCGCACAGCTCGTTCCGGTTCAAGGCGCGGTTCTGGTAACGACGCCGCAGGAAGTTTCGCTCTCGGATGTGCGCCGCGCTGTGAAGATGTTCGAGCAGGTGAATGTTCCCGTTCTAGGCGTTATCGAAAATATGTCGTATTTCATTGCTCCGGATACCGGCAATAAATACGAGATCTTTGGCAAAGGCGGCGGGCAAAAGCTGGCGGACGAATACGGCCTCAACCTTCTCGGTGAAGTGCCTCTCGGCATGGAAGTCCGCGAAGGCGGCGACAAAGGCACGCCCGTAGTCGTGGCGTTTCCCGATTCGCCTCAGGCAGCCGCATTCCGCAAGGTAGCGGAAGAGGTTGCGCGACAGGTCTC
>CAZJFB010000007.1:20898-41078 GCA_964545145.1 uncultured Chloracidobacterium sp. | reverse complement strand
AAACGCCCGCTTTCACCAAGCGATTTCGACTCGTGGCGTATGCTGCAAGGGTCGACAATATCGCGTGACGGCAAGTGGGTCGCGTATGTCATGCAGCCGCAGGACGGCGATGGCGAGCTATTTGTGAAGAATACGGCAACCAATTCAGAGTGGCGTGCTCCGCGCGGCTATCGACCACCGACACCGCCGCCGGACCCGGCCGATCCGGCTGCAACGGCTGCCTTTCAGGCAATGGGCAGGCTTTTGCGCCCAACCTTTTCTGCTGATTCAAAGGTATTATTCTTCAATATCGAGCCTAACAAGGCCGACATTCTAAAGGCCCGTAAAGACAAGAAACCGGCGGCGGAGATGCCCAAGAATGCTCTCGGCATCATGGACCTTGCAACCGGCAAGGTCGCGCGTGTCGATGAGGTTAAATCGTACCAGGTGCCCGAAGACGGTTCGGGTTTTGTCGCGATCTTGAAAGAACCGGTACCGGAACGGCGGTCGGAAGGCGGAGCGAATGCGGGAGCAGCGGCAAACGCCAACACGTCAGCGGCAAATTCTAATGCCGCTCCTCGTCCATCGCCATCACCGACATCCGCGAGACGAAAAGAATACGGGAGCACACTGATCTTGCGAGATCTTTCAACCGGCAAAGACCGCACATTCGCTGACGTTCTCGAGTACTCATTCAGCAAGGACGCAAAGACGCTTGCTTTCGCGGTGTCGTCGCGAAAAGAAGAAACGAATGGAGCATTCGCGGTAACGCCGCAATCGACCGACGCTCCGATGGCACTGCTCGCGGGAGCCGGAAAATACCTGAAATTCACATGGGACGAAAAGCAGACACAGCTGGCCTTCATTAGCGATAAAGACGATGCGTCAGCAAAGCAGCCAAAATTCAAGGTCTATCATTGGGGGCGCTCGGCCTCGCCCGCGACCGAGGTCGTCTCGGTAAAGACCGCAGGCTTCAGGCCGGAGTTCGTCGTTAGCGAAAAGGGCTCGCTCGCGTTCTCATATGACGGCTCGCGTTTATTCATCAGCAGTTCGCCGCCGCCCGATCCCGAGCCTGATCCAAATAACGCGGTTCCCGACGAAGAAAAGGTCAACGTCGATCTCTGGCACTGGAAGGACGATTACATCCAGCCGCAGCAAAAGGTTAGGGCGATCGCGGACCGCGACCGCTCGTATCGCGCGGTGTGGCATATTACGGACAAGAAATTCGTCCAGCTCGCCGACACGACGATGGAAAATGTGATCCCGAGCTCCAACGGTTTGTATGCGCTCGGCACGGACGACCGTCCCTATCGCATCAGGGCCGCCTACGATCCCGGATTCACCGACTATTATCTTGTAAACACGACAGACGGCTCACGAAAGCTGCTGCGGCAAGCTCATCAATTTGGCATGAGTTGGTCACCGGGAGCCAAATATGTTGTTTTCTTCGACGGCAAAGATTGGAATTCGATGACGATACCCGATCTCAAGGTCACTAATCTCACCGAAAAACTCAAAGTGAAATTCACCCGCGAAGATCACGACAGCCCGAGTGCCGCGCCATCATATGGCCTCGCAGGCTGGAGCAAGGACGACAAGCACGTTCTGATCTACGACCATTTCGACATCTGGCAGGTCGCGCCCGACGGCAGCGGCGCAAAGATGTTGACCGGCGGCATTGGCCGTCGCGAAAAGACCGAGCTCCGCTACGTGCGTCTCGATCCGGATGAGCGGTTCGTTGAGCCGGGCAAAGATATGCTGCTAAGGGCCGAGAACGAGGAAACCCGAGACACGGGCTTTTATCGCGTTAAGCTCGACGGAACGCCGGAAAAGCTTGCGATGGACTCGAAGAATTTCGGCACGCCGACCAAAGCAAGAGATTCGGAGATGATGTTCCTGACGGCATCGCGGTTTGATATGTACCCCGATGTCTGGGTTACCGGCGGCAGCTTTAAGGACCTCAAGAAAATGAGCGACGGCGACGCTCAGCGTGCCCCATTCAATTGGGGCACCTCAGAGCTTGTCCGCTTCAAGAATGCCGATGGCGTCCCGCTGCAGGGTGTGCTTATCAAACCGGCTAATTTTGATCCGAAGAAGAAGTATCCAATGCTTGTCTATCTCTATGAAAAGCTGTCGGATACGGTTCACAACTTCCCGACGCCCGGCCCGGGACAAAATATCAATTACAGTTATTACGCAAGCAATGACTATGTGATCTTTGTTCCCGATATCGTCTATAAGGTCGGCTATCCGGGCAAGAGTGCGTTGAATTGCGTCGTCCCGGGCGTCGACTCGATCGTGAAAATGGGCTTTGTTGACGAAAAAGCGATCGGCATTCAGGGGCACAGTTGGGGCGGCTATCAGATCGCCTATATGATCACGCAAACCAACAAATTCCGTGCGGCTGCTCCAGGAGCACTTGTCGCGAATATGTTCAGTGCCTACAACGGTATTCGCTGGGGCCCGGGCATTGCCCGTCAGTTCCAATACGAGCGAACACAGAGCCGCATCGGAGGCACGCCGTGGAATTCGACAAAACTCTTTACCGAGAATTCGCCGCTCTTTTACATTGACCGGGTCCAAACGCCGGTCCTGATGCTGCACAACGACGCTGACGACGCCGTGCCATGGTATCAGGGTATCGAGTTTTACCTTTCGCTCAGGCGGCTGAACAAAGAGGTCTATTTCTTCAGTTACAACGGCGAACCGCACGGCATCCGCAAACGACAGAACCAAAAGGACTACGCTCGCCGTATGAAGGAATTCTTCGACCACTTTCTAAAGGGTGCTCCCGCTCCGGAATGGATGGAGAAAGGTATACCTTTCCTTCAGCGTGATAAGGAAAAGGAGCAATATCGTCAGAAATTGAGTGACGAACCGGAAAACCCAAATTGATCGATAATATACGCTTGATATAGCTGCCTCGTGGGCCGACCGCTCGCGGGGCAGTTTTTTCTGGTGTTCGTTCCCCTGCTTGAGTTATATTTTTGAATATAAAGACATTTCGTCTACCGTTCGGGCCTACGACCTTTTTCAGGGGGAGATCATGATCAAGCTACTATTGACGCTCTTGGTAATTCTTACATTACTGTCTATACCCACGCTCGCCGATTACAAGATCACACAGCGAACTACGATGGAGGGCGTCAGCTTTGAGTTGACGACCTGGGCCAAAGGCGTGCGCGAACGCCGCGAGCAAAAGATGTCCATGGCCGGTATGGAGGGCATGGACATGTCGATGATGGAAGGGATGATGCCCAACCTTACGACCATTTCGCAATGCGACCTGAAGCAGGACGTTTCGCTCAACGACAAGAAGAAACTGTTCTTCATCGATTACTACGACTGGTCGACCGTCCCGGCAGAAAAGCTGCAGCGTCGCCCAACTCAAAAGGTCGTCATCAAAGGCACGATGACAGTGAGTTCTACCGTAACGGATTCGGGCAAACGCCAACAGATGTTTGGCCTCACGGCCCGTTGGCTCAAAGCGGTCAGGACGATGGAGAGTTCCGCTGATTCGTGCGACGGTGCGTCGAATATGCGCATCGAGGAAGAAGGATGGTTCGTGGACCTTACGCTCAACCGAGACACTTGTCAGGTACCGCTGCCGCAAGGCAGCCCCTCCGGAGGTTGCCGTCCCAAAATGATCGTTAGATCGATGCAGTATCCCGGCTTCTTTCTAGAGGGTACGACGACAATGTACCAGGACGGTAAGAAGACGATGACCACAAAGCTCGAGACGACGGCACTGTCAAAAGCACCGCTCGATCAGGCCCTCTTCGAGATCCCTAAGGACTACACGGAAGCAGATTCGCTGACCGAACTCACTAAAGCAGGAATGGGCCGCGACACGACCGCCATCACGCAAGTAGTTGGTGAGAATAAGCCGCTTCCTTCCGCTAGGGGCGGCAAGACGGTCGCGATCGACTTCTTTTCAGGCAGCACATCAAAAGTCGACGAGTCGCAGCTTCGGATGTATCTCGCAGACAAGCTTGCCGCGGCCGGGATCACCGGATACGCCGTTGGATCTCAGGCCGAGATCGAGAGCGGCAATTTCGTGAACGTGATCGGTGTCGAGATCAAAAAGGTCAAGGAATCGACCGGTGCAAAGATCGGTGGTCTCTTCGGCAAGGTCACGGGCGTCGATGACGCAGCAAAAGCCGGCGATTCCGAGGCGGAATTGGTGATCACCGTTTATGCCAAAGACCGCAAGACCGTCGTCGTCACTTCTTCTGGAAGCGAAAAGACAAAGGGCAAGCCGACAGATGCCGCTAAACTGGCGATCGACAAGGCGATGCCCGCGATCATTGCTAAACTTAAGTAATTCATCCGCTTAAAGGACCGGAGGATCAAGCCGTGAAATTGAACAAGGCCATTATGGCCGTGTCGGTGGTCGTCGCCCTTGCGACGATCTGCATCGCACAGCCAAGGATGTTCCCGCTCTCGAGTCTGAAGGCCGGCAACTTCTCGTCAGAGAAGGACTCAGATCCGCTCTCCGACTTTCCGGACAAAGGGCTGCCCGAGCCGTCGATAATCGGGGCCAATCCGTCGCTGGCGTCAGGTGCGGCCGCGGCCCAACGGATAATGCGGTTCGACAACGACGCTCTGTCCGTTTTGACCGCCGCCCTTCAAAAAGGCGGCTTTTATATCATCGACGAGCGCGAAAAGATACTTTACATGCCCTTGTCTGGGCCCGGCCTTGATATCTCTTTCTTTCACTTCGAGGTAGCCGGCATGCTCCGAGGGACGGGCCTCGGCGTCGGGTCCTCGCTGGACAAATTGGCGAAGATCTACGCCGGCAATGGCTCCGAGATGTCAAAGGAACAGCTTGCCCAGCGAATGCTCACCGACATTCGCGGCATGCGCAATTCAAAGGATCCGCACATCCTGTTTCTTGCAGGCCTGCTTTTTGAGATGAGTCGACTGTCGCCGGGCAACGGCGATCTGGCGGCCGATCAGCCGGCGGCGATAAAATTCAACATGATCCAGGCATCGATCATAGAGCGGCTCCTGGTACTCGACCTCTTCACAAAATTTGATCAGCTCGGCGGTAACGCATCGTACATCTTTGCCCCGCAATACCGGATGGCTGAGGCTCGTTCGATATTTGTCAATGCTTCATGGACGCCGCCCGACAGCTACGGGCCGTGTGATGCGGTCTCGGACATCTCGACCCTGAAAAAAACTGCGAAGACCGGCAAAAAGGTCGTCGATACGGTCAAGACCTTTAGCGAACTTACAAAGGACATAAACACCCTGGACAAGATCCAAAACAGCCAGACCGTAAAGGGAGTTTCCATCGTCAACGCTGCGCTTGCGTGGGCAAAGGTCATCATGGCGATGATCAATATGGAAGCGACCTTTGATCTGGAACAGCCTATGCCGCTGATACGCACGAAAAAGAGCGGCAACAACGTCGGCGAGGTCCGAACCGCAAAGATCAAGGTCGTTATGGACTTTGGCCATTCGGATTTCATTAACTGCATGGGCAAGGCATTCGGCACGGCGACCGGTGTCAACTTCAGTGTGCCTAAAGGCGGCCCGCTCAAGGGAGTTCCGGTCGAGTGGGAAGTGCTGTTGACTGGTAAGGGCTACGAACGCTTCACGTCGGTCCCGACCTTCATCGACGCGGCCGACCGAGGCGATATTAGCCGGCAGCATACCGACGATAAGGGCGAAAGCACCGTTAAGCTCACTGGGAAACCTCAGCCAACAGACTTGTCTAACCAGCCGGTGGTCCCGCTGCCAAAGACGGTAAGGCTCAAAGCAAAGGTCGCTGTCGATAAGATGGACGCCAAGAACGACATTCCCAAGGTGCTCAAGCTCGGCATCGGCGCGACGATCGATCCGCTTGCGGTCATCGAACTCGTCGCCGATGTCGTGGCAAAAATACCGCTGAAATCCTACAACGTCGCCGTCCCGGTCCGCGATTGGCAGCCGTGTACTGCCGATTGGGGCGGTTCCGTTACATACAAAAAGGAGCGAAAACAGTCGATAGTCGTTAAAGGTACGCGGACGGGGAACGGAAATTCTACGGGTGACGGTTTCAGACAAATATCCGAGGTTGATGAGGCGACGATAGGTCTAAACCCGCGTAGTAATGAAGAGATCGCCGCAGGTGCACCTCGCAAGCCCGCCAGCTACTACGTCCGCGGCACACACAGCGATATATTTACGGGAAAGCGCGAGGCCGACCCTTGCTGCGGCCCTCTGGAGGGCAAATACGATACTGTATTCCGCTCGGGCAAGATAATGACCTACTCGCAGGTCGTGTCCTCAAATTTCGACGTACGGCTCAATGTCGGCCAGCGAGATTTCGGACTGAGTTTTGGGCTAGGCACGCCGTCCTTTCCGGCGATGAACCGCGATTTTCTCGAGATCGATAAGTCGAACTGTCCGTTGGACAAGGAGTCGGCATACGACAATTATGATGAGGGACTCTTTGCACTTAGCGCCTATCTTGAAGACGGACGTTATGGCGAACGTTATTTTGACGAGACTGGCGAGATATTAGTCGGCTCCAAAAAGATCGACGGCACTGACGGCTCGACTGTGTCGTGGTCGTGGGAGCTTGCCCGTTGCGGAAAATGATGGGTAAAACACTTGTGTTTTTAGGAAGTTTTGCCTAATATTTACAATTATGTAAGGATTCATTAGGTTGGATCCAAGGATAAAGGAGAGAGCTATTTATTTATGTCAGCAGTTGCAGCACCTTCAGTTGAGTTGAATGTCACCGAGGCAGCCTCGGTCGAGATCAAAAAGTTCCTGGCAGCAGAGGACGATCTGCCCGAAACGGCCGGCCTTCGCGTCCGTGTAGTTCCGGGCGGCTGCTCGGGCTTTCAGTACAGCCTTAACGTAGAAGAAGAGTCGCGGCAGGGCGATTTCCTCCTCGACCAGCACGGTATCAAGCTGTTTGTCGATATGTTCTCTGCCCAGTACCTGAATGGCGTAACGATCGATTACACGTCGAATATGATGGGCTCGGGATTCACTTTTGAGAATCCGAATTCGACCGGTGGCTGCGGCTGCGGAACCTCTTTCTCGGCATAAAGCCAGAACAATTTATTCGTTTTGAGGCCGGGGCCCGAAATATTTTCGGGCCTCGTTCGTTTTTGCTGGAAGCATCTGACGATTGCGTCTCTCTTGTGTTATCCAATAGGACAACTGAGGCGGAGAAGGGTGGCAGCGGGGTCTTGAAAGACCCCGCTCATCTCGGGAGGTCGGGCACGATCAGCCATAACCTGCGCGCAATATTTGCATTCGTTTCGCTTATAGTTCATACTTTTCCATAGTTAGTTCAATAGCGAATAAGGGTAAAAGTCTGAGCTTGTAGTTTTGCTTGATTCCTTGTGTTTTCAGGAATCGGATGTGTTTTACTGATGTTCTATTAATAGGTGGTTCCTATCACCTATCTCCTCAGCCCCCTAAAAACAGTCCACAAGGAGCCTTTTGGTTTGACACTTTTCAGCAGATATCTCTTTCTATCGGTATGTGTGATGATCGCGATCAGCGGTCTTTCGGTTTCAGTTTCGGCGCAAGGTCGTGATCGGGTCGTTAAGCCGACCTCGAGTCAGCCAACCAATTTGCCGCCCGCCGCACAGCCTGTCGAGAGAGTTCAGCCCACCAGTTCTTCGCGTCCGACACTTACAAATGAGATCCGCGTTGTTCGTCAGGATGCCGCGTGGGAACCGCTTGTCGAAAAGACTTCATCTGTCTCTGCAACAAGTGTCGGTGCGTTGGTCGCGGCCGGCAAGTCTGCGTACGGAGCATCCACAAGCTCGCGGCTCGATAGGGCGATCAAGGCTCGTTACGGTATTAGATATCGTTACGGAACCGCTGGGCCGAACACCTACGATTGTTCCGGATTTGTCTGGAGCGCGTTTCAGGAGGCCGGAATTCCGTTCACACGTGCAAGCGCACGCAGCCTTTGGTCGCAGTCAACCCCGGTGTTTGGCGACGAGCGATTCAAATTTGGCACGCTTGTATTCCTTAACGGCCTGGGCCATATGGGCATCGTCGCCGATGAGAACGGTTTCTACCATGCGTCCTCGAGCAAGGGCATCACTTACTCGCCATTTAAGGGCTACTGGGCAAGCCGGATCGTCGGGTTTCGCAAGCTGAATCCCGAGGCTCCGATCGAGGATGAAAGGTAATTTCTAAGGCGTAAGTACTCGCAAGTTATCGAAAGCCCGGTGTCGTCAGGCAGCGGGCTTTTTGCTATTCGTCGGGAGTTTCGGACGGCGCGGAACCGAGTGCTCCGACGCGGGCAACTTCTGCCTGGACGTCGGCGAATGTGCGGTCGACGAGATTCTCGCCCGCAAAGAACGGGTCCTCGGTAACCTCAAATATTGCAAAGGGCGGCGCGACGAATGCCTCCAGCTCGGCCCGCGTGTCAAAAACGACCCTCGCGGTGTTCAGGCCCGACAGGCTTCCGAGGTACGAGTCGAACGTGAACATAACACGGTCGAATTCATGAAAATAACGGTTCTTGCGTATTTCGCGGCCTTCGAATTGAGCAAAAAGCGCGTACTCAACATCGTTAAGATGGATCTCGGCAAGTTTCGTCTCCGCCAGATCGCCCTGGTGGACAACGAATCGCTGCTGCAGCACTCGCGTCCATGCGCTCGAGTACGGATCGCGGATCCGCCTGATCCTCAGCCGCGTATGCGCGATGTAGTTGTCAAATATCTGCAAGTGGCTGCTCGCTGAGCTCAGCGGTTCCGGCAGGCGCTCGATCAGGAACAGGCGATGGAGTTCGGTCTGGGCGGTTTTGTTCATTTCGGGTAGATTTATTATACTCGTGACTTCAAATTGTTGATGAGGATCTCATTCATTATGCATAAAAAAGCCATTATCATTGCAGTGATCGCGGTCACTTCGCTTCTCAGCTTTGGCTGCGGCGGCGGTGCTCCGGCAGCTAATACTAACGCAAATACCGCGACGGGGAATTCCAACAATCCGCTTGAGACGACCAAGCCAAAGGTCGAAGAGCCTTCAAATGACGCTCCTACGCTTTCGCCGGTCTACAAAGCCTATTGCGACGCCTGGGTCAAGAATGACGAGGCCGCTCTGAAAAAGATCTATTCCGCCGATACTCTGAAGGACTTTGAGGCTCAGATGAAAGAAGCTAAGGAGAAGAGCCTGATCAAATTCCTCGAGGATGACAAGGTCTCAGGCACGCCGTGCGAGGCCAAGAACGAAGAGATCAAGGGCGACACCGCGACGGCACGCATCATCTCGAACATCTACCCCAAGGGCCTCAAGGTCGTCTTTGTGAAAGAGAACGGCGAGTGGAAGTTGACCAACAAGGTCCCTGACATCGACTCTGTCGGCAAATCCGCTTCGAATGCCAACACGGCTGCGAATACGGCTAAATAGGGATCTCCGATATTCTAAATCAAAAAAGCCCGGCACCGGCCGGGCTTTTTCATTACTCATCGACGACAGTGTCTATGCCGACGCTCCGGCCGCCTTGTAAGGCGGCAGTATTACGCGGGCTGCCTTCTCTTTCTTGAAACCGAGAGCCCAGTCAGCCTGCATCAGCGTGTGAATGTCACGCGTTCCTTCGTAAATGACCGCGGCCTTGCAGTTTCTGAGGTAACGCTCGACGGGATAGTCATTGGTGTAGCCGTTGGCGCCATGTATCTCGATCGCCATAGACGCTGCCTTTTCGCTGCGGACGGTCGCCTGCCACTTTGCAAGCGACGCTGCCTTTGCCGACGGCAGGCCATTGTTCTTGAGCCAGCCGCACTTGACCCACAGCATGTGCGCCATTTGATAATCGGCTTCCATATTGGCGATCTTTTGCTTAACGAGCTGGAAATTAGCGATCGTCTGACCCTGCACCTCACGCGTATTGGCATACGCGACCGATGCATCGCGGCTCGCACGGATCACGCCCGTCGCACCCGAAGCGACCGTGTAGCGGCCGTTCTCAAGCGAGAACATAGCGATCTTAAAGCCTTCACCTTCCTGGCCGAGCATATTCGCCGCCGGAACGCGAACATCCTGCAGCGAGAAGTATCCGGTGTTGCCGGCCTTGATGCCGAGTTTGCCGTGAATGGTGCCGCTAGAGAATCCCGGCATTGTCCGCTCGACGATAAAGCACGAGATGCCGGTATGGTCGCGGACCTTCTGCTTTTCCTGATCGGTCCAGCAGAAGAAAAGGAAATGATCGGCGACATCTGCGAGCGAGATCCACATCTTTTCGCCGTTCAGGATCCAATCGTCGCCGTCGCGGACCGCATACGAACGCATGCCGACGACGTCCGATCCGGCGTTCGGCTCGGTAAGGCCAAAGGTCGCTAGCTTTTCGCCCTTTGCCTGCGGAACAAGATACTTCTGTTTCTGCTCCTCGGTGCCCCACGAGTAAACGCTCAGGCTGTTGAGCCCTACGTGTACCGACATCGCGACGCGCATGAATGTATCGCATGCCTCGAGTTCCTCGCATACGAGCCCAAGCGAAATGTAATCAAATCCTGCGCCGCCGTACTGCTCGGGAATGCAAACGCCGAGCAGGCCAAGTTCGGCCATTTTGGTGAAAACGCTGCGTTCGAAATGCGACTTTTCGTCCCATTCTTTAATGTACGGAGCGACCTCGCCCGCGCAAAACTCACGAACCGTATTCTGTAACGCTATTTGTTCTTCTGTAAGTTCAAAATCGATCACGTCTGTTAAATCCTCACAATAATCTATGTATGCTAAAATCTTGCCAAATAAGAAGTTTAGCACTCCGCGATATTTTCCGCTAAATCGCGGCCATGAGATCATGAACAAGAGATCTGCCTCAAAGGCTTATTTAATAATTTTGACCGCGACATTACTCGCTGTTTCTACGTTTGCTCAGAACAAGCCGGGCGAGCCGATCCCCAAAATGCCTCGCCTGCTCACTCAACGCGAGCAAATGGACGTGCGCGAAGCGTGGCTCAAAAAGCGTCTGGACACACTGCTGCTGCCGATGATGCGAAAGCACGGCATCGCGATGTGGATGGTCGTCAACGAGGAATTCAACAGCGATCCGGCAACGGAGTACATCGTGCCGCCGATGCCGATCGTCGGCAGCCGCGATTTCTTTATCTTTGCCGACACGGGCGAAAAGCTTGATAAGATCGCGATCGTCCGATACTCCGAGGAGCGTCTGAAGAATCACTATCAGATGGTCAGCGTCTCGCGCGACAAGCTCGCCGACACGCTCAGGGCGACGATAGCGAAGTACAACCCTAAGAACATAGCTCTGAACATGAACGGGCCGCGAGGCCAGCAAAACGGCCTTTCCCAGGCGTCATATCGAATGCTGGCGGAGACACTTGGGCCCGAGACCGAAAAGAAGTTCGTTCCGGCCGCGGGTTTTCTCAACGATTTTTTTGACACGCGGCTGCCCGAGGAACTTGAGCACTATCGAACCGCCGTGCTCGTTACCGACATTCTGACGCGTCGGGCGTTCTCGAATGAAGTGATCACGCCGGGCAAGACGACGGTCGGCGACGTGCGATGGTGGTTCTTGCAGCAGTTGAATGATCTCGGCGTGACGACATGGTTTCAGCCGGATATTCGCGTTCAGCGGCGAGCGGCATCGACGGCGACGTCGCAGCAGTTTCTCGCTGTTGCCGACGAATCCGTCGTACTTGAACGCGGCGACCTCATTCACATCGACTGCGGACTAAATTACATGGGCCTTTCGACCGATTGGCAAAAGCACGGCTACATTCTCCAAAAAGGCGAAAAGGACGTTCCGGAGGGCATAAAAAAGGCGATGGCAAATACGAACGCCCTTCAGGACGCGATCTTTGCCGTCGCCCGTGCGGGCATGACCGGAGCCGAGGTTTACGACGCCGCGATGGCCGAGATGAAGCGCCGCGGCATCGAGGCGATGATATACTCGCACCCCATCGGCACTCACGGCCACGGGCTCGGGGCGTCGATCGATTTTCGCCGCGCGATCACCGGGGCCGAGGAGCGCTTTCGCCTCGGCTCGTTCACCTCGATCGAACTGAATACATCGACACCGGTCGCAGAATGGTCCGGCCAAAAGGTCACGATCATGGCCGAGGACGACGCCGTGATGACAGGCCGCGGCTTTGAGTTCATAAGGCCGCGTCAGACATCCGTTTACCTGATCAAATGATCTCGATCCGATCGGCACTCCGCATTGTTGCGAAACATACGCCCGTCTTACCCGCCGAGCGCATCGCGCTCGACGCGGCCGTCGGACGTGTTTTGCGTGAGAATATCGTTGCCGATACCGACCTGCCGCCTTTTGACCGGTCGCAGATGGACGGCTACGCATTGATCGCGGCCGACACCAAAGAAACACCGGCGGAGCTTCGCATCGTCGGCGAATCGGCTGCCGGACACGGCTGGCAAGGCACCCTGAAGCCCGGCGAGGCAGTTCGGATCATGACCGGGGCGCGCGTACCGTCGGGTGCCGACGCCGTACAAAAGATCGAGTTGACCAGCGAATCCGACGGCATCGTCCGGATACTCGAATCGCCAAAGACAGGCTTCTCCATCGTTCGACGCGGTGCTGAGATCAAGCGGGGCAAAAAGCTCTTCGATGAGGGCATAGTGATCAGCGAAAATGCGGTCGCTGCTCTTGCATCATTCGGCTACGCAAAGGTCAAGGTCGGCAAGCGTCCTCGTGTCTCGATCATAGGTACGGGCAGCGAGGTAGTCGAGATCTCAAAAAAACCCGGACGCGACCAGATCAGAAACTCAAATTCCGTAATGCTCGACGTTATGGCCCGCCGTATCGGCTCGCTGACGACGGTCTTGCCGATAGTTCGCGACGACATTGCAATGTTAGAGCAGTCCCTTCGCCGGGCCGCAAAGGCGTCGGATGTCGTCATCATCACGGGGGGCGTCTCGGTCGGGAAATATGACCACACAAAGGCTGCGCTCGCCGGGCTTGGTGCCGAGATACTCTTTGAGAAGGTCCGGCTCAAACCGGGCAAACCGACGGTCTTTGCAACGCTCGGAAAGTCGCTGATCTTTGGCCTGCCCGGCAACCCTGTTTCGGCGGCGACCGCTTTTTATCTATTTGTGGCAGGCGCGATACGCGCGATGCAGGGCGGCAGCGAACCGGTGCTCACCTCGGGCGTCGCGGTCGCGGCCGATACGATAAAGGGAACAAGGGAACGCGATAGCTATCTTCCCTGCAAACTATCGTTCACGGGTGAAGGCGTCGCCGTCCTCTCGCCGCTCAAGACCCTCGGCTCGTCCGATTTTGTCACATTTGCCGCCGCCGACTGCATCGCGATAGTCCCGCGGGGCACCATTGTCGAGAAAGGCGGCCGCGTCTCCTTTCTCTCTTTGCCCCGGGTATGACCTCGCCGAATATGCCGTCTGACGCAAACCAATTCTGGGCAAAGCTCCGATGGAAGTTCTACCTTCCCGAGTACTTCTACCGCCCGAGGCAGATCCTTCGGCGGATCAGGCGACAGCGTTCCGGTGCGTCGGGAAAGCAGATCGCCCGCCTGCCGTGGGGTGCCGACATTCGCGTTGATCTGCCCGGCCTTATCCCGAACTCGATCTGGCTCAAGGGCACGTACGACCTTGTCGCCGCCGAGACGATCTGGCGGCTGATCGAGCCGGGCGAGACGGCACTCGATGTCGGAGCAAATTTCGGGTATTTCACATCGCTGATGGCTGTGCGGTGCGGTGCCGCGGGTAAGGTGATCGCCTTTGAACCGCAGCCGCGGATGCACGACGAACTGCTGGCAAATTGCGAGTTGTGGAAAGATGGCCAAATGGCCGCGGTTGAGACCCACAAAGAGGCGCTCTCGTCCCACAGCGGCGAGGGCACGCTTGCTATGCCGCGTTCGTGGGCCGAAAATCCGGGTGTCGCATTTGTCGCCGACGGCCCGCCTGACCCGGGCCTCGAGACCGTGACAATCAGGCTCGCACGCCTCGATGACCTACTTCCGTCCGATGCTAGGATCGGTGTCGCGAAATTCGACATCGAGGGCCACGAATTCGAGGCGTTTACCGGAGCGAGCGGCCTGCTTGCCCGCCGAGCGATCAGGGACATCGTCTTTGAGGACAGCCGCGAACCGAATTCACCCGCCAAAGAACTGCTGCGTTCGCACGGCTACACCGTATTCAGCCTGGCCAAGCGCTTTCGGGGGCCGCTCTTGTGTGATATTGATGGTAAGGGAGTTTCGCCGCGAGACGATGCAAATTTTGTCGCGACCGTTGACCCGGGCCGTGTCGTATCGCGTATGACGCCGCGGGGCTGGGCGTCACTGATCGAAGGATAACCAAATGTCAGATCTGTCACATTTTGACGAGGCCGGGAAGATAAAGATGGTCGATGTCTCTGCCAAGGACGTAACCACGCGGCGAGCCGTCGCTTCGGGAAAAGTGCTGCTCTCCGCCGCGACACTCGAAGCTCTGCAAACTCGCCGGAGCCCAAAGGGCGACCCGCTCGAGATCGCCCGTATCGCCGGCATCACGGCGGCGAAAAAGACATCTGAGCTGATACCGCTTTGCCATCAGATCAATCTTTCAAAGGTGAACGTCACGGCCGAACTGACCGACTACGGCGTCGCCCTGACGGCCGAAGCCGTCACAAACGCGCAGACCGGCGTCGAAATGGAAGCCCTCACCGCCGTCTCAGTCGCCGCCCTCACGATCTACGACATGTGCAAAGCCGTCCAAAAAGACATCGTCATCACCGACATTCGCCTGGAATCGAAGACCGGCGGTA
This sequence comes from uncultured Chloracidobacterium sp., assembly GCA_964545145.1. GTDB lineage: Bacteria > Acidobacteriota > Blastocatellia > Pyrinomonadales > Pyrinomonadaceae > OLB17. Next base: position 26,395 of record CAZJFB010000007.1, on the reverse strand, counting down.
AGAGTGACTTTGATGCAGAAGAGCGCACAGAGTAAGTGCATTCATAGATGTCCACGGCTCCTTATCGCCACGTGGCCAAAATAGGATCTCCATTCGCATCCGAGATACTCCTCACGGCCAGTTGATCTGAAAACGATACTGCCGGTTTCACCGAGTCGTCGAGAATATCAAATGTCACATAGACAACGGTCCTCGCCTTCTCTGACCGGATCATAGGCAGTGATGAGTCGACCAGTATTCCTAATTTTCCTGGCTGCAGATCATTAACGGTAAGAACAACTCCCTCCACAAATGCGTCACCCAAAGTCACGTGTGGATTCGCAACAGACGCACTGTCATATTCCATCGTAAAGCTGAGTGCTGATTCGTCTCCGAATGGCGTGATCTCGACAGGAACGATCAAACTTCGTTCGCCGAAAGTGTATTCTCCGATCCGAACTTCGCGCCCAAAGAGGAACATATACAACGAGTCGAATACGGTGGGACTGCTTTCTGAAATGGCAGTTGGCCCCGTCGGACCGCCAACGGGCGTGAGCGGATCGAGTCCGGTCGAATACCGCCTCGCCTGAATTACGTCGCCCGAATTTATGATCCCGTCGCCAAGAGTTCCTCGCGGGGCGCTGTCGGCACGCTGGCCTTCAGTGGTCCCAACGCCGGGCGTGTCAAGGCCGGTCGAGAACCGCCGCATCTGCGTGACATCGGTCGCAAGGACAATGCCGTCACCATTCGGCCTGGGCGCCACGTCGCTCTCAAACCCTGCCCCCGGTGTTGGCGTAGCGGTCGGAGTCGCCGTTGGCGTCGAAGTCGGGGTTGCCGTCGGTGTATTGGTTGGTGTCGCTGTTGGAGTAGCGGTAGGTGTCGCCGTTGGGGTCGCCGTTGGTGTTGCCGTTGGAGTCGCTGTTGGAGTTGCCGTCGGAGTGTTTGTTGGTGTGGGTGTCGCTCCGGCCGTTACCGACACACAAGCCGAGAATTCCGATGTATTGCCATTTGAATCGGTCGCGGCAGAGGTCAGGAATTGTCCCGGCGATACGGCGACGGGCAGGATGACGTTGATCGTCGCGTTATTGCCGACGGTCGTGACCGAGGTCGACCCTAGAAAAGTCTGGCCCTCGCCATTGCCGGAAGGATCACACGACGTGTTCGAAAAGAACTCGACGGTGAAGGGGGCGTTGGCTGTGCTGTTAAGCGATCCCTGAACGGTTGTGCTGCCTCCGCCCGAAACGGCGGATGTCAATACTGGAAAGTTCTGCAGATCATTTGCGCCTGTATCGCCATCTCCAGCATCGTTCGCGGTAACGCCGTTGTTCCCTAGATCGATACCCAAACCGCCATTCGAGAATATACTGTTTCGGCTAATCCTATTGAACGTCCCGTCGGTTATTGCGACCCCGTTAATTGTGTTGAACGCGATAACATTGCCGCTGCCGGGTGTTGCAGGATCGCCTACCTTGGCCGTGACGCCGGTCGCGAGGATGCCGTTTGCACCATTTGGCAGAGGCAGACTGCCGGAAAGGTCCGAACCGATATAGTTGCCCTGAATCCTGAAGTCGAATAGAAAGCTTCCCGACTCGATGCCGTTTGTACTATTACCCGAAATGACGTTTCGAGCACCGACTGTCGTACCTCCCACATTGAACGGAAGTGCAAGTTCGATATGTTTGATGCCCGTCCCGTTAGGAACCGCGGCCGTGCCCGCGGCATTTGTCCCGATCCGATTACCCTGAATAACTACCGAACCATTGGAACTGCTCGCCGCATCATATGCGAAACCTGAGCCCAGGATCCCGACCGGATTCCCCGAGATCACGTTTCCCGCACCCGGCTCGGTCCCACCGATCTGAAATATGTCCGCTTGGCCGATACCGGCTTCAGAAATTGATATGCCGGCAGTCCCATTGGCCAGTGCGGTATTGCCGTCGGCAGTGGTGCCGATATAGTTCCCCTGGATCTTGTTACCGCCCCCAAGGGTTTGCACCTGCCCAGAACCAAAGTTGTCATTGGCCCTGTCATTGCTGATCCCAGGCCCGCCATTTCCTGAGATGACGTTTCGCGCGGACGACGAAGTTCCGCCGAAAAGATTGTTTGAGATCAACGATGAGATGAAGATGCCTCCTACCTGATTTGGGATGGCAGCGGTCCCGCCGGCGTTAGTGCCGATGTAATTATTTGAGATCGTGTTGCCGGTCGAACCATTTCCTCGAATGGACAGAGCATTGAGATTACCGGATATCAGATTTCGGGATGCAGCGGCAGGACCGCCGATCAAACTGTCGGAAACCTGATCGAGGAGAATTCCGGAGTACGGGCGCGGCCCCGCAGCCGATCCGGCAGCATTTGTCCCGATAAAGCATCCTTCGACCCTTAGGTTTGAGGCTCCGAATGCAAAAATAGACCCGCCGCCCGTTGAAACTCCGCTGCCGGCTGCTCCATTCAGCACGAGTCCGCGAATTGTCGTATCGTTTGCCTGGGCATACAGCAATATTGTGCTACCAGCCCCGGCAGAGATATTTCCGCCGTAGATCTCGATCATAGGCGCGGCATTATTGCCCACCGGCAATGTATTTGGGCTGCTGCCGGGTTGCGTAAATCCGTCAATTGTTACGGGGTCATATATTACGGGCAATGGCGTGACCAGCGAGATGGTCTTGACACCACCGCCGGGAATATTGAATGTGATCGTGTCCGGGCCGCCGCTATTGACCTTTATGTTCGCGTTAGAGATCGCCTGCCTGAGCGAACCGACTCCCGCGTCATTCGTATTAGTGACTACAAGTGAAGCGCCGGTAGCCGCCGGGTCCTGCACGACCTGTGCTTTGGAGAACTCGCTGGTGCCGTCGAGGCCGGTCGCCGTGGCATTAAGCGTAGTGCCCGGCGCGAGAAGCGGTATGTTCACTGCCGTCGTCGCAAAGCCGCTCCCGTCGGTGACCATGTCAAAGGCTGTGGCGAAAGATGTCACTTTGTTGGAATACAACTCCACCCGGTATGTCTGGCTTGGTTTCGTGGTCAATTGAATATTTACGGACGTATTTCCGGCGGTGTTCAGCGCCGAGGTGATCAAGGGCGGATTCTGCATCCCGTTGGGACCGGTGTCCGCGTCAAGAGGGTCCTGGACAATATTTCGTGATTGGTAGTCCAAGCGACTCTTACTGGTTGCGGGAGCTAATCTTATTGGGCTTTCGAATGCGAAAACATAGTTGTTTCGGAAAATTCGATTGTTCATTGCCCCGATAACGGCTAGGGGATCTGCGAAATAATGATTGCCGACGATCATACCGCCCGCGATTGAATTAATATCGTCGGCGGTTGTCCCTCCGATCCGATTGTCATTCCCGCCATAAACCGCCAAGCTGGTACTTAAGGGCCCCTGCATATTGGTCATCGGATTGCCGGCACTATCGACCGCAAATCCGTTTCCTGTCACAACATTGCCCGAGCTATCCAAGAGTTTTACTGCCGTTGTTGCGAAGATCAGATTTCGGGAGGCCGGCGTGGTTCCTCCGATGGTCGCGTTTCCGGAGCCGGGCCCCGTAACAATGATCCCATGCTCGCTGCGGCTGCCGAGGACGTCCGGCTGCCACGCAGTTCCATTCTGGTTATAGCCGATAAAGTTCCCCTCGATCACGGCACCGCTTCCGTGTACGAGAATTGCGGCGGGTGTAGTGCCAAAGGGGTCTATCTGTCCCCCGGTACCAACGCCGTTGACGATGATCCCGCGAACGATACAGTTGTTTGCATCTATCACGAGTCCTTTTCGCTGTGATGGCGCGCCTCCGGTTGGAATTAAGGTAGTGCCAAGCCAAATGTTTAAGACCGCGTTGCTGCCCACCGCCGCGGTGTTGACGCTCGATCCCGGTTGCGAATAGCCATCGATCGTGACCTGGTCGGTGATCGCCGGGAGCAGTGACGTCGGAGAGATGGTCTTGAGCCCGCCGCCGGGGATGTTAAAGCTGATCAGGTCGGCGCCCGGCGACGCGTTTGCGTCGAGGATCGCCTGACGCAGGCTGCCGGCCCCGCTGTCATTCGTGTTGATCACCGTAAACGTCGCAGCGGGCGCAGCAGTTCGCGTATCGATCGCCGGTTTTTCGATGGGTTCGGACCGCATCTCTGCCGACGGCTGCACGAGAAAAAGACTCACCGCTCCGACAAGAGCTGCAACCGACAACACAAAGAGTGTTTTTATCCAGGTCTTTTTCGTCATCGTGGTGAACCGTGCATTGCTTTTCATGATCAAATATCTCCTCTGACCTAATAGGGCGAGAAAACGCGGCGAAGGCGCTCATTCTTTTTCGGGCAAAGAATCGGCGGACTTTTCGCTTTGAAATGAAATTTCACAACCGAATATGCAAACTGCCAACGAAGTGACACGCCTGCCCAACAAAATGTGCTCAAATGGCAATGCGTTGGCGAGATCCGCCTAAGTTCTTTTGTATTTTTGACAGGCAGACGCCTCGCTGAAGCTAGTGGCGATCCATTTTTCTGAAATTCAACGCGTTCTGACTTCGTCTCAGAGAGTTTCCCCTTTTCTTCGGCCTTGAATCCAAAAAGTGCCTATTGCTATCTATGCAACAGTGTGTTATGTTCAATACCTATTTTTGTAGAAAATGCAAAAACACTGAGGAAATTGCGATGTTTACTAACAAAAATGATTGAACATGAACACGGAAGCAGTTGATAGTGGAGAGCGGTGTCGGTGAGCAAACGCGGATCTGCGACTTTCAAATAACGTGCGGCCGAACTTTGAGTTAGAATACTCGTATTCGCTTGTAGCTTTTGAACAGGAGTATCTATGCCGATAAATTACAAGCTCGCTGAGAATGCCCGGCCGCAGGTTTCGTTGTTAATGACCGCGACCGCCGTCAGCGTTGGAATATGGGTCGTTTCGTGGTTCGTGCCGGCCGCGGCGTACGTCGTGTATCCGCTGCAGCTCTTTGCGACTTTTATTCACGAGAGCAGCCACGCGCTCGCGGCTCTGGTGACCGGAAACGCGGTGATGAGCCTTACGGTCTCGCCGGACACGAGCGGCGCGGTCTGGTCAGAGGTATCGGGCATCTCGCAGCTCTTTATTTCGAGTGCGGGTTATCTGGGCACTACGGCATTCGGCACGATATTGCTTGCCTGGATGCGTTTGGGCTGGTCATCGCGGATCGCATTGTACATTTCGGCAGGACTGGTCGGCGTGATGACGATCGCTTTCGGCCTTCTGGCACCGTTTTGGAACCTGCTGGCCAATGTCACGTTCCTTAGTGTCGTTTTCACAGTATTTTCGGGGGCGGTGCTCGCGGCCGGTATTGCCGCGATCGCTAAGTTCGCTCCGGCGAAATGGGTAAACTTTGCCCTCGCCTTCCTCGCGGTGCAATGTCTGCTGAACGCTTTCTTTAGCCTCAAAGACCTATTCTTTATCTCGGCCGCCGGGACACAGCAGACCGACGCGGCTAATATGGCCGCGGCAACCGGCATTCCGTCTCTGATCTGGGTCGTCATGTGGATCGTTATCTCG
>CAZJFB010000007.1:0-20798 GCA_964545145.1 uncultured Chloracidobacterium sp. | reverse complement strand
TGGGACAGCGTGACCGGCCAGGCCGCACTGTTTGAGAGAAAGAACGAAAAGAGCGAATGGAAGCAGGACGGCGAGTCATTCCCGATCGTGGTCGGCCGCAGCGGCCTTGCCTGGGGTGAGTTGCTCAATGGCGATATCGACATGGCAAAGATCAAGCAGGAGGGCGACGGTAATTCGCCCGCCGGCCTGTTCCCGCTTACGTCGGCATTCGGTGTCGGCTCAAAACCAAACGCGGTCGAGCTGCCGTACACGCGCCTCGATCAATATACAGAGTGTGTCGATGACTCCAGGTCGAGCTTTTACAACCGCATAGTAAACCGTATGCAGGTCGGCAACTTTGACTGGAAGTCGTCCGAAAAAATGCTCGCCGTCGGCGAACAGTACGCACTGGGAATGTTCGTGGCGTACAATACTTTCCCCGTTGAGCGCGGCCGCGGATCTTGCATCTTCCTGCATATTTGGAAGGACGCGAATTCGGGCACCGCGGGCTGCACGGCAATGGAACGCCGGAACCTCGAGCGGATAGTAGCATGGGCGTCGCCGGCAAAGAATCCGTATCTGGTGCAAATGCCCCGGGAAATTTACAACAAACGTCAAAAAGCTTGGAAACTGCCGAAACTCAAATAACTCTCGACCAACTTCCCGTCGGCAGCCGCCTGATGGTGCGCTCTAAAACGGAATGGCGATTCGCTGCCGTCTCAAAGATCGTCGACGAACGCATTGTGCTGACAGTTTGTTCGCCCAGCGGGCATACGTACCGGCTGAGGCGCGAATTTGACACGGCGGTCGAGGTGCACCGCAACGTTCCTGTGCTTGTAACTGACGAGCCGGAGAATTGGCGAGACAATTTTTGCCGCTACGACGTCCGCTGGTAGACTCGTCCCCGATGAAGCAAAAGGAAAAAGACGAACTCTTTGCCGCGCATATGCCCGGCGTGCTGCAGTATCACCGCTCGATGCTCGCGGACAAGGTGCGCAATAAGCTGCTTGCTCGAGCGATCGCTCAATGTGTCGGCGAGGACACAAGCTTTCTCGATATCGGGGCGGGCACCGGCGTTTGGGCAATACTCGCGGCAAAGCTCGGTGCAAAACGCGTCGTAGCAGTCGAGATCGAGGAATGCCTCATTCCGTTCATTCACAAACACGCTCTTGAGAATGGCGTCGCCGATCGCATCGAGATCATCCACGGCAAGTCCGATGACGTAAAGATCAAGGGGCGGTTTGACGTGATCGTCAGCGAGCTTTTTGGGGGTGACGCACTTGGGGCCGAGACGATAAATTCATTTATCGACCTGCGGACACGGTTCCTGGCCCCGGGCGGAGTGCTCATTCCGGGCCGCCTCGTTAGCTATGCAGCTCCCGTACGGGTCAACTGGCCCGATGCCCCTGCCGAGGTCGATATTTCGTCCGATATGCTGCATTCGATACGACTCAATTACCCGCAGAGCCTGCCAAACCCGACAGGCAGAAAGGTAGAGTACCTTGCCGACCCGGTCCCGCTGGTCGATATCGACTTCGCATCGATCGAACAGCCGCCGTCGCTCTCAAATCTCACGGCCTCTTGGAAATTAAAGGACGTTTCGCGTGCAAATGCCATCGCGACATTCAACCGCCACTATTTTACGGACAAGATCGCGATGGACTCTAGGCGTTCGCAAAGCTGGGGAACCGGAATTTATCCTTTCGCACCGTTCAACGTAAAGAAAGGAGAGTTAGCCGTGTCGCTGACGATCGACGCAAAGCAGGGCAACTGGACGTTGAGCGTTCCGTCAAAGCCCGAGATCAGGCCGCAGAGCTATTCGCCGGCCTTTGCCTATATGCGTGTGAGGATGGCACAAGCTGCGACGCCGCACAGGAAGTTCAGGCCCGCAAAGGCAAAGAAGTAGGCGTTAAAGGCCGCGTCTTTGTAGGCAAAAGTGGTGTTTGATAAGATGTTAGTTTGCCCGCCGGGGCAGAAAGCTCTCTATGCAGGCTGCGAAGCAAAAAGAAGAACAGATCGAAGTACACGGAGCCCGCACTCACAACCTCAAGAACATCTCGGTCTCGCTTCCGGTCAACAAATTGACGGTGATCACCGGCGTCTCGGGCTCGGGCAAATCGTCGCTCGCTTTTGACACGCTTTACGCTGAGGGCCAGCGGCGATACGTCGAGTCGCTGTCGGCATACGCTCGCCAATTCCTCGAGCGGATGGATAAGCCCGATGTTGACGAGATCACAGGAATTGCTCCGGCGATAGCCATCAGGCAAAAGAACTCGACCAAGAATCCCCGCTCGACCGTCGCAACGCAGACCGAGATCTACGATTATCTCAGGCTGCTGTTCGCCCGTGCCGGGCAGACGTTTTGCCACGTCTGCGGCCGCGAGGTAAAAAAGGACTCACCCGAATCGGCAGCCGACGAGATACTCGCCGAACTTCCCGAGGGAACCCGATTTTATGTCCTGTTTCCCATACTCGAAGAACAGCTGCAAAAGCCCGCACGGACTAAGGGCTCAGCAAGGACGACTCGCAAGCAAGGCCTCAATTCGCCCGCAGGCCTCAGCACCCAGGCATTCTTGATCTCGATATTGCAGCAGGGATTTTCGCGACTGTTTCGCGACGGCGAGATGGTCGAGCTGTCTCGGCCCGAGGATTATCCTTTCGATGATTTTGAGAACACGTTTGTGCTGATCGACCGGTTGAAAGCCGACAGCGATATTCGTCAGCGGCTTGTTGATTCGCTCGAGATCTGCTTTCGCGAGGGCCACGCTGCTGTAATTCAAACCAGTTCCGGCCCCGGCCCGAAGCTCGAAACTCAAGACTCGCAACTGTTGAAATTCTCTGACAGATTTATCTGCAAGTACGACGGCACGCGATACGAGGAACCCGAGCCGACGCTATTCAGCTTTAATTCGCCATATGGGGCGTGCCCGACATGTCAGGGCTTCGGCAACACGATCGGTATCGACTACGGCCTCGTCATACCGAATCCGCTCTTGTCGATCAAGGGCGGCGCGATCGAGCCCTTCACGCGGCCGACGCACGCGTGGGCGCAAAAGGAACTCTTGAAATACGCAGCATCGGCGAATATCGATATTAATACGCCGTTTGCAGATCTCCCTGATTTTCAGCAGAACTGCATCATCTACGGCGATGAAGGCTGGCGCGGCCTCAAAGGATTTTTCCAGTGGCTCGAGACTAAGAAATACAAGCTTCACGTGCGCGTCTTCCTTGCGAAATATCGAGGCTACACAAAATGTCCCGATTGCGAGGGCCAGCGCCTTCGGCAGGAGGCTCGTGACGTCAAGGTCGGCGGCCGGTCGCTTCCCGATGTGGTCGAAATGTCCGTTCGCGACGCGTTTGATTTCTTTGAGTCATTGACTCTCGACACCGAACGCTCTCAGATCGCGGATAAGCTTCTGCTTGAGATCAGGCGACGATTGAGATTCCTTGTCGAGGTCGGGCTCGATTACCTTACGCTCGACCGGCTTGCCGCGACTCTCTCGGGCGGCGAGGCACAGCGCATACAGCTTGCGACAAACCTCGGCTCCCTGCTCGTCGGCACTCTCTATGTGCTCGACGAACCGAGTATCGGGCTTCACCCGCGTGACAATTCCAGGCTGATCAAGATCCTCGAGGGGCTTCGCGACATCGGAAACACGGTCGTTGTTGTCGAGCACGACGAGGAAACGATGCGGTCAGCCGATCACATCATCGACATTGGTGTGCATGCCGGCGAATTCGGCGGGGAGTTGGTTTTCGAGGGTGATTTCAAAGGACTACTTAAAAGCAGCCAGTCGTTGACCGCCAAATATCTCCGCGGGGACGCTGAGATCAAAGTGCCGCAAAAGCGCCGCCCCGCGACAAAGAACAAGATCGAGATCGTCGGTGCCCGCGAGCACAATCTGAAGAATGTATCGGTCAAGATACCGCTGGGAATGCTCGTCTGTGTGACCGGCGTTTCGGGCTCGGGCAAATCGACGCTTGTTCACGACATCCTCTACGCAGGTCTTAAGAAGAAACGCGGCGAATGGAATTCGCATGTCGGCTTTTTCAAGGACATCAAGGGTGCTGATAATATCGACGACATCATCCTCGTTGACCAGTCGCCGATCGGCCGCACTCCCCGGTCAAATCCTGTTACGTACATCAAGGCGTACGATGCTATTCGTGAGGTCTTCGCCGGAACGAACGGAGCAAAAGCCAAGGGCTTTAACGCGTCGCACTTTTCGTTCAACGTACCGGGCGGCCGATGTGAGATCTGCCAAGGCAGCGGCATCGTGACGATCGAAATGCAGTTCCTCGCCGACGTCGAATTGACGTGCGAGGATTGTCGTGGGACGCGATTCAAACAAGAGGTCCTCGACGTAAAATACAAGGGAAAGAATATCCACGAGGCACTCAACCTGACGATCCGCGAGGCGATCTTGTTTTTCAAAGATGTCTCCAAGATCGTTTCGCGGCTCAAAGTGCTCGACGCCGTCGGCCTCGGCTATTTGCGACTCGGCCAATCGGCAACTACGCTTAGCGGCGGCGAGGCCCAACGCGTCAAGCTGGCATCTCACCTCGCGCAAAAGACGACTTCGAAAACGCTGTTCATCTTTGACGAGCCGACGACCGGACTCCACTTTGACGATATTAACAAGCTACTCGCGGCCTTTCGGGCGTTGATCGATAACGGCGGAAGCCTTCTCGTGATCGAGCACAATATGGACGTCATTAAGACGGCCGACTGGGTGATCGACCTCGGGCCTGAGGGCGGCGTCGGAGGCGGCGAGATCATCGCAATGGGAACTCCCGAGCAGGTCGCTAAAAATAAGGCGTCTTATACTGGGCGATACCTCGCGCCCGTGCTCGGGCAAGGGTCTACTTAAAGTTGCGGCGTGAGCAATGCCGTCCGTACGGACACTCACCGACCTGCACCCATTCGTAGAATTCGTTCGTGTCGCCTTCGACCGCATAGTAGACCTTTTTGATGGTTGGAAACTGTGTCAGCGTCTTTTCGATCATTCCGAAATATTGGCCTCCACCGCAGCTTGTAGTTGCGTTGCCCATCTGCTCGAGAATGAGTTTAGTGAAATTGACATAAGCCGCACCATTCTTGACGTTGATGCTCTTAAGAACCCCGTTGGACTCAGCCGTCGGAATACTGCCGTAACCTTTCGCTTCTTCCTCTTTGGTCACTCCTTTGAACAATTCTTCAAGAGCTGCCTTGGCGATCGCAGTAGTTTTCGGTATCTTCCGCGTTACCGGAAAGACCTTGTTGCAATCGATGATGTTCGGATTTAGTTTCTCGTTGGAAAAATAAACCTTGATCGTCGTCGTCTTCGAACTCTGGCCATATGCCGCGCATGCAAAGGCCAGCATCGCCAAAACCAACGCGAGACAATTTCTCTTCATTCTAGTCATCTCCAAATTTCGCACGCCATTGCGGGGCGATCTCGTCCATCACTTTGCAGTCACAGTAGCCGCCGTTCTCATTGAGCCATGCGGTCAGCTTCGGGAAATCGAGACGGTTGTCCATCATGAACTTCATCGCATATCGAAGGTGATGGTCGCAGGTGTTCTCGTATAGTTCGTCTTCGATAAAATCGAGCATTTTGCTCACAGTTTCGGCACCTGCCGGCAGCCGGCTAAGGAACCGCTCAAGTTCCTCGCCGCTCATTTGTTCGAGATTTTCGATCTCACGTTTCTTTACGATCGGCATAATTAGAATTCACTCTCAGACACCCGAAGCATCTCGGCACGCTCAGCTTCCTCGATCTCACGCTGCTTGATCCCCTCACGGCCATCGTACTTCGCAAACCTCGGCAGAAATACCGCGGTCAGCGCGACCGCTATCACGCAGAGGATCCCGCCGCTTACGAGAGCCGCCTTCACGCCATAGTGCTCACCGACGATCCCCATTTTAGCACTACCGAGCATCGGGCCGGTCAGGTAGCTGATCATTTCTATGCTCGCGAGGCGCCCGCGAAGGTAATTTGGAATGGTCTGATTCCAGATCGCTCCGCGAAAGATCCCTGAGATCATGTCAAAAAATCCCGCGGCGCCGAGAAAGATCAGTGCCGGTACAATGCTCGTCGACAAGCCGAACAGCAATATCCCGACGCCCCACAGGAGGGCCGCGGTCACGACCATGACTCCGTGGCGATGTATTTTACGCGTCCAGCCCGATGTTAGACTCGCCGTAAGAGCACCGACCGCGATAGCCGCGGGAAAGAACCCGACATACTCGTTCCCGTAGATCCCCGCTAGCGCCGGATACAGTGCCTGCGGAAAGGCAAAGAACATTGCAACGATATCTATGAAATATGTACCGAGTAGTTCCTGCCGTGAGAATGCGTACCTTATCGCCCGCTTTACACCGGCCAAACTTGGCCGTTCGGCGTTTTCCGGCGGAGCAACGAAGCGAAGCATAAAGACCGCTATGAGCGACGCCGCAAAGGTCACGAGATCGATCGCGTAAGCAACACTTGCGCTGACCTGTGTCGCTATCACGCCTGCTATCGCCGGCCCGGCTATCATTCCGATGTGAAAACGTACGGAATTCAGCGCCATCACGGCCGCCATCATCTCTGCCGGGATCACCTTTTGTATAAATGATTCGAAGGCCGGCCGCTGCAACGCCGCCAGTCCCGCGTGAAGAGCAACGGCGATAAACAAGACCGAGATCAGGGGCTGCGGAAGAAACGAATTCGCAAGCAAAACGCCGGTCAGTAGTGTTTGACCGATCTCCGTCAGCCGAAGCATCTTTCGCTTATCAACGTAGTCGGCAAGCGCACCGCCGACGAATGCAAGGCAAAACATCGGCACAAACTCAGCCAGTGCAATATAACCGACCATCGCCGACGATTGAGTCAACTGGTACATCTGCCACGGGACGACGATAAACGTCATCATCGAGCCAAAGAACGAGATAAGCTGGCCGAGGAATAGCAGACGATAATCGCGGGACTCTTTGAGCGGTGAGAGATCGATCAGCATTTTGGTTTGCGGGAGTTATCGCCGGGATCAAGGTGTGAATGTCGGATCACTGTCATTTGCCGCTGGATATGAAATGTCGCTGCAGTTATCTCAAATTGTGAAAGATAGCATAAAGTACGCGCCTCGAATAAGTCATATCGAACCTTGTCCCGGTTGGCAACCAAATTTCACTTAAAGTAGAATCATCTTCGTGCTTGCAATAGTCTATTTGGCTCTCATGATCGCGGTCGGAGATGCGATAGGCCGGCGCTTTATGCCGTTCCTGTCGGCACCCCACCGCTGGGCATCGGCGTTTCTATGCGGCCTGCTTTTTAGCAGTTGGTTCACATACCTGGTCGCGCTGGCTTCGGCTGGTTCGTCAACGCCGATGTTCTCGGGAAATCTCGCGTTCTTTGTTGCGGCGGGCGGGCTCGTCTATTTCCTGAACCGCGGCGGCAGTAACGCATCGACCACACTCGACACCGGCGAGTCTGTCTTTAAGCGTTGGGACTGGGCTTTCGTCGGGTGCTTCCTGGTATTTGCGTGGTGGATGATGTTTCGCACATTCACCATGACCGACGACAACATCTCATTCGGCCACCATCAGTTCCCTGATTTCGGCTCGACCGTGTCGATCATGCAGTCGTTTGCGCTGGGGCACAACTTCCCGACGGAGTATCCGCATTTCTCGGGCGAGCGAATTCGATATCACTTCCTTTTCTATTTCCAGGCCGGCAATTTTGAATACCTGGGCTTGAATCCCGCGTGGGCAAATAACTTGTTGAGCATTTTGTCGCTCACCTCTTTGCTTGTCCTCGTAATGACGCTCGGCTCGCTCATTTTCAGATCGCGGGTGGCGGGCCGGATCGGAGCGGTCCTGTTCTTTTTCCAGGGATCACTAGCGTTCATCCCCTTCTTGGTCGCTAATCCGTCGTTCTCGGCAGTGATGGATAAGCTGTCGAAGATGACAATGTATCTCAACTCCGGCCTACCGTACCGGGGTGAGGACTGGGGCGTTTGGTCACAAAACGTCTTTCTTAATCAACGGCACTTCACGAGTTCTATTGCTCTCTTTTTGCTTGTTGTAATTTTCCTCTTTATCCGATATCGCGAGAAACTCGAGCCCGTACCGGTTATTGAGGCCTCCGCCGACTTGCAGGCAGAGGCGTCCGGCCAGGCAGAGTTGTCCGTTGAGACTGCTGTCGAAGACAGGCCCGAGCCTGATAGCGAAACCGGTTCAGAATTGACTGAAGAAACTCCGGGTGAAGATATCGAAGATGCGGAATCTGAGCCAGCCGATCAGGAGGAAGAGAGCGCGACCTCGCCCCAGACACCGGTCATCGAAAATGCGGCGAGATTTGGGCAGTATCCTGCATTTATCTTTTGCGGACTTATCCTCGGCCTGCTGCCTCTTTGGAATGGGCCCGTTTATCTTTCGGCGGCACTGGTCCTCGCGGTGTGCTTCCTGCTCTTCCCGTTGAAGAAGGAAATGATCGCGTTAGCCGCAACCGCCGGCGTCGTCGGGCTGCCGCAGGTGATATTCCTGACCACTGGAAGCCTGCGTGAGCCGGGATATTCGATGTTTCGATGGGGATTCGTCATCGATAATGCAGGATTCTTCGATGTCCTGTACTACATATTCTTTACATTTGGCTTCAAGTGGGTGCTGCTCGCCATCGCTCTCTATTTTGCATCTGGTCTGCAGCGGCGATTTCTCGCAGCAATATTCATCCTATTCCCGCTTACCTTTTGTTTTCGATTCAGCGAGGAGGTGCTCGCTAATCACAAGTTCCTGAACGTATGGCTTGTGATCGCCAATGTGTATGTCGGCTATGCTCTGGTCAAGCTATGGGGCCTCAAAGCCGGTTCGACCACCATTCCCTCTCGCATCGCTGCCGTCGTGCTGACCATACTAATAACGATCGGAGGTGCCATTGATCTCGTTCCGGTTTGGAATTCGTACTTTATACACATGAAGTACAAGGATGACGACCTGATAGAGTGGGCAAAGGCCAACACGGAACCGTCGGCGATCTTTCTTTCACATAGGTACATCAATCATCAGATCCTGCTCGCGGGGCGAAAACTGTTCTTTGGCGATCCGTATTATGCTTGGGGCGCAGGCTACGATACGACCAAGCGCGAGACGTTGGTCCGCAACCTGTTCGAAATGCGCGATCCGGCCGAGTTCTACAGGCTTCTCAAGGAGAACAACATCGGCTACATCGCCGTTGATGACATGGTCCGCTCGTCAAAGGTCTTTATTCAGAACCCGAACGAGGACATGATCGCGAAATACTTCCCGCAGGTATTCAACGACGATAAGAAGCAGTACGCCAACATCAAAATATATAAGGTCCCGGCGTCCCTGAATGTGCCGGTTTCGGACAGCCCGTCGTTGTCAGACCCGGCCAGCGTACCGGTTGCGAATGGATTTAAGGGCGGTGAAGGCAGCGGGCCGGGCCAGTTCTCGCGGCCGCGCGGCATTACTCTCGACCAGTCCGGTAACATCTATGTCGCTGACACCGGAAATTCGCGGATCCAGAAGTTCGACGCATCGGGAACCTACCTATCATCGATCGGCGCGAAGGGCAGCGCTCCGGGTCAATTGATCGCGCCGAACGGGGTCGCGGTCGACGCCGCCGGCAACGTTTACGTCACCGACGCCGACCAGCACAAGCTTGTCAGATTCCGGCCCGATGGGACATTTGACAAGGAATGGACCGGCCCGCAGGACCGATTCTACGGCCCACGCGACCTGATCTTCGGCCCCAACAAGATGTTGTACATCATCGATCAGGGCGGAACTCGGATTGCAAAATTCGACCCGGCGGCTGAGACATTTCAGACCTGGGGATCGGCCGGCAATGGCGAAAGCCAGTTCAGCGAGCCGACGGGCATCGAGATCGGTGACGGAATGATCTTTGTCGCTGATGCAGGCAATGGCCGAATACAGGTCTTTGACCTTGAGGGCAGATTCGGACGCCAATTTGAGATCCCGTCGTGGGAGCGTTTTGGCGGGCATTACCCGGACATAGCCTTTGACGCGGCGTCAAAGACACTATACGTCAGCAACGGCAAGACGAACGAGATACTCGGCTACAAGCCGGACGGCACTCAAACAACAGGCTTTAAGCCTGAGGGCGAGGCTCGGCTTAACAATCCTTGTTCGCTGGCGATACAGACTGTCGGTGGAAAGCGCCATCTGCTTGTGCTAAACACCGGCGTTGCCGGTATAACCACCTTTGACCTCGGAAGCAAAAAGACAAAGTGAGCGGGCCGGCAACGTTTCTCACAGAACGATTTTCAAGGCTCTCGAAACTTTCGCGAGGGCTGATCGTCATTGCCGTTCTCATTCCGGCCTTTTTGCTGTACATCCGCGGGATCGACCGCAACCCGCCCGGGTTCTATATCGACGAGGCGGCAGTTTCCTATAACGCGTACACCCTCAAACAACGAGGTGAGGGCGAATTCGGCCACAAATTGCCGCTCTATTTCCCCGTATTTCCGCTGCCTGCACCGTTGAATTATCTTGGTTACGTCGAGCCAACACAGATCTATTCATTGGCGGCCCTCTATTTTGTTTTTCCGCCGAGCGTTACGCTTTCCCGCGGGCTGAGTGCGGCCGCGATCTTTCTTGCCGCTCTTATACTCGGCCTGCTTGCAAGGCGGATCGCCGGAAGCGTATCGATCGGTATCCTTGTATTTCTTTCGGCGCTGACGACGCCCTGGCTGTTCGAGATGAGCCGTTTGGCGTTTTCTGCCTCGATGTATCCGCTTACCGCGGCACTTCTGCTCTACGCACTCTACCGGGCGTCTCGCAAGGAGTCGTGGTCCATTGCGGACATTGCGTGCATCGCTATTTCACTCGCACTAACGACCTACACTTATTCGATCGGTCGCCTTCTCGGGCCGCTTCTCGCATTAGGGCTTGTATTTTTCATTTCGAATCTCAGGCAGCTCAAAAGCGTCTTTTTGGCCTGGATCGCGTATGCGGTGACCCTGGTGCCGATGCTGGTATTTCACCTCAGAAACCCCGATGCGCTGACCGGCCGATTGAGTTTCAGTGTCGGTTATATTTCCGCTGATAAATCCTACGGCCAAATATTTTCCGAGTTCCTCGGTCATTATATGGCGAATATCAGTCCGAATCGCCTGCTCTTCATTGGTGACCTGAACGAGCGTCACCATATTCCCGAGACGGCTCCGGTATTCGCAGTTACTTTGATCCTGTTGCTTATCGGCCTGGTGGCGATCGCCTGGAAGTATCGTTCGGATCTATGGATGCGCTACGTGGTTTACGGCCTGATCGTATCAGTAATACCGGCGTCCTTTACCAAGGACGATTTTCATATGCTGCGGCTCGCGGCGTTCCCTGTCTTCCTTTTTGCAATGACGCTGCCCGCTCTAGGTTTAATTTTCTCTCGAGACACATCGGCAAATGGCGGGTTTGGCGCGAAACGGCTGGCTGTGCTCGGCGTGATCGTGGCGGCAACCGCATTGCAGGCGATAACGTTTCAGATCAGTTTCCGGGAACGCGGCCCGAACCGGCTAGGGTATTTCGACGCCAATTTCCCCAAGGTCTTTGCCGCCGCGATGGAGCGCCCCGAACGCCCCATCTATCTCGTCGATCAGTTCTATTATCATGCCTATTGGCAGGCGATCTCTCTGGGCGTTGACCTGACGAACTTCGTCCGCCTTCCCCCGATGAAGCGGCCGCCGGTTGACGCTCTTGTCCTGAGCGGTGAGGAGAGGTGTACCGACTGCGAGATGTTTGTGAAGGACATCCCATTCGTCCTTTACAAGACGCGTACGGGGCCGCCGGCAAACACCTTCGGAGCTCCGCTGGCCGGTACGATCCTTCGCCCCAGGGGAATTGCGGCACTTTCGGATGGCGGTTACGTCGTTGCCGATACGGGAAACGCACGCATCATGAAATTTGACCGATCAGGTGTTTTTCTCACCTCGTTCGGATCGCTGGGCGAAAAAGAGGGCGAGCTAAAGGAACCTCACGGCATCGCTGCCGACAATGCCGGGAATATTTATGTTTCCGATTCCGGCAACCACAAACTGTTGCGGTTTCGGCCGGACGGATCATTTGACCGTGAATGGCGCGGGCCGGATACCGGTTTTTACGGGCCGCGAGATCTGGCGATCGGACAGGCTGGCCAGGTCTTTATCGTCGACCAGGGACGAAATCGTATTGTCAGGTACCTGCCGAAGGATGACAGATTTGAGCCTTTTGGAGTTTCGGGCTCCGGTAACGGACAGTTGAATGATCCGACCGGCATCGCCTTGTCAGGAGAGTCCGTTTTCGTTGCGGACACCGGCAACCGGCGCATCCAGATCTTTGACTCCGGGGGCCAGTTCATCAAGGCTGTCCCTGTCCAGCAGTGGAAGGCGGGTGAGGTAAGCTATCCCGACCTGATCGTTGACGACGCGACAAAACGCATCCTAGTCACCGATCCTGGCGGCTCGCAATTGCTGGCGTTTTCGAGTGAAGGCGCTTTCATCGAATCTTTGCGTCCGGACCCGCGATATTCGTTGAAAAATCCATCCGGACTTGCCATTGTGAGCGCGGCGGACACTCGTCGGCTGCTCGTCCTCAATACAGGCAGCGGCCCGCTCGATCAGGATAATTTTCTGGTGATCTTCGATCTGGGAATGATCCGTTCCGCCGCCAATTAGGCGATCGAGGCAAGATACTCTTCGCACCGGCCGGCCCTGGGACGCGTACATTCAAAATACTGATAGAACGAGATCGACCGGGCAATGCCGAATACGCTGCATCCTTTTAGCTCGAAAAAGTGGTCAAGGACCTCCTCGATCTCTTTTGCGGTATTGACGTGTTCGTGCCGCATCAGGACCTCATAATCGAGGCCGTGCTTCCTGCGAAATTCCAACCCGGTCGAGAACGTATACCCGAGTTTCCACATTATCGTGCCCTCGCTCGGAATGCCGCACCTCAGGCAGCCGCCGTCTGTCAGCATCAAAGCCGCCCGGGCAATTACCTCTGGAAGGTTGCAAATATGCTCGAAAGCAGCGATCGACGTTATTCGATCGTATCTTGTATCAGCAGGTACCTCCGAGATGTCGTCGTAAATATTCCGTATCCTCTCGGCGTCGGGTGACGATTCGAATAGAGAATGAAACGGCTCGATAATGTCGTATGGTCTCGCGTGCGGCTCGTACTTTAGTTGATTGAGTGTGCCGGCTCCGATCTCAAGTGTCGACCTGTCCGGGCCGGAAACAACATCAGCCGCGACCTTGCGATGCATCCAGCTCTCGAGCTTTTGGGCCAGGCCTGCGGCCTTTGACCCGCCTTCGCGGTTCTCCTTGTACTGCTCGGCGTAGATGGCCTGGTACGCCGGCGGAAGTTCCGGTCGTTTTTTTGGAAAGTTGCTGAATGTCATTTTGCTGATCCGGAGCGGGCGGAACTTTCGGCCGCCGCCGATCCCTCACCCTGGCCGATCCTCTCGGCGACAACGAAACGCGGCCTGTGTTTGATCTCCTCGTAAATGCGCGCCAGATAGATACCGATTATGCCGAGACTGATCATCAGCAAACTGCCAACGAAAAGGAGCAGTAAGATAACCGTCGCAAATCCGCTGACCGAGTGTCCTGAGAGTTGGAGCACCAAGGTATAGATCCCAAAGATCAAAGAAAAGAAAAAGAACGCGACCCCCGCCAAAGTGACCAATTGAAGCGGCAGCGACGAAAAGCCCGAGATACCGTCGATCGCCAGCTTCACCCGCTTAAAGAGCGACCAGCCCGAACGGCCGCCGGTGCGTTCTGCGACCTCGAACGGTAGCTGAGCCGTCCTGAAGCCTAGCCATGCCGTCATCCCGCGGAAAAAGACATGCCGCTCGTTCATTCGGAGATACGCGTCCACCGCACGGCGATCGAGCAGTTTGTAATCCGACGCGCCTCGGAGCTCAAAGCCCGAAAGCTTGTTCCACATCATGTAAAAGATACCGGCACTTATTTTGTTGAAGACCGTTTCTTTACCGCGATGCGTCTTAACGCCCTCGACTATCTCAACGTCGGTATCGAGCCACAAACGGATCATTTCCGGTAGAAGCGATGGCGGATGTTGACCGTCGCCATCCATCACAACGACGGCGTCACCGCGTGCCATTTCCAGCCCGGCACACAAAGCGAGGTCCTTGCCAAAATTCCGGCTTAGACGTGCTGCCCGGAGCATCAAATATTCCTTTTGCAGTTTCTCGATCTCCGCCCAGGTCGAGTCGGTCGAGCCGTCATCGACCAGCACGAACTCGTATTCGATCCCGAGCCCGGACAATTTCGACCGAATATCGCCCAACAGCGAACCTATCGTCGCTGACTCGCAATAGACCGGTAATACGATCGATACCAATTGTTGTTTGGACTCAGGCATCAATGAATCTTACACGCCAAATATCTTAACCTTAAACTCGTCATTCGCGATATAGATCTCCGGCTTGCGGCCTGAGAAGCGGTTCGACTGCCGCAGGACCATCGGCAATCCACCGTGCGGAGCGTTGATGCCGTATTCGCGGCGCGTAAAGATCGCCGCTATCTGCGGATTTAGCCGCTGGGTGATCCCGTAACGTATAGCCCGCGATGCCGGCGGCGAAAATCCGTTTGTCCGACGCGGATTCACGAATTCTATAGCGTTGTCGTAGATATTGATCCGCGTGCGTATCTCTCTAAGCGCGAGGTCGCGATGTATCAGAGCGTTGATAAGACACTCGGCGACCGAGTAGAAATGATACGTGCTGCGTGCCTGGACAACCGGATCGGTAACGAGTGCGAGCCGTTTCTTCGGCCGCTCTTTCGCCAGATCGACATATCGCTGGATGAAAGCAAGTACCGACTCGTACTGCGTGAGCATATTGCCCTTGACCTCGACCGCCTCGATGAGCTGGGCGCTGCCGTTATCGCCCGAAAAACGGGCAACGGTGATATTCGAGCGCGGCAGAAGTTCGGGTACGCGGTCATTCTTGCCAAATAGCAGTACCGCCGCGACCGTCGGAAAGAACTCGTCCGTGTTACCGACGGCGAGCAAGAGGTCCTTTCGCAGGAAATCGCTTGTTTGGTAAAGATTGATATTCGGGGCGTTGTCGTCAAAGCCTGTCGCAAAGCTCCACAGAAGCGCGTCGTCAAAGTCGTCCTCGGTCACCGTCTGCAACGGAATATTCTCAAACCCGAGCGGGCGCACTTCGTCGAGCCACGCTGAGAGTTCATCGCGTGAGACTTCCCTTTTCTCGGCCCCAAAGCGGAGATAGAATCTACCGTCTCGCGTCCTGTACGGCCTTCGACGGCCGTCCACGTCGAGAGCGACCACACGCTTCCCGCTGTCAAAGGCGATCGTATCGATGATCGGTACGACCGGCGGGACGATCTCGTCTCGGCAGATGCGGATCAACTCCTGCTGCACCCACTCGGGATTGCTCACGCCCTCGATCCTCAGCTGATCGTTAACCCCGAATATGATCGTGCCGCCGTCGGTGTTTGCCAACGCAACTATGCCCTGAGCGATACGCTCGCTGTTTGACAGCTTGACCTTGAGTTCGAGATACGTGTCCTCGCCGCCGCGAATAAGGCGCAGCAACTCTGTACGAGTTGTCGATTGTGTCGGCTGATTTAGGAGATATTCCTGAAAAGAATGGTCTTCTGAGGACTCAAAACGCGGACTGTGTCGGAATCTTCTTCGCGGCATCCGTTTGGCGTCAGGTTTTGTCTGGACGGAGACGCATTATCCGCCCGAATGTCGTGGAGAGACATTGCTGGTGTCAAAAATCGTACGTCTTATTGAAACACTGAAACCCGGTTTTGTAAATGCTCAGACATTGACAATCTGATGCGATTGCCCTGAGAATGTTCGTGCAAATCCTAGTGGACACAGATTTTACAACTGCATTCATCGGCCTCGGGTCCAATCTCGGTGACCGGGCCGGCAATCTCCTGATGGCCGTGCGCGGGCTTATGGAGGCGAGCTTTGTCGTGCACAAGCTGTCCGCGATATATGAGACCGAGCCGCTCGAGATCAACAGCGACACAAAATTTCTCAATATGGTCGCTGAGATCCGGGTCACCAACGTCAGTCCCACCCAAATGATGGCCAGAATGCTGCGTATCGAGTATCTGCTCGACCGCGGCGACAAGACTGTAAAACGATCGCGAACAGCGGATCTGGATATCCTCTTTTTTGGCGATATGAAGATGGATACCGAGTTCCTGACGCTTCCCCACCCGCGGCTGCATTTACGCAAATTCGTGCTTGTACCGTTGGCTGAGATCGCCCCGAATTTCGTCCATCCTGTCCTGAATACCGAAATTGCAGATATTCTCAAAGACGTGGACGACAAAAGCGAGGTCCAGCGATGGAATCCCAATGCACGGATCGCTTTGCCTCACAACATCGCTCCTGCCGATGCCGAATCAGCGCAAGCCGCAAAATTGCTAGACTTAACCATCGCAAAAGGCTAGACTTGAGGCAATTTTATGGCTTATCTGCAACCCGACAAAGAGGGTAAAGTTTACCTGCCGGCGATCCGCGCCGCCAAGGAACGCGGCGAGAAGCTTGTCTGCCTGACCGCGTACGATTATCCGACGGCCCGCATCGTTGACGAGGCCGGTGTCGATATCGTCCTGGTCGGTGACAGTATCGGCAACGTCATACACGGCTACGGTAACACGATCCCGGTCTCGATCGACGAGATCTTATCGGCCTGCATCGCGGTCAAACGCGGTACCGAGAGGGCAATGGTTGTCGCCGATATGCCCTTTGGGACTTACCATATCAGCGAGAATGAAAGCGTAAAGAACGCACTCCGTCTGATGAAGTACGGCGGTGCCGAGGCTGTCAAGCTCGAGGGCGGGCGAAACCGGGTCGATCTCGTCCGGCGGCTTGTCGACGAAGAGATACCGGTCGTCGCGCATATCGGCCTGACGCCGCAGTCGGTCTACAAAATGGGCGGCTATCGCGTCCAGGGCAGGACCGCCGAACAGGCAAAACGCCTTATCGAGGACGCTAAACTGCTCGAGGAGGCCGGTGCGTTTGCCATCGTCCTCGAACTCGTTCCCCGCGAGGTCGCCGCGATGATCTCTAGTGAGCTCTCGATCTCTACTATCGGTATCGGGGCCGGCGCCGATTGCGATATTCAGGTACTTGTGCTTCACGACCTGATGGGAATGACCTTTGGCCGCCAGCCGCGATTTGTCCGGCAGTACGCAAATCTTCGCCAGGTCATGACCGACGCGATCCACGCGTGGTCCGCCGACGTTAAGTCGGGGGCATATCCCAACGATCAGGAATCATACGGGCTAACAGAAGAGACACTGAAAGAAATGGGCGCAAAAGGCTAAAGCGGGATGGAGATCATCAACCGCCGACAACGAATGTTCTCGATCTCGCGTAAACTACGTCGCGAGGCTAAGTCGGTCGCGTTCGTGCCAACTATGGGTGCTCTGCACGCGGGGCACCTCGAGCTTGTAAAAGAGGCTCGCCAGCGATGCGATATCCTGATCGTGTCGATCTTTGTCAATCCGGCTCAGTTCAACAACAGCACCGACCTTGAGAGATACCCTCGCGATCTCACCGCCGATGCGGCGATGCTCGCTGAGTACGATGTCGATTACATCTTTGCTCCGGATGCCGACGAGATCTATCCGGCTGGATTTTCGACGTATGTGAATGTCGAGGGCGTCACCGACAGGCTCGAGGGAGCTTCTCGGCCTGGTCATTTTCGCGGCGTAGCCACCGTGGTCACGATCCTTTTCAACACGATCAGGCCGGACCTTGCCTTCTTCGGGCAAAAGGACGCTCAGCAGGTCGCCGTGATCAAGCGTTTGACGCTCGATCTTGGCTTTGAGACAGAGATAGTCGTCGTCCCGACCGTTCGCGAAGAATCGGGCCTCGCGATGTCCTCACGAAATACTTTGCTGTCGCCCGAGGAGCGCGAAAAGGCCGCCGTCATCATAGAATCGCTTCGCGAAGCCAAACTTGCCTTCAAGAAAGGTGAACGAAATGCGTCAGATCTTACCGAGATCGTCAGAAACCGTCTGGCGGCCCAGCCGGCGGCCCGACTCGATTATGTAGATGTGGTCGACCGCGATTCACTGCAACCTATTGACAGGATTGGAGATAACGAGGCCCTGATCGTCATTGCGGCCTTTATCGGTGACGTTCGCCTGATCGATAACGTCATTCTTAATCGAAAGCAGTAGTCTGGTCTCAAACTTGCATCTAAACCAAAGTGAGACGCGTGACTCGTCCGCGTTTCACAAAACTATGAATACTCTAAAGGGTTTCATTTCAATAATTGTACTCACGCTGACGTTCTCGGTCGCGGCATTCTCGCAGACCGTGCTGAGATCTATTGACGGCGTCCGCGTTGATGTCGAGGCTCAAAAGGGCAAGGTGGTCGTTCTTGCGGTAGGTGCCGCGTGGCTGCCGCTTTCGGCGAAGCAGGCGGATTTTGCCAACGCTTTGGCTAAGAAATACGCGGGCCGCGATGTCGTATTTTATTTTGTTACTACCGACTCGACAGATCCCAAGTCGAAGAATTTCGCCGGCGACGCGGACGTTCGTAAATTCGCTTTCGACAGGAAACTGACAATGCCCGTCCTTCGCGACTCTGACGGTGCAGTAGTTATGCGTAAATACGAGGTCGAGCAGGTGCCTTCATTTGTCGTTCTCGACAAACAAGGCCGCCCGTCGGTCGAACCGTTTGGCGGACTCGACCCGAAATATGACCTTACGGGCCCGATCTCAAAACTGATCGACAGGCTGCTGTGATCGGGCAAATACAATATTACGAAGGCGAGGCCCAGCGGCCTCGCCTTTTGTTATTCCAAACCTATAGTTCTGCGTACAGGCGATAGACCAGGCTCACCGGCAGCCCGACCACATTCCAGTAATCGCCCTCGATCCCCTCGATAAATAATGCCGCCTGTGCCTGGACCGCATAGGCGCCTGCCTTGTCCAGAGGGTCTCCGCGTTCTGCAAGGAAATTGATCTCATCCGCGCTCATCGATGCAAATTTGACCCGCGTTGATTGAATGCCGCTTGCAACATCGCCGTCACGCGCGAGCGCGACGCCGGTGAGGACCTCATGCCAGGTTCCTGAGAGCAGGCCGAGCATCCGCCGAGCGTCGTCGAGGTCGATCGGCTTGGCAAGGATGCCGCCGTCTATTACGACCGTCGTATCGGCACCGAGCACTATCTCACCGGGATATTGGTGGGCCACCGCACCGGCCTTTTCGCGGGCGAGGCGAATAACGTAGTCCTCGGGAGATTCACCTATCCGTTCGCTCTCGTCGATGTCCGCGACATGCTTTGTAAATTCCCATCCGACCGATGTCAGTATCTCGGCCCGCCTCGGGCTGCCAGACGCGAGTATTAGTTTTGGAAGTTCGATCATCTCGTCTAAAATGATAGTTTATCGTCGGCGAATGACAAATGGATCAGCTCTTTGCGGCACTTATACCTGTATTAAAGGACCTCGGCATTAATGACACGGCCATCGAGGCACTTGTTTTCGCTGCGTGGAAGCGCACCGCCGGAGAGCTACTGAGCGAGCGCACCGCGGCTGTCGAGTTTTCCGGGGGCCGACTGACCGTTGCGGTCGAGGACCTGACCTGGCAGCGGCATCTCGAGGAGCTTGCGCCGCAGCTTTTGGCGAGGCTTAACGGCAGGCTGGGCGAAGGTACCGTAAGGTTCATCGAATTTCGCATCGATACACTCGCTATCGCCAGCCGCAGGCCGATCAAGACGAAACCGTCCGATTCGTCGTATCTTATCCCAAACTCGATCGTCGAGGCGGCCGGGAAGATCGGCGACCCGGGGCTGAGAGAGAGTTTTTTGGAGGCGGCGGCTGTATCTCTTGCGAATCGGACCGCCCATCGCTGAACGCATTTTTAGTAACTGTATGGATGTACGAAAGGTAGCAAAACTGGCACATCTCGAGATCACCGACGATGAGGTCGCGATCTACACGCCGCAGATGGATAATATCGTCAAATACGTCGAACAGCTCAATGAACTCGACATCGGCGACATAGAGCCGATGCTTGGCGGCCTGACCGCCGAGGGCGAGGCAACCAATTCCATCCGCGAGGATGTTGCCGGTAGTTCGCTTGGCCAGGAGGCCGCCTTGTCCCAGGCTCCGGCCGGTGTCGCGGGCCATTTTCAGGTGCCAAAGGTCTTATGAGGATCAGCCACAGAGGACACAGAGGGCGAAACCAACTGATATTTCTCGTGATCTCGGTGATCTCTGTGGCAAATTTCGGGTGCGGCGTCCCAAACCTCGAGACGGCTGAGTGCACTCAGGCACGCGACTCAGCCAAGAAGTTTTACTCGTTCCATTTCGGTAACGACATGCGGCCGACGGCGGAAAATTTGAAGATGCGCGAGCGTTTCCTCACGCCCAGGTACTACGAGGTCCTGGCAAGATCGGGCGAAGGGGAGATCGACCAGTTTACGGCGTCCTCCGACTTTCCGAGGACCTTCAAGATCGGCGAATGCCGGGCTGCGACGCCGACCAAGGTCGATCTGCAGATCCAGCTTTACTGGCGTGACGATCAGCGGACGGTCCAACAAGAGGTGACCGCAAATATGGCTAAGCAGGACGACTCGTGGCTGCTCGACGGCGTCTCATCCAAATAGCGTTAACGGTTTATTTTCAAGTATTTATGTCTATTGTCTCGGAGATCGAAAAAACTCTTGACGCCGCCGAGCGGCTAAATCCCGAACTCAACTCGTTCCTTTCGATCGAGCGTGAGCACGCACTCGCACGTGCTGCCGAACTCGACGCGGTTCCCGGCTCGAAATTGGGCGGAATGGCCGTGGCTATCAAGGACAACATCTGCAC
>CAZJFB010000006.1:0-65369 GCA_964545145.1 uncultured Chloracidobacterium sp. | reverse complement strand
CGATGAGGATGGACTCGGAGAAAAGAGAGCGGATCGAAAAGAAACGGAGGGTAAAGAGTTTTGGGACGCAGCTTTATCACCTTTTCACCTTTTCACTTTTTCACTTTTTCACCTTTTCACTTTGTCACTTTTTCACTCTCAATCCTGGGACGCAAAATGTTGACAGCTGTCGCCCGCAACGCGGGCTCAAGGGAAACTGAGTGGTCGCCTTACCCCGGGCTCAAGCCCGGGGCTATTCTCTGCCGTCCGCTTCGCGGACTAAGAATTTTGGGACGCAAGCTCGTACTTTTTCACTCTGAATCCTGGGACGCAAGGCATTCCGCGGCTTTCGTCCCTAGTATGCTCGGGCAAAGACGACTCGCTTAGCCGACGGCTTGCCGGAATAGACGCAGTTCCCGGCTTCCATCGTGGAAACCAGCGGAATACACCGGATCGTCGCCTTGGTCTCTTCCTTGATCTTCTCCTCGGTCTCGGCGGTGCCGTCCCAGTGTGCCATGATGAAGCCTCCCTTCTCGATCTGGGCCTTAAATTCGTCCCAGGTATCGACAACAAAAGTATTTTCCTCGCGGAATGCCATCGCTCGCCGGTAAATGCTCTTCTGGATCTCATCCAATAGAGAGACGACATGGCCGGTAATGCCCTCGAGCGGCTGCGACTCCTTGGTCAGCGTATCCCGGCGTGCGACCTCGACCGTGCCGTTCTCGAGATCGCGCATTCCGATGCCGAGCCTCACAGGAACACCGCGAAGTTCATACTCCGCAAACTTCCATCCCGAGCGTTGATTGTCGCTGTCGTCGTACTTGACCGAGACGCCGGCGGCCTTTAGCTCGGAGACGATCGGGTCGACCTTTTCGCTGATCGCCGCGAGATCCTCGGGCGAGCGGTAGATCGGGATGATGACGACCTGGATCGGCGCCAGCTTAGGCGGCAGGACCAAACCCTGATCGTCGGAGTGGGCCATGATCAGAGCCCCCATCAGCCGCGTCGAGACGCCCCAGCTCGTCGCCCAGGGATATTCGAGCTGATTTTCCTTGTTGACGAACTGCACATCGAAACCGCGCGCGAAATTCTGGCCGAGAAAATGCGAGGTGCCGCACTGCAGAGCCTTTCCGTCCTGCATCAGGCCCTCGATGCAATACGTCTCGACGGCACCGGCAAAGCGTTCGTTAGGCGTTTTGAGGCCCTGAACGACGGGCACTGCCATCCAGTTCTCGACGAAATCTGCATAGACGCCGAGCATACGTTCGGTCTCTTCGATCGCTTCCTGCTCGGTGGCGTGGGCCGTATGGCCCTCTTGCCAAAGAAACTCTGCCGTGCGGAGAAAGATCCGGGTACGCATTTCCCAGCGAACGACGTTTGCCCATTGATTTACCAGGATCGGCAGGTCACGCCACGACTGGATCCAGCCCTTGTAGGCGTTCCAGATGACCGCCTCCGACGTCGGCCGGATAACAAGTTCCTCCTCGAGTTTGGCGTTTGGGTCGACCATCAGTCCCTTGCCGTCGGGATTCGCCTTAAGTCGATAGTGAGTAACGACCGCGCATTCCTTTGCAAAGCCCTCTGCGTGTTCCTCCTCCTTTTCGAGGAAGGATTTTGGGACGAAGAGCGGGAAATAGGCATTTTGATGACCGGTGGCCTTGAACATATCGTCCAACGCCCGCTGCATTTTTTCCCAGATCGCGAAACCGTACGGCTTGATCACCATACAGCCGCGAACAGCCGAGTTCTCAGCCAGATCGGCCCGTTTTACGATCTCGTTATACCACTCGGAATAATTCTCCGACCTCTTAGGAAGCGCTTTGCTCATAATGATAGTCCTGCCCGCTCCGGGCGATGTCCAATAAAACCTTTATGATACGGGAATCGGGGGAACGAAACAATTCTGCAGACATCGGCGCGCGCCCTTGC
Organism: uncultured Chloracidobacterium sp.; assembly: GCA_964545145.1. Classification (GTDB taxonomy): domain Bacteria; phylum Acidobacteriota; class Blastocatellia; order Pyrinomonadales; family Pyrinomonadaceae; genus OLB17. Next base: position 63,461 of record CAZJFB010000006.1, on the reverse strand, counting down.
GGACTCTGTCATCTTAATGTTCTCTATGATAAAGTTAGCTTTTTATGACGGATTTCAAACTTGACTTCCAGGATACCGCTACCGCTTTCGCGGACAGATCAGACAAAGAACTTAAAGAAAAGTATCGGCTGTTCAAAATGTTGAATTCGCCGGTACTTAACGCAATTGGGACCGGCGCGACCAAGTTTGCGTTATCGATCGGCTTGCCCGTCGAGGGAATGATCAAGTCGACCGTATTCGGGCAGTTTTGCGGCGGCGAGACGATCGAGGAGTGCGAGGGCACGGTCGAAAGGCTTGCGAGGTCGGGCGTCGGCACCGTCCTTGATTACTCGGTCGAGGGCAAGTCGAGCGAACAGGATTTTGACAATACCAAAGACGAGATCATCCGCACGATCGAGCGGGCAAAGGACGATCCAAGAATACCGTTCTCGGTATTCAAGGTGACCGGTATCGCACCGCTTGGGACGTTGGAGCGGATGAGCGGTAAGAAGAAGCTCGACGCCAAGAGTCAGGCGAAGTGCGAGAGGATCCATAACCGTGTGAATGAGATATGCGAATACGCATATTCGATCGGACAGCCGGTATTTATCGACGCCGAGGATTCGTGGATACAGGACGCGATCGACCGCATGGCGACCGAGATGATGGAAAGGTTCAACCGCGAACGGCCGATCGTGTACAACACGCTTCAGATGTATCGCACCGACCGGCTGCAGCATCTCAAGGATGCTCGGCGCCAGGCACAGTCAGAGGGGTATTTCTACGCGGTAAAGCTTGTTCGCGGGGCGTACATGGAGAAAGAGCGAGACAGGGCGGCGGAAATGGGTTATCCGTCACCGATCCATCCGACACGCCAGGATACCGATGTAGATTATGACGCCGCGGTCGAATACTGCATGAAGCATCACGATGACATGGCGTTCGTAGCCGCTACACACAATGAGGCGAGCACACAAAAGCTTGCCTTGATGATGAACGAAATGGGCGTCTCCGCCGATCATCCGCACATTCATTTTTCCCAGCTGTATGGAATGGGTGACAACATCTCCTACGTCCTCGCCAAAGGCGGCTATAACGTCACAAAGTACGTTCCTTACGGCCCGGTCCATGACGCGGTTCCCTATCTGATCCGACGTGCCGAGGAGAACTCATCGGCAGCCGGACAGATGAGCCGCGAATTGGAGATGATCGAACGTGAGATAAAGCGTCGGAAGCTTTAATTCGAACTTCCTTCTTCTGGCGGTATCGCTACTATGTTCTGTCCGAAATGCGGGAAGGCCGATCAGGCTCCCGAATCTTATTGCCGTCAGTGCGGCGTCTACCTGCCGGACCTCTCAAAACCGGTAAAGCCGCCCCATTCGCCCGAGCAGCATATCACCGCGAATATCGTCCTAAGCTCGATGTCCATAGTGGCGGGACTAACGCTCGCGATCTTACTTTGGGCCGTGCTTGCGTTTCGTCCAGACACTCACCCACTGATCTACGTAACTGCGGGAGTGCTATTCGCCATGGCGATGTGGCATATCCAGACGCTTTGGAGAACGCTTCAGCTCAGGAAGTACCTTAAGCGGGAGAAGCCTAAGAATAACGATGTGCTTCTCGAGCCTCCCAAGGGTGGTGAACGCCAATTGACACAGGCAGATTCGACAGATGTCGTTCCTGCCAGCGTTACTGAGCGAACGACAAGGCAATTGGCTGAAAAAGGGCGTTGATCATCGAAGGCCGAGCAAAAGACGTATTGACCGGTCCGAGATGTCGCGTTCCGGGTTATTTCGCCATGATGTCAGCGGGGCGAGATCGTCCTCTGTGAGTTCTAGGTTTGCGAGCCTGGCGACCTGGGTACTTTCGAATGCGCGATCAGTGAGAGCAACGTGGGCTAAACCCTTTTTGAGGGAGGCGACATTCTTCGCCGCTGTCTCGGCAGAGTCGATGTCAAAAAACAGGTCCTCATATGACGCAATATGCCAGACATTATCGCTGCCGTCTGAGTCGACACCGAGCAGCCGCAAGAGAGAATAGCCGGCCTCGAGCTGGAAAATAAGGAAATCACCCGGATGAAGGATCTGCGACATACTGGAAGATTATCACACCACGAACGGTGAGCGGGACCCTCAAGCAGGCTGACGGCAGCCGACCTGAACTTCGTCACCAAAACTGATAGAATTTTAGTTAATGAGACTTGGCATCGACCCCGCAAAGCTGCTTAGGATCGCCCTTGACGAAGCTCGCATCGGCCTCGCCGAAGGCGGGATACCGATCGGGGCGGCCCTCTTTAGTGCAGACGGGTCGCTGCTTGGACGCGGCCATAACCGGCGTGTCCAGGAGGACGATCCTTCGATCCACGGCGAGACTGACGCTTTTCGAAAGGCGGGCCGGCAGAGCAGCTATCGCGACACAATTATCGCCACGACGCTGGCACCATGCTGGTACTGCAGCGGATTGGTCAGGCAGTTCGGGATCGGTACGGTCATAGTCGGCGAGTCTCGAACATTTCAAGGCGGCATCGGCTGGCTCGCGGAAAATGGTGTTGAGATCATCGATCTCGATTCCGACGAGTGTGCAATGATGCTGCAAAGTTACATAGAAGCCAATCCCGAAATATGGAATGAGGACATCGGGGTTTGAGCCGGGGATCGTAGCAATACGCTTATGACAAAAGTTGTTTCAGCGGCCGAGGCCGTCAATGTGATCAAGTCGGGGGACCGCGTTTTCATCCATGGAATTGCGGCGGCACCGTCACATTTGATCGAGGCGATGACCGCACGTGCCGACGAATTAAGAAATGTCGAGATCGTTCATCTACACACGGAGGGAGACGCTCCATATACCAGGCCGGAGCTCGAGGATAGCTTTCGCGTAAACGCATTCTTTGTCGGCGGCAATGTACGAAAGGCCGTCCAGGAAGGACGCGGCGACTATATCCCGGTGTTTCTCTCCGAGATACCGGCGTTATTCCGAAAGGGTGTGCTCCCGTTGGACGTTGCTCTTATCCACGTGTCGCCGCCGGATAAGCACGGCTTTTGTTCGCTCGGCGTCTCGGTCGACATCGCCAAGGCGGCTGTCGAGACCGCTCGGATAGTAGTTGCCCAAATTAACCCGCAGATGCCTCGTACGATCGGTGACGCGCTCGTTGACGTCCGCGACATTGATATGATCGTAGAGGTCAACGAACCGCTTCCCGAGCAGGCGATGCCCGAATTATCCGAAACGGACCGTGCGATCGGGCGAAACATCGCGGAGTTGATCGATGACGGCGCGACGCTGCAGATGGGGATCGGCACGATCCCGAACGCGGTGCTTGCCTCGCTGACAGGACACAAGCATCTTGGTGTTCATACCGAGATGTTCTCGGACGGTTTGATCAACCTCGTCGAGATGGGAGTGGTCACCGGCGAACGCAAGATCAAACATCCCGGCAAGATCGTTGCGGGATTTGTGATGGGCACTCGCAGGCTTTATGACTTTGTTGATGACAACCCGCAGGTGCTGATGCTCGACATCGCCTATGTCAACGACAGTGCAGTCATTCGTCGAAATCCCCGCGTGACTGCGATCAATAGTGCCATCGAAGTTGACCTGACAGGCCAGGTTTGTGCCGATTCGATCGGTATGAAGCAGTATTCAGGTGTCGGTGGCCAGATGGACTTCATTCGCGGGGCATCGCTCTCGGACGAAGGCAAACCGATCATTGCCCTGCCCTCGACGACCGCTCGCGGGGAAAGCAAGATCGTACCTTTTCTCAAGCAGGGAGCAGGCGTGGTCACCACGCGTGCTCACGTTCATTACATAGTGACCGAATACGGCGTCGCCAACCTGTATGGCAAGAATCTCCGCCAGCGTGCGGCCGAGCTGGTAAAGATCGCACACCCTGATCATCGTGAGGCACTGGACCAGGCCGTATTCGACCGCTTTCACTCATTGGAATCAGACCATTTACATTTAACGACCGGATAAATAGAACAAAGGAAATATTCATATGTCTAATGCAAGCAAAGCAGTGATAATCAGCGCGGCTAGAACGCCGACTGGCAAATTTCAGGGCCTTCTTAAAGGCTTTACCGCACCTGACCTCGGTTCGATCGCTATAAAAGAGGCGGTTACCCGTGCGGGCGTAAGCGGCGATAAGATCGACGAGGTCATCATGGGCTGTGTCGTCCAAGCCGGCATCGGCCAGGCACCCGCGAGGCAGGCGGCCATCAAGGCGGGTCTGCCGCCCGAGGTTTCTGCACTCACGATCAACATGGTGTGCGGCTCGGGATTGCGGGCCGTTGCTCTCGCATCGCAGGCGATCGAACTCGGCGACGCTCAGTATGTGGTAGCCGGCGGCATGGAGTCGATGTCGAATATTCCATACTCTCTCCAGACAGCTCGCGATGGTTTTCGTATGGGAAATCAGGTCGCTACCGACCTGATGATCCACGACGGTCTTTGGTGCCCGTTCGAGAATTGGCATATGGGCAATACGGGTGAGGTAGTTGCCGAAAAATACGAGATCTCCCGAGAGCAGCAGGATGATTTTGCGGCCGGTTCTCATCAAAAGGCAGCGGCAGCTCAAGCTGCGGGACGTTTTGCCGACGAGATCGTACCCATCGAGATCCCGCAGAAGAAGGGCGACCCGATCGTACTCAATTATGATGAACCCGTCCGGCCTGACACCACTGCAGAATCGCTTGCGAAGCTGAAGCCGGCCTTCAAGCGCGACGGTGGTACCGTAACGGCCGGTAATGCTCCTGGCGTTAATGACGGAGCGTCGGCTCTGGTCGTCACATCGGCTGCGAATGCTGCTGCCGCCGGCATCGAACCACTCGGCCGCGTCGTAGCATGGGCGTCGTCCGGCATCGAGCCAAAGATGATCATGATGGCGCCGGTCAAGGGTGTGCAGAACGTACTCGCCAAGGCCGGCTGGTCTATGGCGGACGTTGACCTATTCGAACTCAACGAGGCGTTCTCGGTACAGGCTCTTGGCGTCATGAAGGAGCTTGGCCTCGATATGGACAAGGTAAACGTAAACGGAGGTGCCGTCGCCCTTGGACACGCGATCGGCAACTCGGGTGGCCGTATCCTGACAACGCTCTTGTATGAGATGAAACGGCGCGGTGCGAAGCGGGGTGTCGCCGCCCTTTGCCTCGGCGGTGGAAACTCGGTCGCGATGGCGGTCGAACGGGACTGACAGAAATGTTGCAACCGGTGAGGCCTGTCCATCGTTCTATGTTTGTGTACGGTAACAGCCTTATTTGAGGTGATCGAATGACAGCTAAAGAACATAACAAGATGGTCGGTATTTTCCTGATGGCCCACGGTGGGCTTCAGGCGGTTGTAATGGTTATCCTGGGTATTGTTTACGGGGCGATCGGCTCCGCGATACTTGTCGGCGGTAAGCGTGGTGAGGAACAAATGGTCGGTGCCGTTTTCATCGGCATGGTCTTTGTATTGTTCCTTATTTCGCTTGTCTTTCTGCTCCCGCAGATAATCGGCGGCTTCAAACTGCTTCGCGAGAGGCCAAATGCCCGCATCTGGGGCATCGTAGGAAGCATAATCGCGTGCCTCTCATTCCCGCTTGGCACTGCAGCCGGAGTTTACGGGCTGTGGTTCCTTTTCGGCGACGACGGCAAGCGATTCTACCTCGGCGGACAGCAGCCGCTGTTTCGGAATCCGCCGCAGCCGCCTCCACCGAATAGTTGGCAATAGTTGAATATCACTTTCAGCACCCGCGAGCGTCGAGACGCGAATCTCGGCGCTCGTTTGTTTTGTATCTCTGCGATGGATTATTCTAAACATAGCTTTTTCATACTTTTATCAAGGAAGTCCTGTTAAGAAAATGAGTGACATAATTGGTGTAATAGGTGCCGGAACGATGGGGAATGGGATCGCCCAGACTGCCGCCGGTGCAGGTTTTGACGTAATTATGTGCGATGTCTCGGCCGACTTTGTCGCACGAGGTATCGCTAATATCAGCAAGAGCCTCGACCGTTTCGTCAAAAAAGAAACGATGACCGAGGAACAGAAGGCCGAGGTGCTCGGCCGTATCAAGACAACGACCGATCTCAACGAACTCGCTTCGTGTTCGCTCGTTGTTGAGGCCGCCACCGAGAATTTTGAGATCAAAAAGGAGATCTTCGAAAAGCTGGACGCGATCTGCGGCGCCGACGCTATCCTTTCGTCCAACACCTCGTCGATCTCGATAACCAAGATCGCCGCGACCACAAAGCGACCCGACAAGGTGATCGGGATGCACTTCTTTAATCCGGTCCCGCTGATGAAGCTCGTCGAGGTAATTCGCGGCATCGCTACATCGGATGAGACCTATGCCAAGGTAAAGGACCTGTCCGAACAGCTCGGAAAGGTCCCGGTCGAGTGTAATGACTCGCCCGGCTTCGTCTCTAACCGTGTGCTTATGCCAATGATCAACGAGGCGGTTTTTGCTCTCCACGAAGGCGTTGCGACCAAAGAGTCGATCGACGAGATCATGAAGCTCGGTATGAATCATCCAATGGGCCCGCTAACGCTCGCTGATTTTATTGGCCTCGATGTCTGCCTTGCGATCCTCAACGTACTTCATGATGGTCTAGGCGATCCGAAATATCGTCCGTGCCCGTTGCTCAAGAAATATGTTGATGCCGGCTGGCTCGGACGGAAGAGTGGTAAGGGTTTCTACGACTACGCCTAAATGCATAGGAATTTACGTTCCTTCATCGACCTGCTTCGCCGCGAGAACGAGATCGTAGAGATCACGGCCGAGGTAAATCCATATCTCGAGATCGCCGAGGTGCATCGGCGGATAATTTACGATCAGGGAAAGGCTCTTTTCTTTACGAATGTAAAGGGCTCGGCCTTTCCCGTCGTCACCAATCTTTTTGGCACGGCCCGACGGATCGATCTCGCATTTGGCCCGAAACCACTCGAATTTGTAAAACGCGCCGTACATGCCGCCGAAGCTCTCATACCTCCGAAGCTCGGCAAGCTCTGGGAATTTCGCGATCTCGCTTTCACTGCGGCCAAACTTGGCACAAAGATCGTCAGTAACGCCCCGGTTCTCGAGGCGCGACAGCCCGGCGTCGATCTCGAAAAACTGCCTCTTTTGCAGCTCTGGCATGAGGACGGCGGACATTTCATCACACTGCCGCTCGTCTATACCGAGAGCCCTGCCGACCGTAAGCCGAATCTCGGAATGTACCGCATCCAGCGTTACGACAAGACGACGACCGGCATGCACTGGCAGATCGGCAAAGGCGGCGGCTTTCATTATTACGAGGCCGAGCAGCGTAATGAATCGCTGCCGGTCACGATCTTCGTCGGCGGGCCGCCGGCGCTGATCCTCTCGGCGATCGCTCCGCTGCCCGAGGGCGTGCCCGAACTCATGCTCGCGTCGCTTCTCGCCGGAGGCAAGATAACGACGGCGGCGAACCCGCTCGGCGCAAACGCTCATCGCTTGATCGCCGAGGCTGAATTCGCTCTTTGCGGCCGCGTTCCGCCTCACGAGCGTCGCCCCGAAGGCCCGTTCGGCGATCACTACGGCTATTATTCGCTGCAGCATGACTATCCGGTGTTTCACGCTGACGCCGTTTTTCACCGCAAAGACGCGATCTGGCCGGCAACCGTAGTCGGCAAGCCGCGTCAGGAAGACTACTACATCGGCGACTATCTGCAGGAATTGCTCTCGCCGCTTTTCCCGCTTGTCATGCCCGCGGTTCGCGACCTTTGGAGCTATGGGCAGACGGGATTTCATTCGCTCGCGGCGGCAGTCGTTCGCGAACGCTACGGCCGCGAGGCTCTTTCCGCCGGCTTTCGCATCCTCGGCGAAGGCCAATTGACGCTCACCAAATTCCTGTTGCTGACCGACTCTCCACAGGACCTGCGTGACTTCAAAACGCTTTTTGAGCACATCCTCGCACGTGTCGACTGGCACCGCGATCTTCACATTTTCAGCCAGACCGCGTTCGACACGCTCGATTATGCGAGCGGTAAGGTTAATTTCGGCTCGAAAGCGATCTTAATGGGCGTCGGCGAGGCGAAGAGAGAGCTCGTTTCCCAATTTCGGGGTGACCTGCCCGTGGGGATCACGGCGGCTGAGCCTTTTTGCCGAGGCTGCCTTGTCGTAGAAGGTGTCCCGTATGAGGACGACAAGGAGCTCGCTCAGCGTGTCGCGACGGCCGATGCCTTTAAGGACTGGCAGATGGTCGTTCTGCATGACGAGATCGAATTCGCACGGTCCGAGGATAGATTCCTCTGGGCGACGTGGACGCGATTTGATCCGGCGAGCGATATTTACGCACGCGAGACTACGACAAAGAACAACCACATCGGCTACACGGCCCCGATCGTGATCGACGCAAGAATGAAACCCTGGTATCCAAAGGAAGTCGAACCGCGGGAGGATATCGTCAAGCTTGTCGATGATCGTTGGGGTGAGTATTTTCGATAGTTCCACTAACCGGATGAGTCTGATGCAATTGTCCCGGCGACTGCTTTACCTTTTTCCTGCACTTGGCGCAGTGCTCTTTACACTGCTCTGTTACGCCTATTTCATTGAGCCTCAGAGACTGGTCGTGAACCACGAAACGCTCGCGATCAAAGGCTGGGACGCAAACTTTAACGGCCTAAGGATCGTGACGCTTGGCGACATTCATGGCGGTTCCAACGGCGTCAATGAAGAGAAACTCCGTCTTGTTGTCCAAAAGGTCAACGAACAAAAGCCTGACGTTGTCGTCATGCTTGGCGATTATGTCTCCGAGAATGTCGAGGACAAACCCGTGCATCAGGTCGGCCTGAAAATGCCGATGGCGACGATCGCCGACAACCTCTCGGGGATCAACGCCAAATATGGTGTCTTTGCCGTACTGGGCAATCACGATGGCTGGTACGACGATGCAAAGGTTGCCGCCGAGCTTACACGCGTTGGGTATCGTGTGCTGCAAAATGAGGCTGCCGTTATCGAAAAGGACGGCTCTCGGCTCAGGATCCTGGGTCTCAAAGACCACCTGTCTCTAACCGGCGGCTGGAAGAAGACATCCGCGGACGCTCGCAGCATTGTCGAAGCAGCCGGTCCAGGACAGATCATCGCTCTCGAACACAGCCCCGACATCTTACCCGTGATCTCAGGCGAGATGTCGATCTCGCCCGACCTCAAGCTGATGCTCGCCGCCCACACCCACGGCGGCCAGATGCGCTTTCCGATCGTCGGCAGGCCGATGGTGCCTTCGACCTACGGACAAAAATACGTTTACGGCCATGTGCGCCAGAATAACGTCGATCTGTGGGTCACGAGCGGTATCGGCTGCAGCATCCTGCCGCTGCGATTCATGGTCCCGCCCGAGATAGTCGTCATCGATGTCCGTGCCGAGCAATAAACGCCTTTCGCTCACATGGTCGGCTGATGATCGATCGGCATGGTGCCAAGAGCTTGGCACGCACTACTGGCAGAATATCTCAGCGCTCCATCTCGACTTTTTGGCCGGGTCGATAGTACAAGTGTATGTCCCGGCTGCGGTATGGCCGTCTTGTGACAGTGTTCCCGTGTAAATGCAATTTCCTAGGCCAAGATCGTAGTCGATGCGGGCTGTTACGGTGCGGCCGGTAAGCGTCACCTTCGGTTTTTCGGCATATCGGCTTCCGTCAGCGTAGTAATAGAGCGCGTCGAAAACGCTGCTGTCGCCGACACGTGTCCATACCGATCTCGCACCGTATTCATTTGTCATCGCCCACCTTCTGCCGATTCCGCATCCGGGCGAAGCTGTTGTATTTTCGATTGCTCCGGTCGAATAGACAGCGTTAGACGAGTATCCGCCGCAGTTTTGGCCGGGGTCGCCCGTGCATCTCATATTGCAGTTTGACGCGGGGCCGTAGCGGCCGTAACTATTGCCGCATAGGCAGCTTTCGCCGTACTGAACACCGGCAAATTTGAAGCCCTTTGCTTTGCATGAAGCGATGCATCGTTCCGGCGTGTTCTGGGAACTGCGTTCCAGATAGCCGTCCAGATCAAATGCACTGGTGTCCTTGTAACATCCGATTAATGCCGAGGAGCCGCCTGTTTTGCCCGCAAACGTAGTTACCGGGCTGACAGAGGTCCGCGTGACCGAGCCAGACTGTCCGGCGCGGACGGTTACCGGCTTCAATAACTTGTTTGTCGGCCTAAGCGTAACTTCACCCCGATATACCGTGACCCGCGTAGTACCTGCCGTGCTTGTATCGAAAATAATGTGCGGTTCGCCCGGCGGTTCGGGCTCGGGTTCCACGTACGGCTGATACATTGCGTTCACAAAGACGTTCGAAGCGGCCGTTCGATCGCGAGGTGCGGTCACGGCGCCGCGGATCCACGTGAGCCCGTCCTTGACGCCACCGATCGCTTCTTTCGTTTCAACCTCATAGAGTTCTGGAAAGTCATAATTCTGCTGCATCGTGATCGTCTGCCAGAACCAGTTCATCTTTCCGCCGGCGAGCTCGATACGATACCGGGTCAATTCCCCGATGCTCTCTGGCGTCTTACAGGGCAGCCTGAGATTCGCGTTGCTCTCGAGCGAAACCATGGCGCCGGGCATCGAAACCGTGATCTCCCACGGATATCTTTGTCCGTAAACAGCGTTTTCGGGCGAGAGCACCCACGTACGTCCCGGAAACTTGCCCCGCTCACCTACCGAATACTGATCGCCCATCCGGCCGTTGGCGTCAAACACCGCCATCGCGACCAGGTCGTCGCGGGGCGGCATAGCGTCGACCCAGACTGACGAAAAGGTACCTGTGCACCACGACCAAGTTGAATTTTCGGGCCGGATCTGGACTATCGAGTTGCGGTCTATTGGCTTTTCTTCAACCTTGTTTCCCTTGCCCTTTACTGGACACGCAGTGTCAATACACTGTTGACAAGCCTTCAATTTTGCGGACGCCGAGGGCGAGTTCGGGTTTTGGCCGTAGTATCCGGTCACGCCGCACCAGTTGTACGTCACGTTCTCGGTCCTTTTTGCCGGATCGGGATCGTCCTTGCAGACCCCGCAATTCTTGAATGCCTGAAAACAGCAGGTGTCATCCTGAGCTGCCACATTCACTGCCGCAAGATACAAGGACGCCAAAACCGTCAATAAACAGATCGACAGAAAGAACTGGTTTCTCATGAACGCTCCTGAAATTGGTTTTCGGGAATATTAGCATGTTTTGCCATTGGAGAAACGGGTCGAGAGGACGGTGAGGTGAAAGACCCTCGCGGGCCAGGGCCGGAGGGTCACTTTTAACTGCAAATTGGGATGGACCGGGGCGGAATGGGCAATATTAATATTATTGAAAATGCTCTTCAGTCGGCGGGTCCAAGGTCGGCGTCTTGTGCGGACCTTTGTCACGAGTGTCTTCTTCTCCAAGCGAAATTCCCATTATCTTCGGGTCGTTAATGAACTCCGCAAGCTTTTCAGGACTGAATGTCGCACGAATGACGGCGGCACTTTCCTTGTCGATGGTAACGAGCCCTACCTTTATATTCTTGCCGTCCTCGCGCATGTACATATACGCCTGCTGGCTGTTTCTCGAGCGTATGCGAAAGACGGACGTCCATTCTGGGCCAAATGAATCGCGCATGACCGCCTGCATTTCCTGATCCAGCGTGTCACGCGAAAATTTGAGATCCTCGTACAGCGTTACATTAAAGCTCTTCACACCTGCCGGTTTGACGACCCTTACCGCAAGCCGAGCGAGCCACACAAATCCCATCCGGACTTTTTTTGCGTGATATTTTGCTTTTAGATGGCGAGCGACGTTATCAAGTTCATTCGGCTTCGCAGTAGCCGGAATCGCGGCGAAGGCAGCAAAGACAACACCGAGTGCGACTGTCGAAAGTACGATCTTTTTGATCTTCATTTCGTTTACTCCAGTTCGTTCTTCGGCTTTGACTTTGTACCGTCGGCCTCGATGTCGATACGGGGGATGTTCATCTTTCCGCTGAGTTCGATCAGCAGATCGATGTCTATCGGGCCGATCACATTAACAAGAGCCACGCTTTTGGCTTCTGAGATGACGACCGCGACACCGCTCATCGTGTCACCCGAGAACATCGTAAAGATATCGACCTTCTGGTTGTTTCGCTTACTTCGGACATTAGCAAGCTTCTCCCAAGGGGCCTGAAGCTGTGCACGGATCTCGTCAACCTCGGCGATATTGTATTCGCCCTCTTTTTCGAAGTTGTAAACGCGCACATATATGCCCTTGAGGCCGTTGATCGCTGTCGCCAGCTTCTTAGCGTCCTGATCGGAAGTCTTCGCCATTACGCGCTTGGCAAGGTCGAGCAATTTGCCGTCAACGTTGACTTCGACGACGTCTCGTGCCTTGGTCTCGAGGCCGTTGAGCCTTTCGAAGTGCAGCCGGGCGTCCTGTGAGTAAGCGCTGGGTGCGGTGAGGCATAAGCCGAGCGTCAGCAACAGTTTAGTTATCTTGAGCGAAGTTAATCTCATAGTTCATCCTCCAATGTCATTACGTCATTTGTCTGTCGTTGGTGTGCTCTCCGGAACGCCGATCATCTCGCGGACGATCCGGAGTTTCGAGCCCGTTATGGAAAGAGCGAGCATCAATTGACCAAATGCGTACCGTTCCTCTGCCGAGAGTTCCGGCTTAAGTTCCCTTCCGCGTTTGCTCAAGGGCTGGACCAGGTGGGGGCGTCTGAATTTACGTCCCACAACCTTTGTTGAGAGCTCAGGACGGGCCGCGACGACAGGAATTGTGTGTGCCTCAGGTCTAATCGTCCGCTTAGATGGTGGAGCCATACTTTGTGGAACTTCGACTGCAACTGCTTGATCTGAAGGAACTTCGCCGCTGCGGAGCCACACGCCGGCAAGCAAAACAAGCACGAGGCTGGCCGAAGCGGCGAAGAGCACCCGGAGCGTCCACGACGGCCGGACCTTATTAAAAGCGACAACATTCGCAGCGGGAAGCTCGGGCGGCTCGCCGGGCTCGTATCGAAAACCGCGAAGCAGGCCCTCCAGCTTCTGAATCTCGGTATCGGTGCCGGAAATTTCGAAAAGGTAACGCTCGTTCATTGTTTCGCTCCATTGATGCCGAGTTTCTGCCGCAGCATCTCCATTCCCCTGCTGAGGTTCACTCGAACCGACTCAGGCTTGAGGCCTGTGCGTTCGGCGATCTCTTTTCCACTCATTCCCTCCACGAGCCTCAGCACCAGGGTCTCGCAATAGGCTTCCGGTAGGCTGCGGATTGCCGCGAGTACCTCAGCTGCCTCATCGGTACGTTCCTGGGGAGATCCGACCTCGTCGGTGAGTTCTTCTGTCGGCCTTGTCCGCCTAAAATAATCTACGGCCTGATTTCTTGCCAGTCTCGCGAGCCACCCGCCTAATGCAGCACAGTCACGCAGGGACCGCAGATTCCTGTATGCCGCGAGAAAAACTTCCTGGACCGCATCCTGCACATCTTCCCTCGGGATTCGGGCTAGCAAAATGCCGTGGACCATAGGGGCATAGGCGTGGTAAAGGTCGGCAAACGCCCTTTCGTCTCCCTCACAGACCCGCTCGACGAGCAATGCATTTGTCTCGAAGCGATCGTCGCGGGCCGCGGCGGCGGCGGTTAAAGACAATGAACTGAAGATCATTTCGCTGTCAGGCATAAGTACGTGGCCGATTCTAAAGACGCAGGCGGCGGCAAAAATGTTAACTGCTTTCGAAAGCAAGTTTCTTTGTCTTTAGGTAGCTCTAACGCAAATTCATCGACGATAGTTCCGCTACGGCAAATATCACTCTGTTGTTCATTTAGCTCGGAAATATAGACTTTTTTTCAAACATCAACGTCTAAACTCAAGGATGCGATCGAATTTCGCATTGTTTTTGAATTTTGAGCTATGATTCTCGTGCCGGAGCGGCGACCAACACGAGTTGATGTTTATTAATTTATCTGATGAGCAGCTTGTCGAATTGGCAGTATCTGAAGAGCCAGATGCCTTCGGCGAAATCGTAAGAAGGTGGGAGCGAAAGATCTTCGCCCTGTGCTTCGGTATGCTCGGACGTGAGGACGACGCTCGTGACGCTGCCCAGGAAGCTTTTGTCGCGGCGTACCGCAATTTGAGCAATTTCAGGGGCGAAGCGAAGGTCTCATCGTGGCTGCACCGCATTGCGGTAAACCAGTGCCTGACAACAAAGCGAAGGCAAAAATCGCGGGCGGAGGATTTCCTGGACGATGAGGACGGTAGCGAGGAACGAGTATTTGTCGCGTCGCCGCTGTCGTCGCCGGCACGAAAGACCGAGCAGGCAGAAAGGCTCAAACTGGTTCGTCAGGCTGTAGGGGCACTGCCGACAGATCTTCGACAGGTGATCGTGATGAAGGAGTTTGAGGAAATGACGTTTCAGGAGATATCCGAAACGCTCGAACTTCCCTTGAGTACGGTGAAAAGCCGGCTGTACACTGCACTTAAGCAGTTGAAAATGAGGTTGGAGAGGACGCCCGTGGAGGTCGTCTAAAAAATGCCATGTTAATGAACGGCAAAAAAGACTGTGGGTTTGGTGACGAGATCGTCTCGTACATTTATGACGAGATGGATGCCGCCGACCGTCGTAAGTTCGAATCGCACCTTGCTTCGTGTACCTTGTGTACGGATGAATTTGCGGGGATCTCGGATGCTAGGCTCTCGATATTTGAGTGGAATCGCGAGGATTTTGCAGAGCTGCCAACGCCGGAGATCGTCATTCCGTATGCTCCGAAGCCAGAAACCGCTTCTGCCGCAGGTGGTGGTTGGTTTGTCAGTCTAGCGGAGATGTTCGCTTTCCTAAAGTCCCCTGCGACGGCGTTTGCCGGTTTCGCCGTTGTTGCCGGACTCGGAATTGCCATTTTTTTAGGGACGAGTACAGGCAGCGATCCACTGGTCGCGGTTAATTCGCCGGTGTCAGCGGTAAACAAGCTTGAAAACCCTAAGTCAATTGATGTCGGCAAGGAGAAGCCGTCGTCGGCAGTTGTGCCGGAAGTTGAGCCAAAGAATGAGGTGATTCAGGCCAAGGCGGTCGAGCGACGTTCAAAGGCCGCTCGTTCTGCTAACGAGATTCGCCGTTCGAATAGCGCTGTCGCATCACAGGATCCAGTTCGAAGGCCGGCCAAAGCACCTGTCCTGAGCGACCTCGGCGACGACGATGAAGATTCTCTGAGGCTCTCGGACCTTCTTGACGGTATCGGTGGGTGATCGTTATGAAACGAATTAATTATCTGATCTTGAGTTTGGTTTTCGCAGCGGCAGTTTCCGCCCCGGCATTTTCCCAGGACAAACCCGTCGAGGAACCTAAGGACGAACCTAAAGCCGGCCGCGATCAGCCGGTGGATGCGAGGGGTCGCATGCTTAGGCAGCTTGGCCTCTCACGAGAGCAGCTCCAGCGGCTCATGCGTGTCAACAGAGAGCGCAAGCCGATCATGGATGCCGCTCAGGCACGTCTGCGGGCGGCGACAAAGGCCCTTGACGACGCGATCTATGCAGACCAGCTCAACGAGGTCGAGGTCCAGGCTCGGCTCAAGGATATGCAGCTCGCTCAGGCTGAAGTGTTTCGTATCAGGTTCATGAACGAGATCGCTGTGAGGCGTCTACTGACCCAGGAACAACTTGTTCGGTTCAGGAACATGAGGCAACGTTTCGAGCGAATGCAGGAAAGGAATAATTCGGCCCCGGCGATTGTTCGCGACGCAAGATCGACGGAAGCCGCGCCAGTCAAGCCGATGTGATGCGTCGGCCTGACAGCCGGGGAATATCAGACCGCCGTTTGAGGCGGTCTTTTTCTTTTGGTTGATACTGAACTGGTTTTCGTTATATTCTTGAGCCGTAATAACTTGTCCAATTGTCGTCCCGATGAGCCTTCTGACGAAATTCCTGCTAGAACTTCAGGCGATCACCGATCTTCTTTGGCGGTCGATCAAGGGCCTTCGAAAAAGTCCGAGATACTTCAGCGAGATCATCAATCAATTGGATCAGGTAGGCGTCGGCTCGCTTGGAATCGTCATCCTGACCGGGTTCTTTACCGGCGGCGTGCTTATTCTGCAGGCGTACCCGACCCTCGAGTATTACGGTGCCCAGAGCAATGCGGGACAGGGTGTCGCGACATCGCTGATACGCGAACTGGGGCCGGTATTGACCGCATTGATGGTTGCAGGCCGCGTAGGCTCATCCATCTCGGCAGAACTTGGCTCGATGGTTGTCTCTCAGCAGATTGAGGCAATGCGGGCTCTCGGAACGTCGCCGGTCCGCAAGCTGGTCACGCCGCGTCTGATCGCCCTGATAGTCGCGCTGCCTTTGCTAACTATCGCGGCGGACTTTTTCGGTTTGATCGGAGGCGGGGTGGTCGCAAAATATATTTACGCTCTCGATACAAATACATATATTTCTTCGGTTCGAACCGGCACGAACATTGATGACCTTATCGCGGGCGTCGTAAAGCCGGTCTTTTTTGGCCTCATAATCGCGTTGGTCTCGTGTCACAAGGGGCTGACGACGAAAGGAGGCACGGTTGGCGTCGGCATCTCGACCACACAGGCAGTGGTTGCGTCGTCGATCAATGTCATCATTGCCGATTTCTTTTTGTCGAAGGTCTTACAGTCGGCACTTAGCAGTACTCTCTTTTAGTTGGCGGCCCGGAGCTTTGAATGTCTGTCGATCTTTCTTTTATACCTGTCGAACCGGTGGTAGTTCCGGATGTTCCGGTAGATCTCCGTGCCGGCAGGCTGCTGCCGCCGATCGAATTTGTCGACGTTGACCTTGCTTTTGACGATCAGGTCATTTTAGACAAGGTCAGTTTTTCGGTGCGGCGGGGCGAGACAAAGTTAGTTCTCGGAGGCTCAGGCAGCGGAAAGTCGACGATCATAAAGTTGATACTTGGTCTGATAAAGCCCGACGCCGGCAAGATACTCATCGAAGGCGAGGACATCACCGAGTTTGACGACATGGATCTGATGCGGATCAGAAAGAACGTCGGAATGGTCTTTCAGGAAGGAGCTCTTTTCGATTCCCTGTCGGTTTATGAGAACGTCGCGTATCGGCTACATGAGGAAGGCGTTGATGAAGATGAGGTCGAGCATGAGGTCCGCAGAATGCTGCAGTTTGTCGATCTCGAAGATGCGATCGATAAGATGCCGATCGAACTCTCCGGCGGAATGCGCAGGCGCGTAGGGATCGCGAGGGCGTTGGTAGGTAACCCAGGCATCGTTCTTTTTGACGAGCCGACGGCGGGACTCGATCCGCCGACCGCTCGGACGATCTGCGAACTTGCAATTAAGCTCAGAGATATCGAAGATGTATCATCGATCTTCGTTACCCACGAGATGAACAATCTCGAGTATCTCTCGTCGGAATATGCTGTAATTGATCGTGACGGCCAGGTACAGTTCGAGCTTGAAGGAAAGTCGCTGTGTATTCTGAACACAGAGGTAATGATGCTGCGAAAGGGCAAGATCGTCTTCAGCGGAAAGGAGGACCAACTCCGAGCATCAGAAGATCCTTATATTCGCCGTTTTATCAGAGGTAAGTTGACCTAGCATGCCGAGACGTAATCAAAAACTCAGCTTTAGCGAACTTCGCGTCGGTATTTTTGTGCTGGCGGCGTTGGTCATCACGGGATTTCTGATCCTTAATTCAACCGGTAGCTTTAACCCGTTCGAAAAGAAGATGCGGCTAAAGGCACGATTTCAAAGTGCTGACGGCCTCCATGCCGGTGCAGATGTTCAGTTGGCCGGGATCTCGATAGGAAAGGTCGAGGACGTTCAGTTTCTGCCGCCAGATGCGCCAAACGGCGAGAGGATCGAGGCGACACTGAATATCGTCCAGGTATTGGACAAAAAGCCGATCTCAGAGTTGATCCGAACTGATTCAACCGCGCAGCTTGTGGCAACCTCGATTCTCGGTAACGACAAGATGATAAACATCGTTCCGGGCACAAGCAAAGGTTCGCCGATCGAGCAGGACGCTGTTCTTACATCGAGCTCCGGGATCGGGTTGAATCAACTGACCGCGACGGGCAACGACCTTCTCAAACAGATTAATAAGCTGGCTGTGCCCGCGAATGAGATCCTGAACAAAGCGAATCAGGGTGATGGAACGCTAGGGCGCATCATTAACGACGAAACACTTTACAAGAGTCTTGACGATACGGTGATCGAGGCCAAGTCGACTATGGCCCGCATTCAGAAAACAATCGATAAGATAAACAGTGGTCAGGGCAGCGCCGGAAAACTCGTCAATGATCCGGAACTCTATGACAGCCTGAATAGGACCGTTGCTCAGTTAGAAGCGATATCCGCGGACATCAAAGCCGGCAAAGGTACCGCCGGAAAGATTGTTAATGACGATCAACTCTACACCGATACGCGAGATACGATCGCCGAGTTAAAAAAGGCAGCCGAGAAGTTCACTTCGATCGCTGACGACGTAAAATCTCTCACGGCCGACCTCAAGGACGGCAAAGGTACCGCCGGAAAACTATTTAGAGACGACAAGCTCTACGACGATATTAAGGCGGCCCTTGACCGATTTAACGGAGCGACGACTCGCATCGAGTCAATGATCGCCGACGCTCAGGCCGGGAAAGGTACCATCGGACGGTTGGTCACGGATGAGACCCTTTACAACAGCGTGAATCAAACAGCCTCGAATATTGCCACATTCACCGGCGAGGGCACAAAACTGTTGGACGACTTCCGTAAGAACCCCAAGAAATATCTGCGTATTAAGCTCGCTATCTTTTAACGGCGAATAATTATTCACTCTTCACTTGAACTATACATCTGTATGCGTATATAATGCATCCATGTCACAGAATATGCAATAATATATGCATATTCTTCTGCAAATATGTATAAGCAGGAACGCCAGCAAGCAATAAGGGACATAATCGGTTCGGCAGAGATCACGAATCAGGCTTCACTGGTGTCAAAGCTGATCGAACGCGGCTTTACGGTTACGCAGGCTAGCGTTTCACGCGATCTTGATGAGCTCGGTATTGCAAAAGTTAACGGCCATTATGAGGTACTTCAGTCGCGAGAGCCTATTCCTGAGTTTGGTGTCGTATCCTTCGAAACGGCCGGCAATTCGCTAATTGTTGGGAAGTGTCTTTCAGGACTCGCATCGGCAATAACCGTAAGCATCGACAAAGCTGCAATTCCCGAGATCGTGGGGACTATTGCGGGCGACGACACGATCTTTATTGCCGTTAAGGGAGAAACTGAACAGCGGGCAGTAATGAGTGTATTGGCCGACAAGTTTGGTTGAGAAGTATGGAGCGCGTTGAAATAGAGAAAATGGGGTCCGCAACGGGCCGACTTAAATTGCCTCGGCATCTGCCGTTACTGACGTCGCGTCGAGCAACTCGCGTCGGTGACGTTGTGGCCGTCAGAGCACTTTCCGAAAGTGCCACATACGGCAATCTCGAGCTTCCTACCGGGAGACTCGCGAAGATCAACACCGGCGACGTTTTACTTGGTGTGTTGGGCAAGAGGCGTGCACTCAAGGGATTTGTTGGTGACGTGCCGGACAGCGTTGCAGCGGGTGACCGATTGAATCTGCTTAACATGGGCGGGGTCATCGGCCTTTGCACCGGCCATCATTCCGCTCTTTCCGATGCGATCATTGTCGAGGTGCTCGGGTTGGCGGGTGATCAAAATGGTGAAGTCCTGAATATCGCCGCAGATGCCATTCCACTGTGCAATATTCTCGCCCCGTCGGCACCCGTAGTTCTGGTCGCCGGCACGTGTATGAACTCCGGTAAGACGGTTGCGGCAACAGAGATCATCAAGCAAGCGGCGAACGCCGGCATCAAGGTAGCTGGAGCAAAACTCTCGGGCATAGCTTGTCTTAGGGACACGCTCCATATGCAGGATCATGGTGCATTTGCTACGGCAAGCTTTTTGGACTGCGGACTTCCCTCTTCGGTAGATCATGACGACCTTCCTGCCGTCGCGAAAGGCTTGCTCAATCATCTCAACGAAAAGAAACCTGACTTGATCGTTGTCGAGTTGGGCGACGGCATCGTCGGCGGATATTCAGTGGACACGGTTTTGCGCGATGCGGATATCAGGGATGCCATTTCATCATTCGTATTCTGTGCGTCGGATTACGTTGGTGTTATCGGCGGAATATCAGTATTGGACAAATTTGGAATAAGGCCGAATGTTATCGCCGGATCTGTGACCGACTCGCAGATGGGCGAGGACTTTATACAAGACCATTTTGAGATAGACGCCGGAAATGCCCGGCGGGACGGTAAGCGGCTTTTCCATCTTGTTTCGGCACCTGTCTTTGATGAGGTGGCCGCATGAACCGGCTCAAGATCGCCATCTTTGGCGGCTCGGGCTACGGCGGCAGTGAATTGCTGCGAATACTACTGTCGCATCCTGCTGCCGATATTCGATTGGTAACCGCTAATGAACATGCGGGTAAGCCGGTGACTGCGGTTCACAGAAATCTGTTTGGTGTTACGGAACTCAATTTTGAACCCGCCCCTGAGGACCTTGGTTCGCTTGGCGATATTGATGTCGCATTCTTTGCGCTTCCTCATGGACAGGCTTTGAATATGATCCCGCAGTTGCCGAAATCTATAAAGGCGATCGATCTTTCCGGTGATTTCAGGATCAATAACGCTGACACCTTCAGAGAATTCTACAAACTCGACCATGCGGGAGACATTCAGGGTGAATTTATTTATGGTCTGTCTGAAACAAATCGCGACGCTATCAGATCCGCGAAATATATTGCAAATCCGGGGTGCTTTGCGACGGCGACACTTCTTGCACTTGCACCGGCCGTAGCGGCTGGAATAATTGCCGGAAAGGTCGTTGTGGACGCAAAGACCGGTTCTTCAGGTTCCGGAGCAAAGCCTGCCGCTAACACTCACCATCCGCAGCGAATGAACTCCTTCTATGCGTACAAGCCTTTCGTCCATCAGCATGTTCCGGAGATCGAGCAGCATCTGCGGGGCGTCGGAAAGTTTGAAGAAGGACTTGTTTTCATGACTCATAGCTTACCGGTATCTCGTGGAATATTCGCGTCCTGTTACTTTGAACTTGTAAGTGGTTTGAAAACCCATGAACTTGAGAATATCTATCGTGATTTTTACTCAGACGCGTTCTTCGTCCGCATTGTGAACGGCTCTCCAGATATTATTTGGGTTAAGACGACAAACTTTTGCGATATTGCGGTTCATGCGAACGGTCGTCAGGCAGTCGTATTCTCGGCGATCGATAATCTCGTCAAGGGAGCGGCGGGACAGGCTGTGCAAAATATGAATCTAATGTTTGGACTCGATGAGGTAACCGGCCTCCGACTCGTTGGTACAAATCCATGATCGAGGTCCTCGCAGACGAATACTATCTGTACACTCTTGAGCGTGATACGGAATCAGATGAGTATTTTCTGGAGGTCCTTTGCGGTACGGTCGCTCTATTCACAATTCGATTCAAATTGAACGAGAAGGAACTCGCAAACTACAGATCCGATTCAACAAGCATAAAGACACTTGCGTACGACGTCCTCGATCATCCCTTCGAATATGACGAGCGTGCTATAAGATGATGAGTTTTGAAGAAATAAAGAGTATTGAGGACGAATTCCAGCTTGCGACGTACGCAAAGATGGACGTTGCTGTGGAGCGCGGTGTGGGCTCTTGGGTGTGGGCGAGTGAGGGCGATAAGTATCTCGACCTTTACGGTGGACACGCTGTATGTGCGACCGGACACTCGCATCCACACGTTGTCAAGGCGATCCAAGAGCAGGCAGAACAGGTTTTGTTCTATTCGAATCTGGTCTACTCCGGGATACGGGCTCAGGCCGCGAAAAAGCTCGTCTCCCTGGCACCGGAACCGCTTTCAAAGGCGTTCTTCTGCAATTCCGGTACTGAGGCTAACGAGAATGCGATGCGTGTTGCCAGAATGGCTACGGGCCGTGAAAAGGTGATCACATTCTCTGGCGGGTTCCATGGCCGGACCGCTGATTCGATCTCGGCGACCTTTCTCGGCAAATATCGAGAGCTTGGAAGGCCTAATGTTCCAGGGCACGTGTCTGCCGAATTTGGTGACATCAATAGCGTCAAAGCCGTTGCCGACCGACAGACAGCGGCGATAATGCTTGAGCCCATACAATCGATGGCCGGCGTGCGTGAAGCAACGCGGGAGTACTTTCAGGAATTGCGTCGGCTTTGCGACGATCTCGGTATTGTCCTGATATTCGACGAGGTCCAAACCGGTATCGGACGTACGGGAAACTGGTTCTTCTCAGGCAGCGAACATGCCGGCGGCGTTGTACCTGACATTATCACTCTCGCTAAGTCGCTGGGCAGCGGCATGCCCGTCGGGGCATGTCTTGTGAACGATGATGTTTCCTCTCAGATCAAGACGAATGACCTAGGTACAACCTTCGGCGGCGGAATGATGGCGATGGCGGCAGTCAAAGCAACGCTAGAGGCAATTGAAGATGGGGATATGATCACAAACGCCAAGTACATAGAACAGCATCTTCGCGATTCGCTAGCTGGAGTTGAAGGCGTAGTTAATATCCACGGAAAAGGCTGCTTGCTCGGCATTCGATTTGAGGGGCCATGCAAGCCTATCCATGCAAAGCTGCTTGACGAGAAGATAATCACTGGTACATCGAGCGATCCAAATGTACTGAGGCTGCTGCCGCCTATGTGTGTAACAACTGACGAGATCGACAGGCTTGTCGAGGTGCTGCGCAAATGACAAATTACCTTAAAACCTCAGACTTTTCGCCTGCTGAGCTCGAATCAATCATTGAGATTGCAATTGGCATCAAGACCGGCTCATTTTTGGGGAAACCCTTGGCGGGCAAGTCGGTAGCACTCGTCTTCTTCAATCCCAGCCTACGTACTCGAGCCTCGATGCAAGTCGGCATTTACGAACTTGGCGGGAACGCGGTAATACTTGAGCCGGGCGGGACATCGTGGACGCTAGAGCATCGCGAAGGTGTAGTCATGGACGGCAACAAGACCGAACATCTCGCCGAGTTTGTCCGGGTACTGGAACGTTACGTTTCAGCGATCGGTGTAAGGACCTTTGCAGAGCTTAAAGATTGGAGGTTGGAGCGTGAAGATCCGATCCTAAATGCCTTTGCAAAATTTGCGTCCGTTCCGGTAATTAATTTGGAATCGGCAATGCATCATCCTTGCCAATCGATGGCTGACATGTTGACGATCCGCGAAAAGCTCGGTGCGGGAAAGAGGAAGTTGCTCTTGACCTGGGCGTGGCATCCGAAGCCGCTTCCGATGGCTGTTCCTAATAGTTTTGCTTTGGCGGCGGCGCAATTCGGCCATGATCTGCGGATCGCGTATCCAAAAGGTTACGAGCTTGATGAGGAATTGGTAGGTGACATTGAGATGCACGCGGCGGTTAATGGAGGACTTGTGGAGTTCACTCACGACCCAAACACGGCATACGACGGCATCGAGGTCGTATATGCGAAGAGCTGGGGGGGCAAGCAGTTTTACGGTAATAATGAGGCCGACATAGCATTTCGCAGCGGCCTGAGACAAGACTGGATCGTGGACGAAGCGAAAATGGCGCGTACCTCAAACGGCATCTTTATGCATTGTCTACCGGTGCGCCGCAACGTGATAGTGACAGACGGTGTTATCGATTCGACTAAGTCGGTTGTGATAGATGAGGCCGAGAACCGGTTGCACATCCAGAAGGCGATCATGACGGAGATCCTCAAATGAATATTGATACTTTAGACCTGCTTCGAGAATCACTTCCATACATTCAGCGGTTCAAGGGGATGACGTTTGTGGTCAAGTTCTCTGGAAAGGTCACTGAAGATAAGGAGAATCTCGCTTCATTGGCCGAGGAGCTGGCACTTCTGCATCAGGTCGGCATCAAGGTTTGCGTAGTGCACGGCGGCGGCAAACAGTTGAATGAGCTCGCCGAGAAGCTTGGTGTTGTCCAGACCGTTATCGGCGGCCGTCGAGTCACTGACGACGAGACTCTTGAGCTTGCGAAAATGATCTTCCGCGGAAAGATCAATACGGAAATACTCGCCCAATTCCGACGGCGGGGCATTCATGCAGTCGGTTTGTCAGGAATCGACGGTGGCGTCATTACGGCAGAAAAGAGGCCGCCGAGAGATGTCCTCAATAAGGAAACCGGTGAAACGAAGATCGTCGATTTTGGCCATGTTGGCGATATTGTCGAGGTTGACACTTCGTTGATCGAACGGCTTCTGGAGAGCGATTATCTGCCAATCATCTCATCGCTCGGCGCCGACACCGATGGCCGGATATTCAACATCAATGCCGATACGATAGCAGCCGAGATCGCTGTGCACCTTGGGGCCGAGAAGCTGATTCTTTTGACCGACGTTAACGGAATATACATGGACGAAGGCAATGAGGACACCAAGCTTTCACGATTGACGGTTGCGGATGCGCGGCACATGATCGATTCAGGCAGGGCGACCGGCGGCATGATACCTAAGCTTGAAAATCTGATCTCGCTTCTCAATCGCGGCGTACACTCAGCCCACATAATTAGCGGCCGAACGCGTAACGCCATCCTGGCAGAGGTCTTTACTGATGAAGGGACCGGAACGATGGTCGTTAAGGAATAAGGACTGCAAAAGAGAAATGGAGAACCAACTTCGGAGTTATAAAGACTCTAAGACAGTTCTCCATTAAAGAAATGGTGCTCAGGGCGAGACTCGAACTCGCACGGATCGCTCCACACGCCCCTCAAACGTGCGCGGCTACCAATTACGCCACCTGAGCTAATTTATCAAAAAAACTACTTATTCGCCGGTGCCTCAGCGTTCGCTGCCGGGGCATTCGCTGCAGGTGCCGCAGTATTCGCGGCGGGAGCAGCGTTGGTATTAGCGTCACCTGCCGGAGCGGTATTCGAATTTGCGTCGGCAGCAGGTGCAGTGTTCGCATTGCTGTCAGATGTCACGGTCGGTTCTCCGGGATTTGCCGAGAGTACCGAAACATTACCCGTGAGCGCCGGCATCGAAAGCAACAACGCAGACAGCATAAAGACACACGCCGCACTGATCGTGACCTTAGAGAGCACCGTCGCGGTCCCCCGCGGAGCAAATGCCGAACTCGACACGTTACTTGTGAACAAGGCTCCCGCATCCGTCTTTCCCGGCTGCAGCAATACCGCCGCTACCAGGATCAGACACGAAAGGAAAAACAAACCGTACAAGAAATAAACCATTTTATCGTCCGTAATTCACGATCTGAGCAAAGCTTGCAGCCTCCAGACTCGCCCCTCCGACCAGGGCCCCGTCAACGTCTGGCTGGGCCATTAAGGTCGAAATGTTATCGGGTTTGACCGACCCGCCGTACAAGATCCGTACAGCGTCTGCAACGGCAGGTCCGTGTTGTGTCGAAACAACGTGCCGGATATGACCGTGCATTTCTTGAGCCTGTTCAGGCGTGGCGGTTTTACCCGTACCAATTGCCCAGACAGGCTCGTAAGCGATTATGATACGTTCCATATCGGTTACTGTCAAACCGGCCAGGCTGCCCGCAAGTTGTTCCCCGACGACTTGATCCGCCTTCCCGCTCTCGCGCTCGGCGAGATGTTCGCCTACGCAAACGATCGCGGTCAGGCCGGCGGAGACGGCGGCCTTTGTCTTCTGGTTTACTAAAGCATCGGTATCGCCATAAAATTGCCGCCGCTCACTATGGCCGATTATCACATGCGAACAACCCGAATCCTTGAGCATTACCGGAGCGACCTCGCCTGTGTGGGCACCAAACTCATTCTGCACAGCACAATCCTGGGCGGCCACCTTAATGTTCGCACCTTCCAGCCTATCGCAAATCGCTTTTAGAGCCGTGAAGACCGGAGCGATCACTATCTCACAATGATTTGCATTCGATACCAGCGGCTTTAGCTCGAGCGCAGTGGCAACGGATTCGCCGATGAGCTTGTACATCTTCCAGTTTCCGGCGATTACGGGTGTTCTCATAAGTGTAATCTTCTAGGCCGGCGGTTCAGCCGGACCAACAAAAGTATATGGGAAAGGTCGGACCTGGTTCGACACTAGCCGTAGTTCTCAAGTATTAGCCAAAGTACCAGTAAGGCTGCTCCAGCACCGATCCCGATGCCAATGCCTATCTTCGCTCCGGAGGAAAGGTTCTTGCCTCCGATCTTTTGAACGTCCAAATACCTAACGGTATTTGAATTGCCGGCTTTATCGACCACAGTAAAATCACTTTCATTGACAGCTCCGACAGTCCCCTGATATGTCGTACCAGTGTATAACGTTACTTTGACAACACTTTGCTTGCCAGCACCCAGCTTTGTAATCTTCTCTTTTACCTGAGCAGCCTTCATCTCCTGCTTATTAGGCTTTGTCTGAGAAAGAACTACCGTACCCGGGATCGCTAGTAGTATTGCTATAATAATGCTCGATATTGATCTGATCATAACAACCCCCATAACAGATAGCGAAGATAACGACCAACGAACCGCGGACCGCATCAGCGATCTTCAAGAGCCGCAACGCCAGGCAAAATATCGCCGGCGAGAAATTCAAGCGTTGCGCCGCCTCCGGTCGAGATATGGCTGATCTTCTCGTTCAGCCCTGCCTGATTGACGGCTGCGACCGAATCGCCGCCACCCACGATCGAAATAGCTCCGTGTTCTGTCGCTTCGGCGACCGCGTTCGCGATCGCGATAGTTCCCTCATCAAAGGGCTTTTCTTCGAACATTCCCATCGGGCCGTTCCATACGATCGTCTTTGCACCCTCAAGAGCACGGGCAAATATGGCCGCGGTTTCAACACCGATGTCGAGGCCGACGAGGCCAGCATTGGTAAATTCAACAGGTATCGTCTTGCGCGAATTGATCGGATCGTAGCTGTCAACGACCTGGTGGTCCGTCGGCAATAAAAGTTCAACCCCGGCGTCCCTTGCCATTTGCTCGATCTCGAGCGCCTTTGGCATCATTTCGTCCTCGACGAGCGA
Organism: uncultured Chloracidobacterium sp.; assembly: GCA_964545145.1. Lineage (GTDB taxonomy): Bacteria > Acidobacteriota > Blastocatellia > Pyrinomonadales > Pyrinomonadaceae > OLB17. The sequence continues at coordinate 36,546 of CAZJFB010000006.1, read as the reverse complement.
CTTGCCTACCGTGAAGCCGTTCGCCTTGAAAAATGTGTATGCCATCGCACCGCCTATCAGCAGCTTGTCCACCTTACGGGCGATGAGCGATTCGATAACCGGGATCTTGTCTGATACCTTTGCACCGCCGAGAATGGCCACAAACGGGCGTTCCGGGGCGTGGAGAGCCTTGCCTAGGAATTCGAGTTCCTTTTCCATCAAAAGGCCGGCGACTTTGTGCTCCACAAAATGCGTGACGCCCTCGGTCGATGCATGGGCACGGTGTGCTGTGCCGAATGCGTCGTTTACATAGACGTCCGCCAGAGATGCAAGCTCTTTGGCGAATTCGGGATCGTTCTTTTCTTCACCGGGATGGAGCCGCAGGTTCTCGAGCAGCAGAACGTTGCCGGCGGACATCGCGTTAACGGCGGCAGAGACATCCGTCCCGACACAATCATTTGCGAATGTGGAGCTAAGATCGTCCAACTTCACCAAATACTCGTAAACCGGCCTGAGTGAGTACTTCGACGGATCGTACGGAATTCCCTTTTCCTCAGCCTTTTTCTTGTCCTTTAGCGGACGTCCGAGATGCGATGCGAGTATCACCTTCGCACCCTGCCCGACTGCGTAACGGATGGTCGGCAGGGCCCCAAGGATCCTGGTATCGTCGGCAACAATGCCGTCCTTAACAGGAACGTTGAAATCAACGCGTATAAGAACACGTTTGCCGGAAATATCAATATCTCTAATAGTCTGCTTGTTCATTGTGTAACGATTTGTTGGCAATAATTCGCGTACCAATACTCAAATTAAAACATATGGCGCATTCGAATATGAAATCCGCAGGCCTGCAGCCGGTGTTTATGGGATCCCGAAGAAACATGGATGCTTTTGGGGGCTCCACCGGCGGGCAAATGTTAAGAATTCTAGCCAAAGAGGGCACGGAAATCTCTGAGATCGGCCCGACTCTCCACTCTCAAATCTCATCTGTCCCGTGTCCCGAGCCTTTCCCACACGGTATTTGCTGCATTTGCTCGTTCTACCGGTCCATTTGTCCGTGGATAGGCGTCCCACAAAATCATGTTTTTCCCCGCATGCATACAGTGTATTAGACCCTGACTAGCGTAAGTGTCGTGTTTGCAGCAATTAGCATTTTGGCACCTGGATACGTCCCCGATCCTCCAAAAAGTGTGTAATACAAGCGAAACACAAAAGATATACATTCGACACACATTGTGTTACATCCGCCGCGACCCAAATTGCCGCGATCACGGTGCGGGACACCGGCCGTTGGCAGCCCCGGGCAACCACCACGATCTCCACCTCTCCATTTCCTGACTTTTTCACTCTTTCACTTTTTCACTCTTTCCGTGTCTATATTCCCTCTCAACCGTCCGGTGTCCGAGGCATCATTGCACATCGCAGGCCCCGATGGAATAGCAAAGTTCCGATAATGTAGCAGAATGCCGACTTTGCCGATGAGAAGAGTCGGTTTGGTTGATTGCTGGGTAGGATGCCAAGGTCCGAGCCGAAAAGATCGCTGCAAGCACGGAAACTGCATCGGCGCGATAAAGGCGGCAAGAATGGGCGTGCTACAGATCACGGCAACAGACTCGACCGAGCCATCTGACAGCGGAATTTACAGTACCGAGACGATCGACAAGCACATGACCGCAGTTCTCAATGTCAGGTTTGCGGTCGACTAGGGATATCCGTCTCAATGGCCACGGGATGCTGCGGTACGACTGCCCACGCATTATGTTTTGTTCCGACGCTCCTTTGCGGGACTCTTCCGCTTTACAAGCAATTCTGACGAATCTACAATCTCTACAATGGTTTAAGGGTTACGCTCTGCCAATGTCTTTCTTCGGTGAATGAGATGGACTGGTGCTCGCCAACTAACCATAATTCACAGTTATCTTAGGAGTTTTACCGATGTTGCCTTTATTTAGGGGAAATGGCATTATCCCGTCTTTCGTCCTTATCCTGCTCTTCGCCGTTGCTCAATTCGCTCAGGCTGATACGGAGAAATCGAGTATAGTCGTCATTCCGTTTACCGAGTCCGGGCGTGCGGTGTACGGCGGTGCCGAGATCTCGAACCTGCTTTACAAAGAACTGGCCGCGAACGGTAAGTTCACGGTCATCGACAAGTCAAAGCCCGCCGCTATAGAGGCCGAGATCAAAAAAGGGCCAAAGGATACCATCGACATTCCTACCGCCGCTGAGATCGCACACAAGGCGGGCGCACAGTTCACCGTCCTCGGTACCGTGCTTGATTACACCGAAAAGGTCAAGACATCTTTCGTCGGTGCCAAGACTTACGAGGCGAACGTTAAATTCAGTGTCCGCGTCGTGAATGCCGCGACCGCCGAGGTGGTCTTGTCACAAAGTTTCGAAAAAAGCGGCGTCAGCGTCGGCGAGATCAAGAACGTCAACGGCAGCTTCGGCAGCAAAGCAATGCAGGACTGCATAAACAAGTCCATCAAGGACGCCGTTAACGCGATCGGTAAGCACCTGGCGTCCGCGGGGACAAAATAGGCTGGCAAAGTGTTTCAATGGATGACTCCGATCCGTCGACGCGGCCGGCCAAAAGCAATAGTTGCTGCGGCCCGCAAATTACTCATTAACTGCCATTTTGGGTTACCGGAACGCGGAGTGGCGGGATCGGAAAGGTGACGTGTATCAGTGTTCGCTGCTGTGTTGAGGCGAAATGAGTCCAGGCCGGCTTCTAGTTCAAGCCGACCTGAGACTTTGAGGTGACCTTGTTGTCGCGGAAGCTGACGAGAACGGTCTTGTATTTCTCGCCGACCCATTTTACTGAGACGAACGAGACACCGCCGCCTTTTCCGCTGTAGTACTCAGTTCCCTTTCCGCCCATTATGTTCTCGACATCCGGACGTTTCATCCCGACCTTGATCTGCTCATACTTTGCCATTGTGACCTCATATTCACCCTTCGAGGACGAAGTAGTCGTTTCGGGGCTTGACGAGGTCGTTGGCGTTGACCGCTCGGGCGTACGGCGGCCCTGATTTGCGAGCTGCTTCAGACGGTCGCCGCAGGAACATCCGAGAACAACGAGTATTAGGGCCGACAGAGCAAGGCCGGACGCATTTTTCATTTAGTTTTCACTCCGACAATCATCAATATCCTTTGGCCGCGACGTACTTGACCAGGTCACGGACCCGGCACGAGTAACCCCATTCATTGTCATACCATGACAGGATCTTGATGCACGTACCGTCGATAACCTTAGTGTTTTCCGAATCTACGATCGACGAGTTCGAATTGCCCTTGAAATCGATCGAGACGAGCGGCTCGTCGCTGACCGCGAGAATTCCTTTTAGCGGGCCCGCGGCGGAGTCTCTCAGGATCTGATTGACCTCTTCGGCGGACGTCGACCTTTCGACATTCATTACCACGTCGACGAGTGATACGTTCGGCGTAGGAACGCGTACCGAGATGCCGTCAAATTTGCCCTTGAGGTCCGGAATGACGAGCGCAACTGCCTTTGCCGCACCGGTCGACGTCGGGATCATCGAAAGCGCGGCGGCACGGGCCCGCCTGAGGTCCTTGTGCGGCAGGTCGAGAAGCTGCTGGTCATTCGTGTAGCTGTGAATGGTATTCATCAAGGCATTTTTGATGCCGAAATTCTCGTGGATCACCTTGGCGACGGGCGCGAGGCAGTTCGTCGTGCAGGATGCATTCGAGATGATGTGATGATTTGCGGCGTCATACATTCCCTCATTAACACCGAGCACGATGGTCACGTCCTCGCCCTTTGCGGGAGCAGAGATGATCACCTTTTTCACGTCGCCGCGAAGATGCTTACCGGCGTCTTCCGCCTTTGTGAACCGGCCCGTAGATTCAATGACTATCTCGGCACCGACCGAGGCCCAGTCAATTGCCGACGGGTCCTTTTCGGAAAATACACGGAACGTATCGTTCTCGACGGTTATGGTGCCGTCGCCCGCCGTGATGCTGTGGTCAAGGTTGCCCATGACCGAATCGTATTTGAGCAGATGAGCGAGTGTTTTAGTGTCCGTGAGGTCGTTTACGGCCACCAGATCGATGTCCGGATCGCCAAGCCAGGTCCTGACCACCGCACGGCCGATACGACCGAAACCATTTATGCCAACTTTAATTCCCATTGTGTTAAAAGAACCTCCGAAAAATTGCGTGTTTTCAATACATTGAAGATATCGTAATTTTGATGCCGATTCAATTTAGCCATTCCGAGAGATACTTGAAACAAACAAAAATTTAATGTCGTAGTAACAGTTTGAGTTTTTAGCAGTAAGCAATAAAATCAGGTGTTTAGTTTCGGAGCTTCTCATAATGACTTTTTCGTGTATTCGCACAGTTTTCTTAACGGCTGCCCTGCTTCTGACACTTTCGGCTGCCGCCTTCGCGACCCCGCAAGAGGACGATCGCGTCGCGAAGGTAACCGTCGATACGAGAGTATCGACTCCGGAGACGGGCAAAGCCGCTGTCACCAAGGCATCTGATGTGCTCGGCGGCGGGCCGTCGGCACTGAGCCGCGTAGGCGTTCAGGCCGCCCAGCCGATATCCATCAGCTTGAACGAGGCAATCCGAAAGGCCCTGGAGAATAACAACGACGTTGAGGTCTCGCGCGGCGATGTGCGCCTGCAGGAAACGTCGGTGCGTTCTATCCTCGGCGGATACGAGCCGGTTTTCTCAGTAACGCCGAATTTCTCGCGAAATTCGACCACGGGCTCCGAGGCGACGAACGATTTTCGTGTAAATTCGAGCTGGATAAAGAACCTCCAGAAGGGCGGCGGCAATTACCAGGTATTTTTTAACAACAACAGGACCGAGAACGCATTTGCTCAGGCGCAGGTGACTTCCGGCAATGTAACGGGCGGCAACAGTGCTATCTATTCGTCGTCGTTCGGCGTGACATTTACCCAGCCGCTTGCCCGCAATTTCCGTATCGACAACACCCGGCGTCAGCTTACGATAGCCAAGAAGAGGCTCGAACAGACGGAATCCGATTTTCGCCTGCAGACAACCTCAACGATCACTGCCGTTGCGAGGGCATATTGGGATTTTGTCTTCGCATTGCGTAATCAACAGAACGAGGTCGCAAACGTTAATCTTGCCAAAGAGAATCTTCGCCAGGTCGAGGCAAAGATCGAAGCAGGAGCGGCCGCTCCGCTCGAGCGGGCGGAGATCGCGACGGAACTTGCAAACCGCGAAGGCAGTCTTTTGCTCGCGACGCAGACCGTAGCCTCGGCGGAGAATACTCTCAAGCAGCTTATACTTCGGGATCCGTTGTCGGCCGAGTGGTCGCAGACCTTTGTACCGACCGACAAGCCGGCATTCAGCCTTGACCCTACAAACCTCGATTCCGCAATGAAGGACGCGATGGATAATCGCTTCGAACTCAAGCGGCTCAAGCTGCAGAAGGAGATCAATGCGGAGGATATCAGGTACTTTAAAAACCAGCTCAAGCCGCAGGTTGACCTGAACACGACGTTCTCGCTCGATGGTATCTCGCGCAGCGGAACGAGTACGGCAACGACCACGAATCTGATCACAGGTTCGGCGGATCTGTTCCTATTCAACAATCTGAATGCCACCAGGACGAGCGTCGGCCTGCCGGTCTTCGTGAATCCCACGTTGGTCATCCCGGCTTCGCCGTCCTACCTGTTTGGCGGGTTTAACCGTTCGTGGGCGAATATGTTTCGCTCCGATGCACCGAATTTCTCGGTCGGCGTCACGGTGTCATTTCCATGGAAGAACCGCACCGCAAAGGCAAATCTTGACGGAGCAAAAGTCCAGGAGGAGCAGCTTCTGGCTCAGACGCGGGGCCAGGAGCAAGCGGTCATTGTAGAGGTACGCAATGCGGTACAAGCGGTCGAAACGTCGCGGCAGCGTGTCTTAACGGCCCGCCGTGCCCGTGAGAATGCCGAGATCCAGTTGGAAGGTGAACGCAAACTTTACGATGCGGGCAAATCGACGACATTCCTGCTGTTCCAGCGTGAGAATTCGCTGACAAATGCCCGTAATGCCGAGATCAGGGCGGAAACGGACTATAACAAGGCACTTGCCGACCTTCAGCGAGCGACTTCTACAGCATTCAGGGCTAACAACATCACGGTTGAGTCGCCTTTGGACAAGAAATAGCAGATCTGATCAGATAAGCAAGAGCTGGCGGCCGCCTTAGGACGTCAGCTTTTTTATTTTCGGCGTAAGTTTGCGAGAATCATTGCGGTGAAGATCTCAGCGACCATCATTGTCTATAACGAGGAGCACAACATCGCCGACGTCTGCGGAACGCTCGACTGGGCTGACGAGATCGTGATCGTCGATTCGGATTCCACCGACAGGACGGTCGAGATCGCGAGCAAATATACCGACAAGATATTTAACCGCGAATTCCGGGGTTACCGGGATAAGCATGAATTTGCCGACTCAAAGACGACCGGAGACTGGATCTTTTGGATCGACGCAGACGAACGCGTCACTCCGGAACTGCGAGCTTCGATCGAGAACCTGCGAAAGCTGCCTGAGGATAAGCTGGCCGACGGTTACCGGATCGCCCGAAAGACCTATTTTCTCGATCGTTGGATACGCCACTGCGGCTGGTATCCCGATTTTCAGATGCGTCTCTACCGCAAGGAGAAGAGTTTTTGGGACGGGATCGCCCCGCATCAGGTAGCACACGTTAAGGGCCGTGTGGAGACGCTCACAGGTGAGTTCATTCATTACACTAAGAGCAGCCTTACCGAATACCACAATGTTGTCGAACGCTACGCGACACTCAGCGCCGAGCATCTTGCCGGCAAGGGCGAAACGCCCGGTACATTCGGGATCCTTGGCCGGTCATTGGGAGCCTTTCTTCGAACTTACATTCTGAAACAGGGCTTTCGAGACGGAACAGCCGGCATGATCATCGCGTGTTTCAGCGCGTACGGTGTATTTCTCAGATACTCCAAAATATGGGAGATAAACAACTTAAAGCGATGAAGGCTGTGATACTCTGCGGCGGCCGCGGCACACGGCTTGGCGAGCACGGGCGGACTCTGCCGAAGGCACTTTTTCCCATCGGAGGCAAGCCGATCATCTGGCATCTGCTGAAGATCTATTCCTCATACGGGATGAACGACTTCGTGCTTTGCCTCGGCTACCTTGGCGACCAGATCAGGGAATACGTCGGAAGTCTCGAGGAGAATTGGGCGATCACGTGCATCGACACCGGCACCGATACCAATACCGGTGGGCGTATAAAGCTGATCGAAGATCAACTTGCTGGTGCGGACCGGTTTTGCGTCACTTACGGTGACGGCCTGGCCGACGTCAATATCGGTAACTTGATCGACTTTCATCGCTCACACGGAAAGGCAGCAACCGTGACCGCGGTGCACCCACATTCCAATTTCGGACTAATGGAACTAGATGCGGCCGGTACGGTCACGGGATTTCGCGAAAAGCCGGTGCTAAAGGAGTGGGTGAACGGCGGATTTTTCGTATTTGAGAAGCGAGTTTTAAGCTACCTTGACGAAACATCGATTCTCGAACGCGAGCCTTTTGAGTCGCTCTGTTCGGACGGTGAGATGATGGCATTCAGGCACGAAGGATTTTGGAAGTGTATGGATACCTTTAAGGACAATCTCGAATTTGAGCAGCTTTGGGCGACCGAGGCCGCGTGGAAAGTTTGGTAAACAATGACATTTTGGAAAGATCGCATAACTTTTGTTACTGGTGCCACCGGATTCGTCGGAGCTAACCTCACGGCAGAACTCGTTTCGCTCGGAGCGAACGTTATATGCCTTGAAAGGGACGTTACCAGAAATAACTCGCTCGATCTGCTCGGCCTGAGGGACAGAGTAACGGTCGTGAACGGGTCCGTGGATGACGGCCCATTGATGCAGCGCATCTTGAACGAATACGGGGTCGACGCGGTCTTTCACCTGGCGGCACAGGCACTCGTCGGTGCGGCGAATCGCTCGCCGATCTCGACATTTGAGTCGAATATCCGAGGGACTTACGTGCTTCTTGAAGCGTGCCGCCTGACCGATTCGGTCCGCCGAGTGGTAGTCGCATCGAGTGATAAAGCGTACGGTTCACACGATCTACTTCCGTACACTGAGGACTTCCGGCTGAACGCGGTATATCCCTACGACGTCTCAAAAGCGTGCACCGACATGATCTCGCTGTCTTATGCACATACATTCGACGTGCCGGTGGCGGTCACCCGGTCGGCCAATATTTTCGGGCCTGCGGATGTGAACACATCGAGGATCATTCCCGGGACCATATTGTCGCTGCTCAAAGGCGAAAGACCGATAATTCGTTCAGACGGCACGCCCGTGAGAGATTTTATCTACACGTCCGATATTGTTGCCGGGTACTTACTGCTCGCCGAGAATATCGACCGGGTTCGCGGTGAGGCTTTCAATTTTGGCTCAGCTACGCCGATCGCGATGCTTGACCTGGTGAATATGATCCGGGACGTAATGGGCAGCGGTCTCGAGCCCGAGATAATGCTATCAGGCAAGATCGCGAACGAGATCGACGCTCAATACCTCTACTCGCACAAGGTTGCAGAGCGACTTGGCTGGTCACCGCAGGTTGACCTGGAAGAGGGGCTCAGACGTACGGTCGACTGGTATCGCGACAATTGGCGTTGAATACAACGGCATTCGGCCAGGAATCATCATAATCTTTCAATGCACTCGGTTTTTTGTTATATTTCGTTAAGAACATGAATAAAACGGCTGCCATAGTGGTTCTATTGCTCGGTTCGGCTTCCGGCGTCTATTCGCAAAAGGGCGTGGACCCGCAAACGCAGACCATCAAGGACAGCGGTAACAGGGTCACTACCCGTACCAATGACGTAACTCGATCGTTCGATTGGGGAAAAGGAAAGACAAAGGTACGCGAACAGCTTCCAAATCCGTACAAGTTGAATTCGAGGCGCGACGTGCTGCTGAGCACGATCGTCGATGTGCTTCGCGAAATGAAGATCGTCATCGATGAAGCGTCGTCACGGCCCAAGGACGGTGTACTTATCACACAGCCTTTTGTATTCGCAAAGGGTTCGGTAATTACTCAAAACGAATTGAATCGTTACGCTATACTCGAGTCTTCGTACTCTTCGTGGACGCGCGCTCAATACACACTCACTATCGAGGTTCAGTCGATCGACGGGATCCAAAATAACGTTACGGTGAACGCAAAGATCGAGGGGCGGGCCGGTAACGGCTTGATGTCAGAGTGGGTCACGGTCAGGAGTTCGGGCGTCGCCGAGGACGAATTTCTTGCGAAACTCGTCGAGGCGGTCACGGGCACATCGCCGAACCCGATCCAGGATTCGGATAAGCCATAGTCGCAAAAAAGATGTTAGTACGTTTACATCAATTTTGTTTTGCAGCGGTGATAGGATTTATGGCCTTCGGTTTTTGCATGGCCCAGTCTGCGGACAACACAACCTCGGTTGTGCCAAAGAATGACGATTCCCGCTCTGACTACCCGAAATCCTTTCGCGAAACGCTTGAGAAGCTAAGGATCGAAAAAGAAAAAAAAGAGTATCAGGAAATGCTAGATAGAGGGAACGAAGCTCTAAAGCTTTCTGAAGAACTCGAAAAGGCTGTTGAAAAAAGCGGCACGTTGACGTCTCGCGATCAGGCGAAGGTCGCCAACGTTGAGAAGCTCGTAAAAAAGATCCGGGGCGAACTTGGAGGTAACGACGAGGACGAACGTGAAATCGAGGGTGGTGGAGTACTTACCAAGCTTTCTCCGATAGATGCTGTTAAGTCTCTTCGATCAGCGACGGTCTCGCTGATGGATGAGCTCAAAAAGACTACTCGATTTACAATCTCGGCTGCGGCGATACAGAGTACGAATACCGTTTTGCGTGTCGTGAAATTCCTTCGCTTCACTAATTAATTGACCCAATTGAACAAATGAAGATTTTCCGTGTGATCTTTGTGCTAATAGCCGCACTAGTCACGCCGGTGCTTTGTGCTGCTCAGGACGATGAGGTGATCAGCATCGACTCATCTATCGTTGTCGTAAACGCGGCTGTTACTGATTCGCACGGAAAGGCGGTCACGGGCCTAACGGGCAAGCTTTTCACCATTTTTGAAGACGGCGTCGAACAAAAGGTCGAATCATTTGATGCTGAGGAGACCCCTTTTGCGGCAGTTATACTTCTTGATACCTCCGGCAGTATGGAAACCCGTGTTTCCCTCGCTCGTGCGGCGGCCATACAGTTCCTGGCCGGTTTGCGGGCTGATGATTTTGTTGCGATCTACAATTTCGATTCAAAGGTGAATCTCGTTCAAGATTTCTCGAATAGCCGAGACATCAGGGAACAGGTATTCGACCTTAAGTCAGAGGGAATGACCGTTCTGAACGATGCCGTCTACAAAGCTGCAGAACTGCTCTCAAAAAGGCCGGAGAAACGGCGGGCGATCATTGTGCTCTCCGATGGAGCGGATACGCAGAGCGAAAAGAGCGCTGATAAAGCCCTAAATGCTGCACTTGCCGTCGGCTGTACGATCTATACGGTCGACATGGCCGCGATCAACGACAATAGCCCTGCAAGGCGGCAGAATCAGTCAGTGCTCAAAAGATTTGCAGAAAGGTCCGGCGGTAAATTCGTCGAAACACCCGGCGGGATGGCCATGCGGGACGCGTTCAGGTCGATCGTAGCGGAACTCGGTGTTCAATATACGCTGGCATATTCACCAAGCAACTCCAAGAAGGACGGCAAATGGCGATCGATAGAAATACGGATCGCGCGTGCGAATCTCACGATCCGAACAAGGAAAGGGTACACCGCACCAAAAGCAAAGTAGGCGGCTAACGCATTGTCTTGTTTCTTTGCTTTTCCGCGTGCCGTTCAAATGCTAGTCCGATAAGCCGGTCGATGATCGAAGTAAATGGCCGGCCGCTCCCCTCCCACATTTTCGGGAATCCGGAGGCATCTGTTAGTCCCGGCATAGTATTGATCTCATTGATCAGCAAGGCTCCGTCGTTATGCCGCAAAAAGAAATCTACCCGAGCCAACCCGGAACCATCGATCGCTCTGAATGCGTTTGTCGCCATTCTCTTGATTCGAATGACGAGTTCGTCTGACACTGGCGCAGGGACCACGAACTCATTGTTGCCGGTCCCTGAGTACTTCTCCGTATAATCAAGAAACGCCTTTGATTCGTCACGAATAACGTATTCGCCGGGAAGGCTGGCTTCGGGAACATCGTTTCCAATAACGGCACACTCTATCTCGCGCATCTCGACCGCTTCTTCGATAATTATTTTACGGTCATATTCCGCTGCAAGAGCGATCGCGTCTGAGAGCGAGCTTCGATCGGTCGCACGCGATATGCCTACCGACGAACCGAGATTAGCCGGCTTAACAAAACAAGGAAATCCTAACTTTGACTCGACCTGGGTTAGGGTTGTTTCTCTATTTTCCTCCCACTCATTACGGAGGAACCAAATGTATTTACACATCGGCAACCCGGCGTCACGAAAAAGGGTCTTCATGAATACCTTGTCCATTCCACACGAACTCGCCAAGACACCACAGCCAACGTATGGAATATCGGCCATCTCGAATAGGCCCTGGATCGTTCCATCTTCCCCGAATGTGCCGTGTAGCACAGGAAATATCACGTCAAGTGCAATATTTGCCTCGCTATTCCCGATAGCGGTCAAACCGCCGGCTCCTGTGTCGCCCGTCAAAGCAATATTTGCGTTGGAAGGCTCGCCGAAGTGTTCCCGAAAATAGCCTTGCGTGCTATCGGGGAGCATGCTGAGCGAATCAAATGGGCTAAGCCAGCGTCCGCCGCCAGTGATGGCAATTGGGATCACATGGTAGCGATCAGGATCGATCTTATCGATGACGGTCCGGGCCGAGCGGATCGAGATCTCATGCTCACCTGAGCGGCCACCGAATATTACGCCAACGCGTTGTTTCATAAAATGGTCTTTCCTAATGCAGAAAGGATCAGTTCACACGCCAGTTCCACGGTAATATTACTTTGATCTAATAATGGATTCACTTCCACTATCTCAAACGATCTCATTCCACCTTGTTCCGCGATCATCTCGAGGGCCAAATGGGCTTCACGATAAGTAGCACCACCCCGAACGAGCGTTCCGGAGCCGGGGGCGAAACGCGGGTCGATCATATCGATATCGAATGTTACGGCAAATCCCCCGGGAGCTTTGGACGCGATCGCGATCGCTTCGGAGACGCATTCAGCCATCCCACGGCGATCGATGTCACTCATTGTAAAGAATTGATCGCGAAGTCCGTATGAATTGATGTTCGCTCTCTCTCCGGGATCCACGTCACGGGCACCAACGTGGGCGAAGAACGCTGGGTTCAACGCACGCGGGCTGCGTCCTAACGCAACCAGTTCGGGATGGCCGTGACCCAATAGAACAGCGAGAGGCATTCCGTGTATGTTCCCTGACGGAGATGTTTCAGGGGTATTGATGTCTGCATGTGCATCGAACCAGATCAGTCCGATCTCCTCGCCTCGTTCGGCATAATGGGCCGATATCGCGGAAAATGTGGGTATCGCGATCGCATGGTCGCCTCCGAGAATAATTGGCAATTCATTCAGCGAGAGTATGCCTTTCACTGAATCAATGATATTCTCGCTCGACGCAAGCATTTCCCTGAGGTGCTTCGGACCGGTTTCGTTTGAACGGGTGTCGGGCTGAATGATCGACACATCTCCATGGTCCTTAACGTCAAATCCGAGCTCTGATATGTGTTCTGAGAGACTTCGCCCCCTGATCTTTGATAGGCGCATGGCATTTACACCAAGTTCGCTGCCCGTCTGTCCCGCACCGAATCCAAGTGGAACCCCAAGGATCCCTACTTTTCTTGTTGTCTCGTTATTGATCGCCATTTATCTATAGTTCACCAAAACCATTCTCAAACAGGGCAACGATGGCCTCCAACGCGGCGTCCTCATCCGGCCCTTCTGCACTTATCACTAAACTAACCCCTGTCGCTGCCGCAAGATAAAGTAGGCTCAGAATAGACTTCGCATTCGCCGTGAAACCCGTAACCTCGTGTTTCAACAGTATGCGTGAACTAAATTCGCGCGCCTTTTTTACGACCTGCGCCGCCGCTCGGGCGTGGAGCCCAAGCTCATTGATCACCGTGACCCGTCTTTCAAGCATCTTTCTTAAGACGTGGAGGTGCAAGCAGCGAACCTGCGTTGCAGATCGCCTCCTTACCTTGAACTTCAATTTCCCTTGCGAGTTCCGGGAGTGAGATCTCTCTTGTATTCGTCGCGAGCTTGATCACCATGGGAAGATTGACGCCGGTCACGATCTCCACTTCGCCCGGTTTGAGGAACATCGCGGCAATATTCGTCGGTGTTCCACCGAACATATCCGTTAGGAGCAATACACCCTTGCCAGAGGAAACCTGTTCGATAGCTCTCTCGATCTCGGATCTGGCAATTTCTACATCATCGTGCCACCCGATCGATACAGCGGTGATATGAGTAAGATCGCCCACCACGGTTTCCGCCGCCGAAAGGAGCTCGTTTGCAACTTGTCCGTGGGAGATGATTATGCCACCAACCCTTTCCATACGTGTCTGTTTCCTTCCTAAGGAATGAGCTACTTCTGAATGTCTCGATGGGTCACCGTCGCATCGAAACCCTCTTTTTTCATCCGATTAAAAATACTGTTTGCAACCATAACCGACCTATGCTTCCCCCCTGTACATCCAATACCGATGGTTACATAGGACTTACCTTCCCGTTGATATTTCGGTAGAAGGTAGAGAAGTAGGTCAACGAATTTTTCTATAGTTTCTGCGGCCTCGGGCCGCTTGTCGAAGAACGCCAAGATCGACTTGTGCTCACCTGTAAAATGCCTTAGCTCGTCATGAAAATACGGATTGGGCAGATGCCGGACATCAAACAACAGATCGGCTCCCCGCGGCGTTCCAAATTTGTGTCCGAAGCTAACAACCTCAACCTTAAGAGGGACGCCCTCATCGTGAGAGCTAAACTTTTGTACTATAAGGTTTCTGAGCGTGTGCACAGTGTGCTCAGAAGTATCTATGATCAAGTCAGCCAGCTTTCGAATATCTTTGAGAGCTCGTCGTTCCCCGCGTATTGCCGCCAGGAGGCCCTTTCCCTTATCAGCGGGATGCGGCCTGCGTGTTTCGGAAAAACGCCTTTGAAGGACCTCATCCGATGCTTCAAAGAAGACAACGAATGGTCGGAGACTGTACTTTTCAAGCTTCTTGAGCTCTTCCGGAAAGTCAGAAAGGAAGTGCCTTTCCCGAATATTAATGACCAATGCAGCCTTTTCTATCGCCGCGCGTTCCCCTTCCACAGGTATGAGCAGTCGCCCAAATGTCGAGAGCATTGTAAGCGGTAGATTATCGACACAGAAGTATCCGAGATCCTCAAGGGAATCGGTCGCCGAACTCATCCCGGAACCGCTTAGACCGGTAATGATCACAAACGACGGTAATGGCAGAGTCTCCTTTTTGATCCGCTTCATATTCGAGCTTCACCCGCTTTCGCCAATAGTTCGTCATGAACCTTGAAGCACTGATCCTCGACTCTTGTGCCCCGGTTGAAAAGGCGGAGGATACTCTCCATATTTCCGCCCCTTTGCCACCCGAACGGCAATCGTACAACCGGAACCCTATTGCCTAACGACGTCCAAGAGGAACCGGCGTTCTCTCTTTCCGTATTAGCTTGCGAGAATATATCGACAGCGGCAAAGATCCTGCAAGACGAAGCAAACAGACCGGATCTGATATTCCTGACGTCACTTATGCCACTATCCGGGGCCATCACTAGGCCCCGGAACCGTAACGGTGCCGAGCCAAATACAGATTCATTCCCGCGTTCAAGGATCACGACGTCATCAGCAACTAACTGCCAGCCGAGAGAAAGCAGTTCAAGGGCAAGGGTTGATTTTCCAGCACCGGAATCGCCCAGTATGAGCAGTCCTCCGATCCTATTCCGGACGAGAGACCCGTGAACGGCAAATTTAGTCTTGAATAAGGCCGTAATTGCCATCCTTGCGACGATGTATCACTGCAAGCCTTCCGCCCTCTGCATTTCTGAAAACATAGAAAGACTCATTTCGAGTTTCCATTTCAGCTGCCGCTTCGTCGGGGGTCATGGGCTTGCGGGTGAAACTCTTGGCCCTCATGATCCTTGGAATAGAAACTGCCTTCTCAGCCCTTTCGGCAGGGGCTGCAACGGCGGCGGTCTTTTTCGCTTTATGCGATTTATCGATAACTTTGTCTTTTAGCTTCCTCGCCTGCTTTTCGATCTTGCCGATAGTTTGCGAGAGAGACTGATACATATCTGAGATACTCGACTCGGCCTTGAGCACCTCATTACGCCAGTTGATCACGATCTCAGAGCGATGCCTGCCCCGCTCTACTTCTATGACAACATGCGCTTTTGGGGGCTTTCCATCGAATATATGCTCAATACGAGCGAAATGATCCTCAACGTGCTTTCTAAGAGCCGGCGTAACATCGATATGTCGGCCACTGAATTCAAATTTCATATGATTGTTTTTCGTTCCCTTGATCCCGGGATGTGCATTTGGTCACGATATTTTGCGACGGTGCGGCGGGACAACTTAACACCTTCTTTACTCAGTAATTTAGCGATTTGATCATCAGTGAGGGGGGATTTTGTATCCTCGTCCTCAACCATCTTCTTGATCTTAAGTTTCAATATTCGCGTCGAGACTTCTTCGCCCTCTTCGTTGAGCATTCCTTCACTGAAGAAACGCCTTAGCTCGATCACACCCTGCGGGGTATGGGCGTATTTTCGGTTAACTACCCGTGAGATGGTCGACAGGTGCATACCTATATCCTCCGCAACGTCTTTGAGCATCATTGGTTTAATATACTCGACACCTTTATCCAAAAATTCTCTCTGCCGTTGGACGATGCACTCAACAACGCGGTAAATAGTCTGACGGCGATGTTCGATGTTTCGCAAAAGGTCCACTGCGGACCTGACCTTTTCCTTGATAAAGTCCTTCGTTTCCTTGCTCGTATCCGCTTGCACAAGCATGCTGTTGTAGGTCGGACTGATCCTTAATCGAGGACTTCCATCGTCGGCAAAATAGATGATGTAATCATCATCCAGCTTCTCTACGTACACCTCAGGTGAAACAAAAACTGCCTCTTCGGCTGAATATCTTCTGCCCGGAAACGGATCTAATTGCTTGATCCTAGATATCTCATCGTCAAGAACGTGAACACCGACACCTGTGGCCTTTGCGAGATGTTGAAGGCGATGGGGCTGTAGGTCCTCCAAATGCGAACTAACGAGACGGCAGGCCAAGGTATCGGCCTCGCCCATCGCAGCCAATTGCGCGAGCAGGCATTCTCTCACATCAAATGCCGCACAGCCCACAGGGTCTAACTGCATGATGGCGCGGCGCGCCGACTCGACCTCTTCCGCATTGCAGCCGCAGGATGCAGCTATCTCTTCAATAGTAGCCGCGAGCCTGCCATCATCATCCAAGTTGCCAATTATTTCAAGAGCGGCATCTTGAGAGCGTTCGCTCAAACTTAAGAGATGTAACTGCCACTCGAGATGCTCGGCAAGTGAGGGCGAATGCGTCAGGAATTGTTCGAAGCTCGGAGCATCGTCCTTATACTCGATCTCCTGTGTCCGGTAACCCGGATCGAGGTAGTCCTGAAATTCCCTTCCGTAATCTATCTCATCAAATGAGTCTGCGGATTCGGCCGGAAACTCTTCCTCTCCATCGGAGTCGACAGTTCGAATTTCTTCACGGCCGTTGAGTTCTGGCCCCTCCGGTACAGCAGCGATAAATTCTGTCTGGGCATCTTCGGTGACCGACCCGTTCCCGTTCTCCAATCCGTGATCCTGTCCGTCAGAATTCTGGTCGAGTATGTTGTCGCCGATCTCCTGTGTCTCTTCTCCGGGCTGGACTTCCTCCAATATCGGATTTGCGACCAATTCCTGCTCGATCAACTCACTTAACTCCAGCGAGTTCATTTGCAGCATTTCGATGCGCTGACGCAATTGAGGCGTCAGCACCATCTTTTGCTGCAGTTGAGTGGATAGTCTTAGAGACGACATATTAGAGAAATCTGAGAGCCCAGAAATCCAGGTTTCGAGCTAAACAGCAAAAACTGTTCCTAAACCAAATTATAGCCAGATTTTGATCGAATGGAAAGAATCTCGCGGGTTCTAGAGCGTAAATCTCTCACCAAGATAGAGACGTCTCACCTCGGCATCTTCGATGAGATCTCGCGGATCGCCGCTCTTCAGGATCTTACCCTCGGACATAATGTATGCACGATCAGTAATGTCCAATGTTTCCCTAACATTATGATCTGTAATGAGGATGCCGATCCCTGCCCCCTTGAGGTACAAAATGATCTCTCTTATATCGTCGATGGCGAGAGGATCGATCCCAGCAAACGGCTCGTCCAAGAGTATGAATCTTGGCTCAGTAGCCAAGCATCTTGCAATTTCCACCCGCCGCCGCTCGCCGCCTGAAAGCGAATCGCCGCGTGTCTTCCTGACGTGAGTAATATGAAATTCCTCCAGTAATTCTTCGAGACGCTCGAAGCGGTGTGGCCTTAAGAACTTCATTGTCTCCAGGACAGCGAGGATATTCTGTTCCGCGGTCAATTTTCTGAATACAGAAGCCTCTTGAGGCAAATACCCTAACCCGAGGCGTGCTCTAAGATACATAGGCAACCGCGTAACGTCTCGACCGGCAAGTGTGATCGATCCGGCCTCAGTTTGCTCCAGGCCCACAAGCATATGAAAGGTTGTCGTCTTTCCGGCCCCGTTAGCTCCAAGGATCCCAACGATCTCGCCGTTAGAAACACTGACACTAACATCGTCGACAACGCGCCGCCGCCCATAGGTCTTCCGCAGGTGCGATCCTATTAGAGAATCCTTCTCGGGAGCGACTCCATTCTTATGGTCAATTGTGGGTATCTCGCGGGTGCTCACTTTTAGTTTGGTTTGGTCTTGTAGACTGTACGGATCCTGCCTGCAGCGTTCTCGCGAGACGCTCCCTGGCTTTGCAGACGTTCATTCCGAAGGTAGAAGGTGAGTTCACCACCCCTCATTGCTCCATTGGCGGCATCGATCACTTCGGCGGGATTGCCGCGAATGACAGCAGATTCTTCGGACGCCAGATATTGAACCCAATCTCCCGAGGCTCGCCGGCCGGGTTGGGTGATCACAACATTTGTAGTGGCAACGGTTCTCTCCATTTCTCCGGTCTTGGATAGCAAGACGTCCGCCTCTTTTGCGGTCAGCCGGTCAGCCCCCTGCCGAATATCAACGTTTGCAGAATATTTCAATGAATGGCTTCCTCGATCGTAAACCATCATTCCGGCAGATGCTGAAATTGGAACTGCTGCGCCACCCCGCTGCTTGGTTTTCGTAGAATAAAGAAGGCTCTGGACGTTTCCTTCCGCAGTCAATCGTCCCGCCGACTGATCGATAAACAGACTATCTGCACGAACATAGCTATTATCCTGCCAGGCACGGGCATTGGTACGATAATTCGCCGTTTCGGCTTTATGATCAAACTCGGCGGTTTCCGATGTGGCAAAGATCGGCTTATCAGAGGCCGTAAACGGCGTCGAATCCTTCATTTGTCCCCGATTGTAATAGGTAGTGCTTACACCGTTTCGAAGATACGACCGGTCACGGTGAATGTCCCAATCGATCTCGCCGGCTTTCGCGCGGGCCCGGGAGTCCCAGACGGTCGGTTCCCCGCCGCGAAGTCGAACGATCTCATCTGAACTTCCATAAATTATTTGATTTGCGGACGCGTTTCTATCTAGCTCAACGAACTTAGCTGATCCGATCGCCTCGAAACTCTCAACATTTCCGGAGGTCTCAGCGAATTTCGCCGAAAGCCGGTCAGCAGTGAGCGACTGATCGCCACGGCCTGCCGAGCTTACCGTCGGGACACGCAAAGCCTTGGCTTTTGTGCTGCCTGTACATAATCGGGCTCGATTCCCGGTAGGGAAAAAATCACAATCAAATCTGGGGGCATTTATCAAAACTCTGTAATTTGTTGGTGAAGGTGAATGGGGCTCGACCGCAAGCTCCGCTTTGCCGACCGCTTCCGCTTTCGCAATGTCCTTGCCGTTCGGAGAAAAGATCGTTCTTACTGTATCCGCAGTTACACGCTTGTCTGCTGCGTCCGGTCCCACGTCGGGAACGCTAAGATTGATCGTCGTTCGGCCATCTGTTCGCATTGCCTGGATGATGCCGGCTCCACGAAATGAAAGGCCAATTCCCTTGAGAGAATCCATCCTTGCACGAGTATATTGTGACGTATCAGTCGGCAGGAGTTCTGCCGTGCTTTGACCGATGGCATTCGCCGAAATCAAGTCGCCCGACTCTGAAAAGGAAACATTAAGCTCCGGAGCAGTCACGGACGTGGTGCGATCAGTCGACATCTGATTCGCAATGCAGTTACCGCGAGCGACGGCATTCTTAACCTTGTTGCCGGCGAACAGGTCAGCGAAGATCGAATCCCCGCTGACGTAACTGGATCCCTGAGTGATCGTTGCGTTTCCGGTAAGCGCAGCTTTCTTAGCAGTTTGCTCAAATATCGCTTCAGACGAGCGGATCTCGGTCGAACTCCCCTGTGGGTGGACGAGAATACGGGTACCATCCTTCAAATCGAAGCGATCGGTCTCTTTGTCGTACTTCGCGTATCCAGCATCAATAGTAGTAACTGGTTGTCCGGGTTCCGCCGTAGCAATGTGGACCTTTTCAAACAGCTCGACGATCCGCAGAGCGGGACGCTTACTTTCTACGATCGAGAAGATCGCAACTCCCTTGGAAGCGGTCACCTCAGTTGATCGCGGGCCGGAGTTTCCAACGTCCGAGTTGAGAGTTATCTTAACCTCGCCATCCAGGTCGATCCTTCCGTTACCATGATCAAAACTTGCACTATTTGCAATGAGTTTGGCATTTCCGATCCCGGCATTCATTAAAACGGGCGAATCAGAAGCTTCTATTTCAACGTTCCTAAGCAGGTCGATATGCCTATCGGCGATCCTTGCTATCGCGCCGAATGATCTGCCCTTTATACCTTCTCGTTCGAATTCGACCAACTCGTCGGACTCTGCCTTTTGGTCCGCGTGCGTGTAGATCAGGTTTTCAGTTCGCACCGCGAGAGAGTTCGATATTATTTTAACCGCTCCCTTTAGATAGGCCGTAAAAGTCTTGTTTTCACCGGGAATGTAGAGAGCAGAGGACGAGGTTAACTTATTGCTCGATGCGCCGTCCTCGGCAAAGGTCTCAAGATAAACATTTGAAAGTTCCTGATGGTTGTCCGAGAAGGTCCTGGCGAGATCCGCTTTGATGTAGTACTTTTTCTCACCGTTCTCTGATTCAAGACGTTCGTAATTATTGACCTCCGCAACAACGTCGGTCGAGAGTGCGACATGCTCGCCGCGCAGCTTGAATGCAGTTTTCGAACGTTCCCGGTAAAAACCAACGATGATCGCGATCAGCGCGATAAGGATCGCACCAATGACCACGACGCGCAGGTATTCTGGGAGCCTGGCTCGAAGGTAAAACTGGTTCGGATTTTGGATCTCCTCCGCTGACACGTTTCGCTAATTATCCGCTCTTAGATCTTCGACCACAAGTTGAAGCCGCCTGTTTCCCTGCCACTCGTTTGCCTCAGGAACATAAGCTAATTCGATACGACTATTGGGAGTTAGCGTTTGCCCTTTTGAACGCTCAACGCCGTCCCACCAGACGGCTTCAAAGGTCTTGTTATCAGTCCCGATGAGTTTAAGCTTAAGATGTCTGTCCTTCATCACGAAAGGTTCTTCTCGTAGAACAAAGTCCCTCGTTACGAAAATGGGCTTAGGATTACCGGCGCCGAACGGTTCGAAACACGAAAGATCGTCAACAAGTTCCAATGATAGGCTTTGGCTAGTGACCAACGCATCGACCCGAAGTTCCGGGACAAGCTGATCATCGGAGAGCGTTGATCTCGCATGCTGATTTAACCGGACCCTGAGATCGTCGACCTTCTCAATGCGGATCTTCATTCCCGCTGCAGCCGCATGCCCTCCATACTGTTCGAAAAGATCCGAACATGTATCAAGCGACTCCAAGAGATGAAATCCGGGGATCGATCTGGCACTTCCATGCCCGACTCCGTCCTTTACGGAAAGGACGATAGTCGGCCTGTAGAGCTTTTCTGCTATCCTCGAAGCCGCTAGGCCGATCACCCCTTGATGCCACCCTTCGCCGGCGACGACAACGAAATGGAGTCCGTCGTGAGAGTCGGTCTCTGTTAGTGCAAGTTGAGTTATCTCCTGTTGTACCTTCTGACGTTCCCGGTTACGGCTGTCGAGAAGAGTTCCCAGTTCGCGAGCCTTGGCAAAATCGCTTGCCTCGAAGAGTTCAACAACATGCCTGGCATCATCCATTCTACCGGCGGCATTAATTCTAGGGCCGATGCGGAATCCAATATGATAGCTCGTCATATCGGATCGACAATCAGCGACCTCCATTAAGGCTTTAAGCCCCCAATTGTCTGTTTTCGGCAGGTCTAATAGTCCCAAGGCAACGATCGCTCGGTTTTCGCCTTTCAGATCCATTACATCGGCAACGGTACCGATGGCGGCGATCTTGAGGAACTGAGGGACTTCGCTTTCGAGTCCGTTCTCTCGAAGTAACGCGTGAGCAAGTTTGAACGCTACGCCGACGCCGGCAAGGTGTTTATCCGGATATTGGCAGCCGGTTTGATTCGGATTTACAACTGCGACGGCCGGTGGGTTACCGCGGATCTCATCTGAAAGATGATGATCGGTAACGATCACATCAAGTCCGTTATCCCGGGCCCATTCCAGTGGCTCAAAACTGCGAATACCACAGTCGACACTGATCACCAATGTCACGCCCTCATTCTTGGCCCTTTCGAGGGCGGGGATATTGATACCGTAGCCTTCTGTGAATCGATTTGGCACATGAAAAGTAGAGTCACTGCCCAAAAGTGAGAGCATCTTCCGAAGAAGAACCGTCCCCGTTGTGCCATCAACGTCGTAATCCCCCCATATCATGATCCTTTCGCCCGAATCGATCGCCTTCTGGATGCGAGCGACGGCCTCGTTCATGCCCTGTAGGAGATAAGGTTCGTGAAGATGTTCAGGCGACGGATTGAGAAACTTTTTGGCTCTTTCTTCGGTATCGTGGCCACGGGCAATTAGCAGAGCCGCAATGAGCGGCTTGACGCTGAGGGCCGAGGCGAGCCTGTTCACGGCGTCGGCGTCGTGTTTTCTAATACTCCAACGTTTTTGCATTCTATGGGAGCAATGGATCAGTTCACGACCGGGTTGATGACCCCTTGCCAAAGAAGCACGAGGATCACAACACCGAGTACCAACCGGTAAACGACGAAGATCGCCGTTGTATTACGCTTCAGATACGAGATCAGAAACCAGATAGCGAGATAACCGACGATCGCGGAAACAACAACGCCTGCAAAGAGGGGCACAAAGGCATCTGATGGCAGAAGATGCCACGCTTTCTTTAGTTCCAACAGTCCACTGGCAGTAATGGCAGGGATAGAGAGAAGAAAGGAAAATCTTGCGGCCGTCTCGCGCTTTTCACCTACGAGCAGGCCTCCCATTATCGTTGAACCCGAGCGACTCGCTCCCGGCATCAATGCAAGGACCTGGCAAAAGCCCTGAACAATGGCGTCCAGCAAACCCAAATGCCGCATTTCCTTTCGCTGTTTGCCAACCTTTTCCGCGACGACCAATAATAGTGCGATCGCGATCAGCATCGATGCGATAAACCAGAGGTTCTTTGTTCCGGGGCCCTCAATGAAATCCTTGAACAAAAAGCCGATAGTGCCTATTGGAATAGAACCAATGACAATGAGCCACCCCAGCCAAGATTCTTCCGAAAGGAAGATCGGACGACTGCCATCGGTGCCGGAGAAACGCATTGCACGTTTGTTAAAGACAAGATTCCAATGGTCGCGAACGAACGCTGTCGTGATCCCCCAAATATCGGACGCAAAATAGACGAAAACGGCGGCAAGGGTCCCAAGCTGGATAACCGCCATCGTCGCAGTGATCTTTTCCGGATCGCCATCGTAGATGCCTGTTAACCTACTGGCGAAAACCAGGTGAGCAGTGGAACTGATCGGAATGAATTCCGTTAATCCCTGTACGATGCCGAGTATAATAGCCTGAAGAAGATCCATGGTGTGAACTTCGATAATTGTCTATTATCGAACGGCATTTAGCAATTCCCTTAGGTCTAACGAAAATTGCCTCGGAACATCTAACTGAACCGAGGCAAGATATACCCAACAACAGGACCAAATCGATGGCTATTCCCGGTACCGCGCACGCCCGGCAACGCGGTCGTAGAGCCACGAAGGCATAAATTTGCCGGCTCGTACGATCGTCGCTAGCTGCCATGGGAAGGCCGCGAACCGTTTCTTTTTTTCAATGGCCCTAATAAATAGGGGCACCGCATCGTCCAACTCCATCAGGAACGGCATTTTTGCTTCCCGTCCTGACGTCAACGGCGTTTTAATGAAGCCGGGCTGAATGATCGTCACATTAATACCCGAATGCTTTACATCTAGACGAACACTCTCGAAGAATGCCGTCATCCCGGCCTTACTTGCGGAATAAGCTGCTGATCTAGGCAATCCGCGAAATCCAGCCAAGCTTGAGATCGCAACCAAGTGGCCACGGCCGCGTTTTAACATTCCCGGGAGCACGGCGTGGACAGAATTTACGGCGCCAAGGAGGTTAATATCGATTACCTTTTTCACCGCTAGCGGTTGAAGTGAGCGGGTCTCCTTGTTGTTACCGCCGATCCCTGCGTTGGCGATAAGAATATCGATGTGCTCAAATTCGTGTAGAAACTCATCAACGGCCGCTTGTACGGCATCCTCGTTAGTCACGTCGCAGGAATAGACGCGAGCGACACCGCCCAGTCTTTCACAGTCTCTCTTGAGCTTTTCGAGTAGGTCCTTTCGACGGGCGAGCAAGCCGAGTATGGCACCTTTCTTAGCGAGCGCAACGGCGAGCGCCTCTCCAATGCCGCTCGAAGCACCAGTAAGAAATACTCTCTTATCCTTCCAGGTCAATGCCCTGCTCCGCAGCCCATTTCATTGCGGCAACGCTCAATGAAAAGGCCCGTAATTATCACGGCAGCAACTCCAATTGCGGCAAGAGCGATAATGGAAGCCTTGCCGAGGCCGCCTTGCTTTTTAATATTGTCGATCTCGGCGAACGTCATCGTTAGCCGTGTTCCGCCCTTATCTTCAACTACAGTTACCGAATCGGGCTGGATCGACTCAATATATCCCTTCACGCGATCTCCTTTGCGAGTTTTAACCTCGACCTTTGATCTAGGGCGGCTTCCGATTTTCGCGGCCGCAACTCGAACTCGTTCTGCCATTATATCCTGTTGTGACTGTGCCCGAATAAGGACCGGCATGGTCACGAACAGTACCGTGGCGATCAGGAGTAATGAAATTCCACGAACGAACTTCATTGTGCACCTCCATTAAGCTGGTAAACTTTGTCATTCAAAATCCTAAGCAAGGTGTCAACGGTTTCGAGATGCGTACGAAACGCAAGACACGCGAACCGCAGCATAAATTTGCCATCGATCATAGTAGATGAAATAAACACCCGTCCATCGGTAATCACGGCGTCCAGCAATCGTTTGTTGAACTCGTTCGCATCGCCAGAATGCGGAACGTAACGATATGTTACCACCGAGAGCTCCGGCTCGACAGCAGTTTCAAATCCAAGTTTCTGAACCTCTGAGTAGAAGTACTTGGCTAGCAGTAGCTTTTCTTCGAGACACGCTCGAAAAGGACCAACCCCATGGAGTTTCAACGGCAGCCACAGCCGCAGGCCTCGGAAGTGTTTAGTGAGCTCGGGAGAAAGTTCCGCAGGAGAATATTCCTCCTGTTCCGTAAAAGCGTCTTGCATGTACGAAGCATTGAATGCGAATGCTTTCTTTAGGTGGTCAACATTCTTCACAAGTACCACTCCAAGGCCGTAAGGAAGGAACAGCCCTTTGTGCGGGTCAATAATAACGGAATCGGCCAGATCGAGACCGCGCAACTTTACATTTCCCTCATCGGTGAGAACGAAAAAACCGCCGTATGCCGCATCGATGTGAAACCAAAGCCCAAATCTATCGGCTACTGTCGCAATATTCTCGAGAGGATCGATCGCTCCAACGTCCGTGGTCCCCGCAGACGCAACGACCAGGAATGGCCGAAGACCGTTAGCCTTGTCTATTTCGATCTGATCGGCGAGATCATCCGCCCTCATACGAAATCTATCGTCCAGTGCAATATATCGAACCGGACATTCGCGCAGCCCGGCTACATTAATTCCCTTTGCAACCGAATGATGGGTTTGTTTTGAAAGGTATATAACAGATCTGGGAATGTCTGCCGAATGTATGCCGCAGCCATCGCGGGCAGTGACCATACTGATCATGTTGGCAAGACTGCCGCTAGTTGTCAGGTTTCCGTGGCTCTCCGGGGGATATCCAATAAGATCACACATCCAACGGATGAGCATATTCTCCATCCGAACCGCTCCCGGGGATGCATAATAAACCCCGGCATAACGATTCGAAATGTCGGCTAGATAATCACCCAGGGCAGAGGTGTAGATCCCGCCTCCCGGAATATAGCCCAGGTGGCCACCCGAAGCCGGATTCAAACCGGGCGAATCGACATTCTCTCTAATAAGCTCGATCACGGATCCGATATCGAGACCGTTTTCGGAGATCGGCGAATCCAGAAGTTGGCGGCCCTTATCTTTGGACAAGGTATATGCCTTGGCAGAATCAATTTGGGCGAGAAATGATTCGGAATAGTCAACGATGGAATTGCGAGCGATCGACCGCTCGAGAGGGGTCGGTTCTAACGGTCTGCAACGCTTTTCAAGGTCAAGGATCCGATCTCTCATTCAATAGCTATACCTCAACTATCGTTGTAACGATCACCGGCTTGGAGTTTAGTTCCTTTTGAACAAAACGCTTCAGATGTATTCGAAGGGTTTCCTTAAAAACAGAACGGTCCGCGATCTGTTCCTTTTTCATGTCCGAAACCGCTTCGCCAACCGCACGACGAGCATCCTCAAGAAAACTACTCACCATATCAACCCCGGCAACACCGCTTAATGTTATCTGCGGCTGGCCGACAAGCAAATGATTTTTTCTATCGACCGTCACTACCAGTGCGATGATGCCTCCGTAGGCGAGCTTTTTCCGCTCGCGGACTGTGTCGTACTCTATTTCCTCCATTGATTCCTCGTCAATAAAGGTTTTGTGGATCTCGTGTGTTTCGACGATGCGAGCTCCGTATTCGTCCAATTCGAGAACATTTCCGTTTTCAATGAGAATTATGTCCTCATCACCGTAACCTGCAATATGGTTCTTGATGAATTCCTTCTGTCTGAATAACATGCGATATTCGCCGTGGATAGGAACGACAAATCTAGGCCGAGACGTCTCAACCATGATCTTTATGTCCTCTTGAGAGGCATGACCTGAAACGTGGACCAACCTTCGCTTTTCCTCGATGATGTTTGCACCGCGCTTGTAGAGATGGCCTATCAAGCGGCTGATGTTCTTTTCGTTTCCAGGGATGATCCTTGCGGAAAGTACAACGGTGTCGCCTTTTTCTATCTCAAGACCTTTATAAGTACTGGTCGCAAGGTTCCAAAGCGCGGCACGCATTTCACCTTGAGAGCCGGTAACCAGATAACATATTTCGTCATCGGCCAGAGCCCGCGAGGCTCCCAGATCAACCATCGTATCGCCCGGGATCTTGAGAATACCAAGGTCGGAGGCAATTTCGACATTCTTTTGCATCGACCGTCCAAGAACACAAACGCGCCGGCCGAATTCGTGAGCGACGTCGAAGATGATCTGAAGTCTGTGCAGCGAGGATGAAAAAGTCGATACAAAGAGGCGGCCGTCAGTTTGATCGAAGATCTCTTGGAAAGCTGGGATCACCGCCTGTTCGGACGGGGTGCGCCCAGGTACTGTCGCATTGGTCGAGTCGCAGAGGAGTGCCAGAACGCCTTCGTCGCCGATCCGCTTAAGTGTCGCAAGATCGTACGGCTTTCCTATTACAGGCGTGTCATCGATCTTGTAGTCGCCCGTGTGAATGATCGTGCCGATAGGTGTGTGGATCGCCAGTGAAAAACACTCAACAAGAGAGTGTGAGGCATGAATGAACTCGATCCTAAAGCTGCCGATCTCGACAATATCATTCGCCTTGACCCGATGCATCAGGACCTCATCGAGCATGTCAAATTCTTCGAGTCGCTTTTCCGTCAATGCGAGGGTAAATCTCGAAGAGTAAACCGGAAGATTAAACTTGCGCAAAATGTACGAGAGTGCACCGATGTGATCCTCGTGGCCGTGGGTGAGAATAATGGCCGTCAGGTCATCCCGATACTCTTCTAGGAAATCAAAACTTGGGATAGAAATGTCGACACCGTACGGGGTCTCTTCGGGGAAGCCCATACCGGCATCCACAATTATCATCTCGTCGCGGTAGCGGATACCCATGCAGTTCATACCGAACTCGCCAATGCCGCCAAGTGGAATGATCTCTATTTTTGACAAAATGTTCTTCCTTTGTGGGTAGTGAAAGCTAAATATATCACTTCCCGGTTGGGAACGTCATTTTCGTTCGGTCGGCCGACATAATAATTTAGGGCTTGCTGAAAGATTCTGAAACCGAACGCTAAACCAAAGCGTCTTTTTCTTGACGGTAAGATCAGAGGGCTACCTTATGAGACAACAACCTTCAGACGAGCAGCTGGACGCGGTACTTAAACAACTAGTTTTCGATGCATCACTAGATGATGCAAGGATATCGGAGATCGCCGACTCGCCAGAGATCTGGTGGGCAGTTAAACGTGAGATCTCAAAAGAAAGATCCGCGTCGCTTCCCTGGCCGCCCTCCTGGACGCTATCGAGATTATTCGCAGTCTGTATTCCTACTGTCGTAGCGATTGTATTTGTGATTGCCTTGATCGGTATTTGGAAGCCTGATGTACAGCCCGAAGTCGGGTTCGTTGGGACCGATGTCGCTATTTCGAAGGTGACTACGGTTGACGATTACACCAACCCCGTTACTCCCGTTCTGCCGTCCACAACGCTTCCGCAAAACAGGTTAATCGCTGTAAGACGTAATGCGACAAATGAAAGGGTATCTCGAGGTGTCGCGGTTAGAAGCCAAAACACGACTCGACCAAAGGCCATTACGGCCAGCGAGGAGTTAAAGACCGAATTTATCGCTTTGAGTTACGCGAGCAGCCCGGAGAGCGGACACGTGGTCCGAGTCAAGGTTCCCGGTTCGATGATGGTAAGCCTGGGTGTCGTGTCAAATATTGAAAAGCCTTCGAACCTGGTCGATGCCGAGGTGGTGATCGGCGACGACGGGCAAACACACGCGATCAGATTCATTAGACAATAGGCAGTAAGTTTAGGGAGTTAATATGAGCATCCGATTTTTGATGGTCTTCACATTGGCACTAATTTTCACGCTCTCAGTGACTGCACAACGCCCGGGCGGCCAACCGCCTCGCGCGGAAGGGAGGCGGCCAAATCAGATGGAACCCGGCCCGCCTCGCAATGGACCGGACGGCAGGCCGCAGGGCGAATGGGTACGGCCACATGACACGAACAACAATGGAAATCTCGAAAGAGAGGAGTTCGCAGCGGCGATGGAGCGTACCTTTGTTGAACTCGACCGCAACAAGAACGGTACGATAGATAACGGCGAAGCTGTCAGGCCCGGAGGGCCAGGTGGTGGACCGCCGGCACCAGGAAAGTTGGATGGCCCGCGGGCGGGTCAAGACGGAAAACGCATTCTGCCGCCGTTCTTCTTTCTCGACAGGGTTGAGCCGAAGGGTTCCTACTCGAAGCAGGAATTCGAACGTATCGCCGGCGCTGTATTTGCAGAAATGGATCGCAACGGGGACGGAGTTCTGACACGCGACGAAGCTCGGCAGTTGCCGCGTCGTCCCGGCGATCCGCAGCCTGGACCGCCTCCGGCCCAGATGCAGCCTAATGCAAGATTCATCGCGGCTGAATTGCGTTTTGGCGATCGGCTTGTAAAAGGGCAGCCATTCGCGGCAGAAACGGTGATCGAAGATACTCGAAGACTCTTTGACGGCACCACGGTAACCAAACAGAGTCGCGGCGCGATCTTTCGTGACCGCGAAGGACGTACTCGTCGGGAACAGCCTCTCGAGTTCGTTGGAGGTATCGCGGTAATGGGATCGTCAAATAAGCCTCAGGTATTGGTCTTTATCAACGATTTCTCGAATCAGTCGCAGATATTCCTTGATATTGAGAATAAGATCGCTCGACGGACGCCATTGGGTACTGGGCCCGGACCGATCGAACCTAAGGGGCGCTCTGACGCTCAAGAGGAATCGCTTGGAACAAAGATGATCGAAGGCGTATCAGTTGAAGGGACACGAACGACCTTTGAGATCCCGAAGGGACAGATCGGAAATGATAAGCCGATACAGGTTGTAACAGAACGCTGGTTCTCAAAGGAACTCCAAGTTCTTGTGATGTCTCGGCATCTTGATCCGGTCGCAGGCGAGCACGTTTTTAAGCTTGTCAATATTCGCAAGGGAGAACCGAGTGTTGACCTGTTCTCAATTCCGGCCGGCTTTAAGATCGAGGGACAACCGGCCCTCCGACCCGGTGAGTAACCGGCCTGATAAGTTGTCGGAAAACGATATATCATCGAAAATGCTCGACGAGGTATTAGATATAAGATTGGGGGCCAGGCTGCAGATTCCGGCGACAGAGTTTCGCGACGAGATCGATGCGTCCGACGATTCACTTGTTCGGTCAGCGATCGAGGGCGACGAGACGGCGTTTGCGGAGATATTTGACAGACATAAACTTGGCGTAACGCGAACAGTTGGTCGGTTCTTCAGGGAGCGCAGTGATGTTGAAGAGATGGTCCAACAAAGTTTCACGAAAGTCTTTCTTTCACTGAAGAGGTACCGGGGCGGCGAAGAGCGATCGTTTTTTGCCTGGATCACAAGGATAACTGTTAACGTCTGTTACGATGAGTTTCGACGTCGACAGCGGAAGTCGGAAAGCCTCTTTAGTGAGATCCATGACGAAGAAAGTGACTATGTCTCTTCTATCGTCGATCGCCGGGAGCGGTCAGTAGAAAGCACGCTATCTAACGCCCAGATCGCCGAGCGGATCCTGGCCGGCCTTGATGCAGAAGACCGGGTCGCTATGACGCTTGTGTATTCGCAGGAATATTCGCTTGAGGAAGCGGCAAGCATGATCGGGATCACGACGAGCAATTTGAAGTCAAGGTTATTCAGGTGCCGAAATAATATCAAGCGACGTTTTGGCCATCTATTTTCATAAGCAATACTAACTTTTATCCGATCTCGGAGGAGAATATGAGAAATATCAAGTTTGCGGTTACCGCTGTATTCACGCTCACCGCACTGGCAATCCTGCTAACCAAGGGCGGCGCCGTTTCCGGACAGGGCGGCAATGGGCTCACGGCCCCAAGCGGCGTTACGGCAACGGATAACATCCACAACAATAAGGTCGGTATCTATTGGGATGCCGTTCGCGGGGCGACCATTTATCGTATCTTCAGAAGCTCCGTAAACAACCCCGGGAATGCGGTTGATATTGGCACTACACCGCTCAATTTCTTCTTCGATCAGGGAGCCGCTCCCGGACAAACGCTCTTTTACTGGGTCCGTGCCGAGAATGGCGGCACTATCAGTGAGTTGAGCGTTTCCGACCAAGGTATTAGATCGGGAACAGCACAGCAAGGTCCGGTTCCTCCACTCGAACCGCCACCCCCGGGCCCGGCGGCCAATCCGACAACGGCTTCCAAGGCGACACTCGGCAAGGTCCTATTTTGGGATGAGCAATTGTCGTCGACAAGGACGGTTGCCTGCGGCACCTGTCATACCTCGGGATTTGGCGGTACCGATCCTCGTTCACCAGTATCGGCGGCGACCTCGACCAATCCGGGGCCGGACAGCCTGTTGGGTACCCCGGACGATATTCGGGGTTCCGCCGGCGTGCCGTTTACTCAACCTGATGGAACATACGTTTTTGGCCAGCCTTACGGGCTTGATGCTCAGGTGACCGGACGCCGGTCAATGTCATACATAAACGCGGCGTATTCGCCGGTGCTCTTCTGGGATGGCCGTGCAACAGGCGTATTTCGCGATCCGATCTCGAATTTGGTCGTGCTGAATGCAGGCGGAGCTCTTGAGAGTCAGTCTGTCGGCCCGCCGGTCTCTTCCGCCGAAATGGCGCATAGCGGCCGCGATTGGAATGACGTCGCCGCACGGATCGCTGCCTCTAAGCCGCTCGCTTTGTCGGCAAATATTCCCGGTCCGCTTGCACTTTGGATCGGCGGGCGGAACTATCCCGAACTCTTTCAGGAGGCTTTTGGAACGCCGGACGTTACGCCGTCGCGGATCGCTCTTGCGATCGGTTCATTCGAACGTACACTGTTTAGCGACCAGGCACCGATCGACCTCGCAAATGCAGGGATCGCGACGCTCACAGCGGCCGAAAACCGTGGCCGCAATATTTTCAATGCTAATGGCTGCAACACCTGCCATGGCGGCAACCTGTTCACGGACAACAATTTTCACTACATCGGCGTTCGGCCACAAAGTGACGACACCGGCCGCTTCCAGGTAACCAACAACCCGGGAAATCTCGGCGAGTTTCGTACGCCAAGCCTGAGGAATGTCGAGCTGCGACGTTCTTACTTCCATAATGGGCAGTTCACCACGCTCGAGCAGGTCGTTGCGTTCTATAATCGCGGCGGCGATTTCAACGCACCTAATAAGCCGCCCGTTATCCGGCCGTTGGGCCTGAACGCCGGCCAGCAAGCTGATCTCGTGGCTTTTCTGCGAAGGCCGTTGACAGATCCGCGAGTTGCTGCCGAGTCGGGACCGTTCTCCCGTCCGCAACTCTATACCGAGTCGAATCGCGTTCCTCAGGTGAGCGGCACCGGAAGGTCCGGATCGGGCGGATTTATGCCTCAGATCAAGGCCATTACGCCGCCGATCGCCGGAAACCCGAATTTTACGATCTCGGTTGCCGGAGCGATGGGCAATGCGCCGGCTTACCTTGTGGTCGACGCGGTCGATCCAGGCGTCGGCAATTCTATCCCGATCACCGGATCGCTCGGTAAGATCGCAGCTACCACCTCGAATACCGGTGCGGGTAACGGTTGGGCGTCAGTGCTCGTACCGTTGCCGGCGACAACCGCCGTGATCGGCCGGACTTTCTTCGCACGTTGGTACGTCCAGGATGCGGGTGCCCCGGGCGGTTTTGCCGTATCGCCGGTCGCCCAATTTACGGTATTCGGCGATGGCGTCGAAGCCTCGACAGTAACGATCTCGGGACAGGTGTTAACACCGGACGGCCGAGGCCTCGGCAATGCAAGGGTCGTGCTTGCCGACCCGATGGGCTCTCGACGTGCGGTCACGACGAGCACGTTCGGCTACTACACATTTGACAACGTCTATACCGGTATCAACTATAGTCTCGGAGTCTCGTCGAGACTCTACCGGTTCGACTCGATCAACATAACGGTAACCACGGACCTGACCAACGTTATCTTCACAGGCCAGCAATAACGGCCTCTACCAAACTTCGGCCGGGGTTGTTTCTCAAGCGGAGACCTCCCCGGCCAATTTGCGCCATTCGTCGAGTGTCAGCGTTTCGGCCCTCCTGCCAGCATCGATGCCGACCGCTGCCAAAGCTCTCGGCGCGTCATCCAGCACAAGCTTCAAATTGTTAAGGATCGTCTTGCGTCGCTGTGCAAAACCCAAACTGACGAGTCTCCTGAACACCGCCGTATCAGAAATATCGGTTGGCTTCGGAGTCAGGGCTACCACGGCACTCCACACTTTGGGTACAGGAAGGAACGCCGCCGGCGGCACGTCGAACAAGCGGTCGATCTCGAAGGCGGCCTGCGATATCACGCTCAAATATCCACGCTCTTTGGTTCCCGGACTTGCCGTCAGCCGCTCGACCACCTCCCTCTGAAACATCAGTACAAGCCGTGAGAATAACCGTCTCTGATCGATCAGCCTCTGCAGTATCGGGGTAGAGATGTTGTATGGAAGATTCGCAACGAGTTTCGCATTGGTTGCTCCGTCAAACAATTCCACGAAGTCGACCGCCAGCGCATCGACATTTACAAGCGCAAACTTCTCAAACGCGCCAAACTGGACTCGGAGCGGCGAGATCAGGTCGCGGTCGAATTCAACTGCGATGACCTTGGCTCCTGACGCGACGAGATGAGCGGTCAGTGCACCTTGCCCGGGGCCGATCTCAAATACGGTATCGGTTGGATGCAGATCGAGAGCGGCGACGATACGTTCGCAAACGCCGACATCCCTAAGGAAATTCTGTCCAAGCGACTTTTTTGCACGAATAGGGAGCATTGAAGCTAAACGGGGTAAGCCGTGATCTCGATATCGCCGCCTAGGTCCGCAACCGACACATTTGAGAGCCGCATAGCAGAGCCAATCGAATCGGCACCGGCACCGCCGATCGCGCAAGGGGCCTCGCGCCCGCCGATAATGATCGGTGCACCGATAAAGGTGACCTTGTCGACCAGTCTTGCGTCGCAGAATGAGCCCGCTATCTCGCTGCCGCCCTCGACGAGGACACTTTGAAGCTCCCTGCTTTTCAACACCTCAAGCACCCCTGCGAGGTCGCGGCCGCCCATTTCAGTCTCGACGACCTCAACGCCTCGGTCAGTAAGGTCGGCGATCTTTCCCTTATCACGCGAATTGGTGATCACGATCGCCGGTGTTTCCTCGGCGGTATCGACAAGCGTCGAATCAAGCGGCAAAGCGAGCCGATTGTCCAGCACCACACGAACAAGCGGCCTTCGACGCGGCTTTCCGCTTCGGTCTGTAAGGCTAGGGTTGTCAACGGCGGCCGTATTCCCGCCGATAAGAATGGCGTCATGCTCGTGTCGCAGTTCCTGAACGCGGCGGCGTCCGTTCTCGCCCGATATAGCAGTTGAAACGCTGCTGTCGATCGAGATGCGGCCATCGAGCGACATTGCAAGCTTAAGGTGTACGAATGGGCGATACTTGCGATGCCAGCAGATGAACTTTTCATTTAGTCTCGCGGCCTCATCGGCGAGTATGCCGGTCACAACCTCGATGCCAGCCCGGCGCAAATGATCAAAACCGCGGCCGGAAACGCGAGG
The DNA here is from genome assembly GCA_964545145.1 of uncultured Chloracidobacterium sp. Classification (GTDB taxonomy): domain Bacteria; phylum Acidobacteriota; class Blastocatellia; order Pyrinomonadales; family Pyrinomonadaceae; genus OLB17. The sequence continues at coordinate 2,265 of CAZJFB010000006.1, read as the reverse complement.
GTTCGGGTCCTCGATAGGACAAACGACTCGCTTGATGCCGGCATTGATCAGGGCGTCGGTACACGGAGCGGTGCGGTTAAAATGATCGTGCGGCTCGAGCGAGGCATATGCCGTACCGCCGATCGCACGTTCGCCGGCCTGATCAAGTGCAATGGCCTCGGCATGCACGACATTGTCGTACACGTAGGTTCCCTCGCCGACGATCTCACCATCGGCAGAGACGATCACGCATCCAACCAGGGGATTCGGACTTACAAGACCAGTGCCAAGCGCCGCCAGTTCGAAGGCACGCCGGGTAAAGTTCAGGTCCTGTTCGCTTGCGATCATCTAGTTAAAAAGCCCGTTCACGTAATTCTCAGCGTCGAAGACCATAAGGTCGTCCACCTGTTCGCCGATACCGACATAACGTATCGGCAGGTTCAGTTCCTTGGCGATCGCGACTGCGATCCCACCCTTTGCGGTACCGTCGAGCTTGGTAAGCACGATACCGGTTACGTCCGCCGTTTTCATGAACTGCCTTGCCTGTTCGAGCCCGTTCTGGCCAGTGACGGCGTCGATCACCAGCAGCGTCTCGTGCGGTGCTCCCTGCACCTCGCGGCCGGCTATACGCTTCATCTTTTCGAGCTCCGCCATGAGATTCGCCTTGTTATGCAGGCGTCCGGCGGTATCGACGATCAACACGTCCGAATTACGTGCCTTTGCGGCTGCAAGAGCGTCAAAAAGCACCGCCGCAGGGTCGGTTCCCTGCTTTTGCTGTACGATCTGCACGCCTGCACGTTCAGCCCAGATCTCGAGTTGGTCGCTCGCGGCTGCCCTGAAAGTATCCGCGGCGCAGATCAGCACTTCGTTGCCCTCGCCCTTGATACGCTGCGAGAGCTTGCCGATCGTCGTCGTCTTGCCGACGCCGTTAACGCCGACGATCATCAGTACGTACGGCTTGATCGATCCGTCCACGTTCCTTTCGTCCGCCACGCCGCGCTCGGAGGAACGGTGCAGAATGTCGAGCAACTCCCGCTTCATTGCGGCCTTAAGAGCGTCCAGATCGCTGATCTCGGCCCTCGAAACGCCTCGCCGGACGCTGTCGAGCACCTGCATTGTCGTCGAGACGCCGATGTCGGTCGAAATGAGCATCTCCTCGAGCTCGTCGAGAAATGCGTCGTCGATCTGCTTGCGGCCCTCGAAGATCGTGTCCAGCCGATTGTTGATCGAATGCCGCGTCTTCTCGATCGCTTTCGAGAAACGTACTCCGATCTCACGCTCGACGGCCTCTTCCCGGGCCTTTAGCTCCTCGATGGACTTGTCGAGGCCCAAAACCGAGCTGGAAAAGCCGTCATCTTTCTTTCTACGCCAAAAGAACGCCATATAACTTGCCTGGCGGCCGGTGCCGCAAACTAATTAGTATAAAACACCGCCTCTCGCAAACGCGAATTCTATCCGGATCGTCCAACGCTTCGATCTGGCATTGTCCCCGCTCAAGACACTTTGCCACCGAGGTCACCGAGATCTGTGAGAGCCATTTCGCAGTTTTACCATCCCTATTTTTCATGTTGCCCATGTTCAATGTTCAATTTGTTCAAATGGTAAACCTTCACTTTTACTATGTAATTCCGCAAATATGCGTGTTCAGAGTATTGTCACCGTGGGCAATGAGAACCGCCCGGACGCTCTGACTTATTCACCTGTTCACTTTTTCACGTTTTAACTTTCCTGTGTTCAATGTTCAATTTGTTCAATCAGTAGTCATAGTAAACCTTCAAATTTACTGAGTTTTTTCGCGAACTTGCGTTTTTTTACATCCAAAACTGTCCGACAGTGTCCGTACAAATGACGGACAATGTCCGGAAAGCATCAATCGATCTGTCAGTCGCGTGTCCGGACAAGTGTCGGACAGTGTCCGGACAAATGGCCCACTGCGTCCGGACAGCCCAAAGGCCCGAACTCTCCGCTCCCGAGTACAGGCTCGCCCTTCTTCTAGATCGTCAAACATCCGGCCGCAATGACCCGTCGCGCGCAGACTAGCAGAGGTTTTGATGGAATGGAATACCAAACTGCCGACTTTGTCGCACAATGCCGATAAATTCGCATTCTCGCGATCTTGCCGATGGCGGGAGCGCGGACACTCATGTACGCTTATTATTCCGAGAATTGCAGTAGTGTTCATACGACGGTACGCGGTATCAAAATAGAGCCCGGACTTTGGCCCGAAAAAGAACATGCGGCCATCCGCACCTAAACGTGCTCCTTGCCACAGGGTGTAGAATGAGA
>CAZJFB010000005.1:51737-67881 GCA_964545145.1 uncultured Chloracidobacterium sp. | reverse complement strand
AAAACAACGCCGTCGTACCAAACAACCCACGCAGCAGCAGAAGAAGATGATTCGAACCAATCGGGTCAGCCTTGGCCCTTCGCAGGCCGATCAGGCAAAAGACAGTCGCAATGATGCAGCGAAAGAATACTGTCTCCATCGCCGGAATGTGGGCAACTTTCTTGACGAAAACATTCGCAAGGAAAAAGGCGAGCGTCGATAGGAACATCATACGCACGCCGGCCGTTAGAAATTGCGGTTTTTCGTCCAAACTATGAGGTTAATTTCTTCGCCCGGCCGTTGCAACCGCAATCGGAAGCGCAAGACGGGTTTCCCGCGAAAGCCTTTCCTTTACGAAATATCGACCGGGCCGCAAATAATACAGCCGCAGCCACTATGATTCCAACAATGATGGCTTGGATCGACATATTAACCAAAACCCAGAGCTTTTCCGCCCTGGTACGTAATAAAGGCCGCGATATACGCCAAAACCGTCATATACCCGAGCATAAATAACGGCCACGACCATGAATTTGTCTCTCGACGAACAACGGCGAGGGTCGACATACACTGCATCGCCAGAACAAAAAACACCATCAGCGTCAGAGCCGTCAGCGGCGTCCACGCCGGGCGGCCGTCGTCCGTCTTGGCATCCCTCACGGCTGCGATCAGCGTTTCCGACTCCTCGTTCTCGTCCTTGCCAACGTTGTAAATGATGCTTAGGGTGGAAACCAGCACCTCGCGAGCCGCAAAGCTCGCTATCAGTGCGACGCCGATCTTCCAGTCAAAGCCGAGCGGCTCGATGACCGGTTCGAGAGCATGGCCGAGTCTTCCCGCGAATGAATGCTTGAGTTGTTCAGATTCCGACGTTGGAGTTGAGCCGTCAGGCGTGGTCACGTTTTGATCCTTCGTTGTCTCGGTTGAACGAGGCAGCGCGTCGCCGGCACTTCTTGGGAAGTACATCAGCGCCCACAGGATGATCGAGATAGCCAGGATCACCGTGCCCGCCCGCTTAAGAAATAGCCACGCCCGAGTGACCATATTCTGCAAAACCGTTCGAAGATTCGGCAGTCGATAAGGCGGCAATTCCATTACGAAAGGCGGAGGCGGTGCCTTTAGGACCGTGCGCTTCAATATCGCGGCAACTATTACCGCGACAATGATGCCGATAGAGTACATTATCAGCATCAGCAGGGCCCCTACAGAAATGAACCCAAACCAGTACTGGCCGCCAAAGAAGGCCCCGATCATCAGCGTGTAGACCGGCAGCCGGGCCGAGCACGACATAAACGGAGCGATCATTATGGTCGCGAACCGGTCGCGACGGCTCTCGATAGTTCGGGTCGCCATTATCCCGGGGATCGCGCACGCAAAGCTGCTGATCAACGGCAGGAACGCCTTGCCGTGAAGCCCGACGCGGCTCATCAGCTTATCCAGCAGAAACGCAGCCCGCGACATGTAACCGCTATCCTCGAGCAGCGAAATAAAGAGGAAAAGCAAAAGTATTTGCGGAAGAAAAACGACCACGCCCCCTACGCCGGCGATGATCCCGTCGGCGATAAGGTCCGCAAGAATGCCCGGCGGCAACTCGGCTTTAACGAGGTCCGCGGCCGCACCAAATCCCTTTTCCAAAAGATCCATCGGCAGGCTCGCCCAGGAAAAGATCGTCTGAAAAACGACAAGCAGTATCCCTACCAGAATGACAAGCCCAAAGAACTTGTGCGTCAATACCCTGTCGATCCTGTCCGACAACAGATGACTGCTTTGGTCGCTATGCCACACCGATTCCTGGACGACACTGGAGATGAAATTGTAACGTGCGAATATCTTGCCGTGCGGCCCTGCCTCGTCACCCGCAGAATCGTAGACGTATGGAACGACAGGCGTCGTGCCGAGCACCTCGCTAACGCGGTCTGCAAGTTCATCGATACCGCGGCCTGTCTTAGCGTTCACGGCGACGACCGGCGTCTTGAGCAGGGCGGCCAGCATTTCAACGTCGATCTCATGTTTTTGTTTCTCAAAAACGTCGATCATCGTCAGCGCGATGACAACCGGCACGCCAAATTCAAACAGCTGCGTTACGAGATAGAGATTCCGTTCGAGATTCGTCGCGTCAACTACGGCGACGATAGCGTCAGGCTTCGGCACGCCGGACTGCTCTCCGGTTATGATGTCGCGGGCGATCTGCTCGTCAAGCGACGTCGCGTCGAGGCTGTAAAGTCCCGGCAGGTCGATCAGGTTAACTGATTGTCCGCCTACGGTCCATGGCCCTTCCTTACGCTCGACGGTAACGCCAGGATAATTCGCTACTTTTTGTTTTAGCCCTGTGAGGGCGTTAAAGAGGGTCGTCTTGCCGGCATTTGGGTTACCGGCAAGAGCAATTGTGAGTTCCGGGGTATGTCGGCCCGTGTCCATCGTGAATTAATACGTAACCTCTATTGCATCAGCTTCGCTTCGACGCATCGCAAGGTTGTAACCACGAACCCTGACCTCGATCGGGTCGCCGAAGGGAGCCGCTTTTATCACCTGAACATCGACGCCGGGCACCACCCCCATTTCCATCAGACGCCTGGTGATACGACCGGTCCCGTGGACCGCAGTGACACGGGCGTCGATCCCGATCGGAAGGTCGGTGAGTGAATGCGTACCCGAAATATTAGTTTCTCTTGTCATCTTTGCTGGGTTTCATCTCCCAAAGAACGTTTATTATCAACCACTTTCCATTGATCTTGCCGACATGCATGTAATCGACCCAATCCCGCATCTCGAGTTTTACGGTTGCCGCACCGCCAAGAACGTCGAGTATTAGTGATGTCCTTTTGCTGCTCTTCTTTCGGCGTTGCTTTCCCTGAAGCGCCTCTGGTTCCCTGTACCAGGGCCATCGCGGTCATTTGTCCGAGCATGCTTTGTCCCTGCGGATTATTTCGTACAATGTGCGTAGCCAGATCCGGGCTCAGAGCACTCTCCATTTTGTCCGCGTTTCCCTCATACCAGCCTTCAGCATAATTTAAGGGCAGTCCGTTTAATCGCCTCACGATCCGCCTCGGTCTGGCCGACCGCCGTCAAAGGCATCACAACAACTCCTAATAGACCAAGGATCAGATTGCTTTCCATCTCAAGCTCTTTCACAAAATAATATTAGCCTAATTGAAAATCATTTTCAATTTGCTTGTACAAAAAGATGGTACTCTTTCCGCCAAGTTGCTTGCGCTGTTTAGCGGAAAAGAGTTGCGTTGCGTGATATGAGGTCCACCTGATAGCCGCCGACCGAGAATCGGAGCGGAACACGCTGCTCAGTGCTGAGCCAGACCTTTAGAGCAAGTTTGTCGAGTTGAGGGTTTCCCGTATTGACCGAGATCAGTTGTGCGGAGAGTTTTTCTCCGCCCACCGTGATCTCCGCCGGATCGGAGGGCCTGAGAGTAAAGATGTGCGGCTTGGTATCCCAAAAGACAGCCACACGAGTATCGTTGACCGGATTACTACGGTCCTTACTAGGTTTCAGATTAAACGAGCGCATCGCGTAAACCAGCGAAAGAATGCTGTGAGTACCGATCGGTCCGTCGACCTCGGCCTTGACGCCAAATACGATCTGACCGGACACAGGATCAAAAGTGACCGACGGATTAAGGCCCGGGTACGGTGTCGCCAGTTTCGACTCAAATGATCTCGGTGAAAGCGTATCGGGATCGACCTGTGCGGTTACTGTATCCCCAAGCTTGAACTCGGTCGTCCCCTGTTCGATGCCGGTCACGGTGGCGTTCAGCAAAAGAGTATCTACGCCTTTGACACGCGTCCTTTCGCGGGCACTGAAGGTGATCTGCCCAATGGCCTTTCCGCCCTGCGTAATCCGGTAATCGAGACTTTCACCGACCTGAAAACCAAGTTCCGGGGCCAATGGGGCGTTTTCAACGTAGTTGTCTGGCGTTGCAGTGGGTTTCGCTGTTGGTGGAGGCGGAGTCCTCACGGGTGTGGCTGTAGGGGTCGGGGTTGGGGTTTCAACCTCAGGCAGCACTATCGCCGAGAGTACCGCACGAAACTCGCCCCGGGCGGTCTTAAATCGCACCTGTACCGGCACGCGATATTCATCAACCGAAAGATTTATCTTGAGGTCCTTGATGCCTGTAGCCGTCAAATAATCGCTCTGGACAGCAGTTACCGTCGTATCGAAGTCACCAGCCTCGGTCTTTACCTTCTCGGCGACTGTTGTAACGAAGCTTGCGGAATAGTTTCGCTCACCTTCAAAGAAAGGATAGCTTCCGACACCGCCGGACTCCCTCAACTTGAAAAGCAGGGTCACGAGGTCGAAATTTGTTGTCGGCTGAGAAAGAAAGTTATTTATCGTCTCTTTCGGAAGAGCACTGTCGTTACTGTTCGTAGCCAGATACAGCGGCAAAAGGGTATCCGGAGACGCATAGACAGTGCGGCTCTCGTCAAACATAAAGAAGGCGGCACTGACCAACTCAAGCGTTTTGACCTTTGACCTGATCTCAATAGCCTCCTTGCCGCTGATCTTACCTCGAGATACAACGTTCGTCTCCGCATAACCGGCGTTCTGAAACCTTCCAAATGAGACCGAATAAGTGAGCTTTTCGCCTATCCGGATCGACGACGGAGCCTGGACGAGAACCGAGTTTTGCGCCGAGCTTGTCCGCGAGCCTATACCGGCGGCCAGCAACCCTATCGCGAAAAGAGCGATCGTCGCCCAGCGTGACAACGGCGTACCGGGGATCGTATTCCAGGTTTTTATGGTACCGGTCATTCTGATATCTAAACGGAAGCTTCGCTGACGATCGCTTCGACTGCCTCAGTTCGATCTGCAGCCTTTATGATCGGCCGACCGATCACTACATAGTCCGACCCGCCGGCACGCGCACTGCCGACAGTAGTTACACGCTTTTGATCATCGGTGGTTGCATTGATCGGCCTGATCCCGGGCGTAACGGTCAGAAATCCGGGGCGATCGACTGCATTTCGCACCGCCATAACTTCGAGCGGCGAAGCAACTACACCGTCGAGCCCTGAATCGGCAGTAAGCCTCGCAAGTCTTGTTACCTGAGTTTCCACACCTTGCGCGATGCCGATCTCGTTCAGGGTTGCATCATTCGAGGAGGTAAGCACCGTCACACCGATCACGAGTGGGCGTGTGAGGCACTCCTTTTCGCAAACCTCGTTAACCTCAAGCACGGACCGCTCCATCATCTCGCGGCCACCGGCTGCGTGCAGATTAAACATCCACACACCTAGGCGGGCGGCTTCAACAGCGGCCTTAGCGACCGTATTTGGGATATCGTGAAACTTGAGGTCGAGGAATACCTTGGCCCCGGTCACCACGAGTTCTCTTACGAATTGCGGCCCGGCCGCTGTAAACAGCTGGAGTCCGACCTTAAAGGCGCCAACCCTTCCGTTCAATTCACGCACGATCGCAGCAGCCTCATCGCCGGAGTCGACGTCGAGTGCCACAATTATCCTGTCTCTGACATCTATCATCGGAGCGGCGGCGTGCGTTGAAAATGCCATTACTTAGTCGAGATCAAGCGGATTCTTGAATGGTTCGTCCGACGCGGTGTCGGCACGCTTAAGGGCCTCTTTGAATTTCTCTTCGAGCAACCTTTCGCGATCCTTCATGGAAGACATTTCTTGCGCGAAAATCTGCTCTCGCTGCTCCTTTTTCTTAGCCAGTTCGCCTTTAAGGTCTTCAAACGAGCCAAGTACCTTCTTTTTCTCCTCGTGCGACATTAGAGCTCCAGTGCTGGCGTCGATCGTCAATGTAGCTTCGCAGCATGGACATGTGATCACGAACCGTTCCATAAACTAATGAGTATACAACATCTGTCGCGAAAATTGACGTCAACGGCCCGCAATTGCCAGTAGGTCCGCTGCAGTTGCCGCCCTTAGGTCAGAAAGCCGCGACGTTCTTGTATTTACGACCTTGCCGTTTCGCATAGTGAACTTCAACGACCGCTCGCGTGGATCTTTGAACGAGGACTCGACCCTCATTAGCTGCGGATGGTCCTTAAAGACCCGAATTTCGCGAACAGCTCCGTCTGCATCCATGGTCACTGCGATCTCAGAATTCTCGCCTGCCGGGGCGAATTGAAGCTGTGCGGGCCCCGTATTTGGGTTGGAATCGGTACGCGGCTGGCGATTTACCCGCTCTGCGATCGAGGTCCCGGCCGATGTCTTGTTCGCCGTCGCCGGCGGCAGGCTGATATTTGATACCGGCTCGACCATTCGGACCTCGGGCGTGGCCGTCTGCGGGGTCGGCGTCTCTCGTGCAACCTCCGGTTTCCGCGAACAACCAGAGCTAAGAGCTAATAGGATTGAGGTAACTACGACGTATCTCATTCTCTTTCCGCGAGCTTCGATGTCAGAGCCTCTTTAACTGATGCCCACTCACTCTCGATGATCGAGAAATATACGGAATCGCGGTAGCGGCCCGACTCGACGATCATATGATTACGCAGAGTGCCTTCCTCTACGCCGCCAATGCGGGCGATGGCCGCACGAGACTGATGGTTATTGGCGTCGGTCTTAAGCTCAACACGGATACACTTCCATGTCTCAAACGCGTGTGTGAGCATCAGCAATTTAGCCTCGGTGTTGATCGCCGTCCGCTGCCATTTCGGATTTATCCATGTCCAGCCGATCTCCGCCTTTCGGTTGAATGCATCTATGTTGCCGAATCGCGTCGACCCGACCACTGTCGAGGTCGCCGTCTCGATCGTCACGAATGGTAGCGCCGTTCCGAGGTTCTGATCGGCAAGGGCCGTCCTGACATAGCGTTCGATGTCAGCGACATCCTTTACCATGCTCGCCGTCCAACGCCAGATCTCCTCATCAAGCCCCACTTTGGCCAGAGCTGGCAGATGGTCCACTCGCATGGGCTCAAGCCGAACATACTTACCTGCCAATACCACTGGTTCGATAAACATCTCCTTAAAGCATAACAAAAAGTCGGTTCGTCATTCGAACCAACGCAATGAACTCGCCAAAATGAGCGGCAAAGCCGGAATTTATAAAATTCTCTTTAGAACGAAGCGTCGCAGCACGCGCAGAGCCGTGGGACGATCGCCCCCGTAAATATGGGGACTTCGCAGATCTATTGCTTGCTATTCGGGTTAGATTCAGCCTATGCCGAATCCTGGTTGAACTTTTCGAGTCTATGTTTAATAAACTCAGCCTCGATCATATAGACAGTAAGCTCGCAGATATCTTTGACATAGTCGCCGATCCGCTCAATATGCTTGGCAACGAAGAGAAGTTGCATGACGCGGATCGAGGTCGCCGGTTCCGTACGCATATAGTGCATTAACTCGCGAACGATCTTGTGATAGATAGAATCGATCTCCTTATCTAGTACGATCACTTTCCTTGCGAGTTCAGCATCCTCTTTATTGAAGGCATCGATCGCCTGCTGCAGCATTTCAGATGCGTTTGCCGCCATCCGCGGCAGATCGACATATTCGGCGAGCTGAGGCTCGTTGTTTAGCTCGATCGCGGCGCTGGCGATATTGCCTGCGTGGTCGGCGATCCGCTCGAGTATCGGCGTGATCTTCGCCACGGCGATCACGAATCTGAGGTCGCGGGCAGCCGGCTGCAACAGCGCGAATATCTCTATGACCTCGCGGTCGATCTCGAGTTCGAGGCTGTCTATTGCGTCGTCGTGGGCCAGTACCTCAGCCGCGAGCTTGCTGTCGCGGTCGACTATGGACTGCATCGCTTGGTCAACAGAGGTGCGGGCCTCGTTGCCCATATTCAGGATCAGGTTTCTGAGTTCGTCTAAACGTTTGTCGATTAACCGATGGTCTTCCATAAAATGTGTATTCGAGCCGGTGATCTTCGCTCCGGCCTAACCGAATCGTCCGGTAATGTAGTCCTCCGTGATCTTTTCGTCCGGATTCGTGAACATCCTGTTGGTCGGGTTCGTCTCTATCAGTTTCCCGAGCAGGAAAAACGACGTCCGGTCCGAAACGCGGGCGGCCTGCTGCATGTTGTGCGTGACGATGACGATCGTATAGTCCTTTTTCAACTCGACGATAAGCTCTTCGATCTTTTGCGTGGCGCTCGGGTCGAGTGCCGATGCCGGCTCGTCCATCAGGACGACCTCCGGCTCTACGGCAAGTGCCCTCGCGATGCAAAGCCGCTGCTGCTGGCCGCCCGACAGGCCGAATGCAGACGCCTTGAGCCGGTCTTTGACCTCGTCCCATAACGCGGCGTTGACGAGTGCCCGCTCGACGCGTTCCTGCAGATCGGCATTGCCTGACGCCATGCGATTGATGCGAATGCCGTAGGCGACATTCTCAAAGATCGACTTGGGAAACGGATTGGACTTTTGAAAGACCATCCCGACCTTTCGCCTGAGCGAGACAACGTCTGTGCCTGCAGCATTTACGTCCTGTCCGTCGATCACCACCGACCCTTCGAGCCGCGTTCCGGGGATAGTGTCGTTCATCCGGTTGAGCGTCCTAAGGAATGTCGATTTGCCGCAGCCCGACGGCCCGATGAACGCCATGACCTGGCGTTCCGGAATGTCGAGCGAGATGTCATAGAGGGCCTGGGATTTTCCGTAAAAGAAATTCAGGCCGCGGACGCTGATCTTCGGCTCGGCAGAGCGGTCTTCTATTCTCGTTTCCATCGGTGCATCGACCTCGATTTGAAAGGCGGGTGCCTGTGCTCCAGAGTTCATTTCCAGCATATCCCGTTTTTTCCGATATATTAATATTTTTTCCTGGTCATGTACCGGACCATAATATTGATCACGAGTATCAGGAACATCAGGATCAGCGTTGCCGCCCATGCCATTTGCCACTCAACCTCAAAAGGCCCGGTCGCGTAGTTGTAGATCTGGACGGTCAGTGAGGCCATCGGCTGGTCCATGTAAACATTGTAAAAACGACTATTTAGGGCCGTAAACAGCAGTGGAGCTGTCTCGCCCGAAACACGTGCGATCGCCAGCATCGCACCGGTCGCGATGCCGGTCTTGGCAGCGGGCAGGACTATGTCCCAGGTTACACGCCAATTCGGGGCTCCGAGAGCCAAAGCACCCTCGCGCATCGCCTTCGGCACGAGAAGTATCATCTCCTCGGTCGTCCGGGCAACGATCGGCAGCATGATGATCGCCAAGGCTATACTGCCGGCGAGACCCGACTGCCTTCCCATCGGAAGAACGAAGAGGGTGAATACGAAAATGCCGACGATGATCGAAGGAACGCCGGTCATGGTGTCTGCGACAAAGCGCACGATCCGGCCGAACCAGCTGTTACCGTATTCCGCCAGGTACACGCCCGCGGCGATCCCGATCGGCAGCCCGACAAGGCTCGCGAGCCCGGTCATCAGGAAAGAGCCCAGGATCGCGTTACCGATGCCGCCGCCCTCGCCAACCGGCTTCGGCGTATCGATAAGAAATTGAAAATTGATCGATGAGAGGCCACGGACCGCAATATAGCCAAGAATTATCAGCAATATGACAATCGTAAATGCAGCACATGCAGCGGTTAGGCCCGTCATCACCGAGCTGATCGCCTTTCGACGCTTGGTTCCCGAGGCTTCGCGGGCCGGGGCCTTTAGCATGGCTTGGTTTGGGTTAGCAGTCTCAGCCACTGGTTCCCTCCCGTCTGCTCACCGCCGCCACCAGCAGCTTTGCAAATGCATTAACGATAAAGGTCACCAGAAATAGGATCAATCCGATCTCGATCAATGCACTAAGGTAGACTCCGCCCGTCGCATCTGCAAAGTTGCTCGCCAGAACAGAAGCGATCGTGTATGCCGGCTCAAACACCGAGATAGAGATCTGTGGAGTGTTGCCGATGACCATCGTAACGGCCATTGTTTCGCCGATCGCCCGGCCCAGGCCCAGCACGATCGCTCCGGCGATCCCGGGAGCGGCGTTTATCAGCACGACCTGAGTTGTCTCCCATTTGGTGGCGCCGAGGGCCAGTGCCGCCTCTCGCTGGGTCACCGGCACCGCCTCAAGTACGTCACGGACGACCGCCGTTACTATCGGCGTGATCATGATCGCGAGAATGATGCCGCCGGTCAGCATTCCGATACCGGTAAGCCGCCCCTGGAAAAACGGCAGGAACCCGAGATAGTCCTGAAGAAATGCACCCAGGTACTCACGGATGAACGGAGCGAGGACGAAAATTCCCCAAAGCCCGTAAACCACAGACGGAATAGCCGCGAGCAGCTCGACCAGGAACGCTATCGGTCGGGCAATGCGTGCGGGAGCCTGTTCGGTAAGAAAGACGGCCACTCCGACCGAGATCGGCACCGAGATCACGAGTGCCATTATCGACGAAACAACCGTTCCATAAACGAACGGCAATGCACCGTAACGGTCCATTGCCGGGTTCCATTCCGAGCCGGTGAGAAAGCCAAAGCCAAACCGTTCAATAGTCGGAAGCGAGTTGCTGAACATCATGGCGACCATTCCGCCGACAATAATAAGGATCACCGCCGCAGCGGCGAACAATATCGCCCGGAACACCTTGTCGCCAAAACTGTTGGTCTGAGCCACGCCTCGCTTCCTCTACTCTCGCGGGTTACTGCCGAACGGGCTTGCCGCCTGCCGTGATCGAGTTTAGCTTCTCTTCGACGCGCTTCACAAGATCAGCGGGGATCGGCGAATAATGGAGTTCCTTGGTAAAGGCCTGACCCTCATGCGTCGCCCACCACAGGAAATCGACGATCGATTTCGCCTTGTTTGCGTCTTTTTGTTCCTTGTAGATGAGGGCGTAAACGATTCCCGAGATGGGATACGAGTTAGCTCCCTCGGCATTGGTGATCTGCATCCGCAGGTCTGCTGGTGCATTTGCCATCATTCCCGACGCTGCCGCGGTAACAGTATCCGGGCCGGGTTTGACAAAGGTTCCGGCGGAGTTCTTTACCAAAGCAGCCGGCAGGTTGTTCGCCTCGGCAAACGTGAGCTCGACGTAACCGATAGTGTTGGGAGTCTGTCTGACCTGGCCCATCACGCCTTCGTTACCCTTTGCCCCGATGCCTACTCCGGCAGGCAGTTGAGGATTCTTTGTGCGGCCGACCTTTTCCTTCCATTCGGCGTTGACCTTAGAAAGGAAGTCGGTGAATACATCAGACGTGCCGCTGCCATCAGAACGATAGACCGGCGTAATGTCGTTCGCCGGAAGGGCGGCGTTAGGATTGTCGGCCTTGATCCGCGGATCGTCCCATTTCTTGATCTTGCCAAGAAAGATATCTGCGATAACGTCCGGAGTCAGCCGAAGCGGTTCTTTTACCGCCTCGAGGTTGTAGGTCAGCACAACGGCTCCGAGCACGACCGGTACATGGACGATCTCAGCCGGCGACTGTTTCATTTCGTCCTCGGTCATGGCGGCGTCAGTAGCCCCAAAGTCAGCCGTCTGGCTTTGGATCGCCTTGATACCTGCCCCGGAACCCGTGGATTGGTAATCGGCCTTGACACCGGGGTGGGCCTTTCCATATTCGCTCATCCACTTGTCCATGATCGGCTTAACGAATGAGGAACCCGTCCCCTGAAACCCGACCGAGCTTCCCTTGTCGCCAACGGTTCCATTCCCCATTTTTTGGCCGCTGCAACCGGCCAGTAATATTGCCGCAACGGACAAGATAGTTGTAATTAAATTCGATTTCATCATCTTTCCTCTCGATCCAGGCTCCCTTGCGGCAGCCTGATATACCTATCACTATCTTTCGCAAGCCGTTTAGAGTCAAAAATCTGAATTGGTTAATTAACTTCTTTGTAACATCGTCAGAGGTCAAAAGTTGTCAGAACTGCACGCGGATTTGGACTGAACCAGTTTCGAAACTAGTAACGTTGATTACGTCAGCGTTACATCACTGTTAAATCTCCGTTTCGAAATTTTGTGTGACTTATCGAGTTTCTGTCAAAGTGGTCAGAAGGAGCCCAGAATAATATGAAGAGTCTAATACTCGCGATGCTTATCACTTGTCTTTTTGCTGCCGCCGGGAGGAACGTGTCAGGACAACAAGTCTCGTCGTCATCTCCGCCCCAGGCTTCAGAGATCGAGGCAATTCGGCGCCTATTGGACGAACAAAAGGCGGAGATCGAATTGCTTCGAAGCGAACTGCGTAAAGAAACGGAACTTCGTTCGCAGCAACAGGCTTTACTCGAATCAATGATGCAAAGGTTTGAATCTCTTGTGGCCTCGCTGCCAAAGGCCGCGGCGGCGGATCAACCGGCAACTGTGGATATGGCCTCTCAGAACAAGAATCCTGCCGCGCAGCCGAACAATTTGGCCGTCACAACCTCGGTCGTAAAAACGGCCGCCCCACAGGCCACTCCGCCCGGCGTGGTCGAGAGTGGCTTCGGCCGGATCAAGTTTACCGGATTGCTTCAGGGGGGATTGGTATCGGGCGATGAAGGTGTGAACGATACATTCAGGGTTCGTCGTGCCGAGCTCAGGTTTACGGGCGACATCTTGCCTAAGCTCAAATGGAGCGTCATGTTTGACCTTGCGAAGGCCCTGTCGGTCAACACAACGACTTCGACGATCAACGGCACGCCGGTCATTGGGTCCATATCAGTAAATCAGCCGAGCCGCATCTTTCAGGAGGGCTTCATCACTTACGCTCACTCAAAGAAGGCAAATTTTCAGATCGGCCAGTTCAAGATACCGCTTAGCCAGGAAGGACTCCAGTCTACAGCAACTCTTGACACAGTAGAGCGTGCACTTTTTCTCACCGACCGCTCCCGTGGAGGCGGGCTAGGGGATGCACGTGACATTGGAGCGATGCTTTTCGGAGCCTTGCATAAACAAGTTGACTACCAGATCGGGATATTCAATGGAGTGGACGAGAGTCAAAATGGTCCCGATCAGAATGACCAAAAGGCGGTCGTCGGACGCATCGTCTTTCGCCCATCGTTTATCGAAGGGCTTCAGATCGGCGGTTCAGGAGCCTTTGGCACTGCACCGCGTTCGCCCAACCCCAGACGTGACCGCCTCGGCGGCGAACTGGTCTATCAGCGTGGAAAAGTGAGGGTCAAGAGCGAGCTTATGACCGGTATTAACGGAGATACTCACTCTAGGGGTTACTATGCCCACTTTGGCTATCGCATACAACCAAAACTCGAACTAATATTCCGGTATGATACCTTCGACCCGAATATTCGCCTTGACACGACAGGGGCTAACGTCAATGAACGGGATTATTTGAGCGGAGTGAACTACTTCTTCAAGAACAACAATCTAAAACTGCAATTGAACTATGTACGGCGAACCTTTGCAAACGGCGTCGTACCGTCGAAGAATCTATTCCTCGCAAATCTGCAGACTTCGTGGTAGTCAGGAAAAAGATGCTATTTCTGTCCGACTGATCCATCGGGACGAAATATTGCTTCGATCGTAAAAGAGGCGGCCCGAAGGCCGCCTCAAGTGCTAGGTGTAAGCGCATGTTCATTCCAGAGCGATGAAGTTAACATCGATCTGGTCTTCGAGCGGCAGTATTACACGCGGACGGAACCGGTACTTTCGCGAAATGACGGCCACGGTGTATCTCACACCGGGCACGACGTTTTCAAATCGATAGTATCCAAAGGTTCCCGTCGTGGTGGCACGAACACGGCCATTCGGACCCGTGATGGTCACGATAGCGTTTCGTAGCCCCTGTCGAGGCTCTGTCATTACGCGTCCCGCGACCAGGATCCTGTCGGCCTCCGGCCCCGAGATCACGACCGCACCGTCGGTGTAGCGTGCCTCGAGCTTGTTGCCGAGTTCGTCCGAAAGCCCTCGTTTTGCAAGGCTGTCGGTAAACCTGATCCGTGTCTCACCGCCCGCGGCGTTTGCCGCCACGTCAAATGTGACCGTCACCAGCCGTTTCGCCTCAGAACCACTAGCAAGAGGTTCGGCCGAGTCGAGGAGCACCCCGATACGGCCTTCAGCGGCGTCGTTCATATTGACGGTCAATACCAAGCCCTTGGCCCTGTTCTCATCGAGCGTTACCCTCGGGTTGGTCAGTTTTACGGCATTGAATTCGACCGTGAAGGCGGCGGCCGTCTCATCGCCGTATGGAGAGATCTCGATCCCGACCTCGACACGGTCGCCGGGGTCGGCCTTAACGACGCCGGCACGAATCTCGCGGTTGGTATCAGCGATCTTGACGTCCGTTGTCACCGGCCGTCCAAGCGGCGGAAGCGGCGGCCCGCCCGGACCTGCTGCGGCCTGCAGCGGATCGAGTCCGGCCGCAAACCTTCGGGCCTGGACCACGTCGCCCGGCAGCAGCTCGCCGTCGCCAAAGAAGGCAAGCGGTGCCGAGTCAGCTCTCTGGAATTCGTTGAAGGCCGGATTGATCTCGGCCTCGCCGACGATGAACCTTCGGAGCATCGTGACATCAGTTGCAACTACGGTGCCGTCACCGGTGTTGCGACCTGCAACATCGCTTTCGTAGCCGGCCTGGAAAACCACAAACCCGTTCAGCCACCATGCAGGCAGGTCATTATTCGCCTGATCCTTGACCGAGCAGCTTATCGGGTCTTCAACAAAGTTCACAGCGGCATTCGGTACGTCAGGCACGGCATTGGTGAAGAACCTCACTACGGCGATCTCCCTGATGCCGGCCTCGAGATCCGAACTACCCGTGATCTTAACGCCCAGTTTGCCAATTGCCCCGGGTATCGTCTCGATCACGCATCCCGGATTGCTCTCGCCACAAGTCAACTCGGGCGTATTGATAGCCGTCGTCGGGTACTCAAGACTGAAAGCCATTGACCTTTCGCCTCCTTGAGCATCCATCCTGATCGGCAGCCAGACCGCGTTGCCGGGTATAGCTATCGTATTTACTACGAGAACGTTGCTCGGCACGCCGCTCCAGTTGTAGGTCAGGAAATCGACTCCGGTGACATTCGCCACCGGACCGGTTACCGTCCTGTCGCCTGGCTCAAAGTGATGATCGCCCATCGACGGGGTCACTGTCCACGTTCCACCACTCGTAAGGTCGGCAAACGTGTAGTTGCCCATTGCATCGGTGGTCGTCGTCGCCGTCTCGGAACCGGTCAATGTCATCGTAACCCCCGGCAGCGGTGGGTATGTCCCATCACCATCTGCGTAATGGCTTACGTTACCCGATAGCGATATGACATAGTTGTCAATATCCGTAGCAGAGTTGTTTTCGGGGTTGGGATCAGTGATGCCCTGCGGCGGCGCAACAGTCGCTGTATTGATAAGTGTGCCGCTGAGGCCCTCATTTATCGATGCTGTTACGGTATAGGTCACTATTCCGCCAACAGGCAGATAGACATTGTCGTAGATATGACCCGCACCGTCGAGCGTACATAGGGCCGAGTTCTGCGGGACACAATTCCAGTTATGTACCGTCAGGACCTCAGGAAAATCGTCGGTCACCATCGCGTCGACGACCGGGTCCGGCCCGTTGTTGGTAACCACAATAGTGTACGTCGTCGTGTCGCCCGGCGTCACCTTTGTCCGATTGTCGGTCTTGGTGATCGCAAGGTCCGCCGTTCCCGGCGGTTGAGGCGTAGGCGTCGGGCTTGAACATGAGCCCGGAATCCCGTGTACCAGGAACGGGAAATCTTGAGGGGTTGCCTGCGGCTCATCGACCACGGCATTCCACGCCCCCGTGCTCGTAGTATATTGAAGGCCGTTTGCTCCAGCCTTCCCGGGTTGCCCGAGTATGGTCACCTGAGGTGCCCACGGCCCGGAACCAAGAGATCCATCAGCCTGCCAGTCAAGCCAGTACACCCCGCCGGGCAAGTTTGTGTTCACCGTCAGGACATTTGCCATCACCGGACGGTTTGAGTTGGTCAGTTCCGTGTCCAATACCCGATACGTACCGCTGAATGTGCTCGTCGCTAGCCGGTTCGTCGTCGTATCGCCAAAGACGACGCTACTCGTCGGTACATTTGGCGGACCATTCCAGATCTGCATGTTAACTGACGTAAACGTTGACGTCGTCGTTGATCCCGTCTGATAGGCAAACACCGTGATCGTGTCGATCGTCCAACCTCCCGCCGGTACTGTAAAGTCATCCGCGATCCGGTTGCCGGCCCCGACTTGATGGCCATAGCCGTACGTATTTGCTCCGATCGCGGTCTGCACCGCGCTCGCGTCAGCTCCGTTATATCCTCCGCCCGGATGCGTAACCAATGGCCCGTTGTCAGTGAGTCCCGTTGGAGTACATGTTGGAACTGGACTTG
>CAZJFB010000005.1:0-51637 GCA_964545145.1 uncultured Chloracidobacterium sp. | reverse complement strand
AGCCCGAAATAAGATCAACCGCATTCATCTCTGCCTTGTACCAACTCACCATGTTTGGCGGAGGCGGCGTACATGTGTTGAGGCACTTGCCAAAACTGCCCGCACGATAGATCGATTGGATCTCTTGCGGCGTCAACCCCCTGTTAAAGATCTCAACCTCATCAATGAGGCCATAGAAATCATAGTGGTCCCACAAGCGCCAGCCGCCGATCCTCGCGTCGGACGTAACAGTTCCATTACCTGGAGTACCGTTCTGCATGCTTAGCGCCCGCTCGACCCCATCGATAAACAGTCGACTCTCAGTAACGTTGCCGTTGCGAAAGATCGCTCCGACGTGAACCCAACGGTTCGCTAGTCCTTGGCTTGGAATTCCCCAAACGTCCGAATTCGCTGTGTTGAAGCCGAACCCGGGCCCATAGAAGTACAGGTCAAAACTATTGAATCCAAACGGCATTTGACCGTCCTGACCCAATTCACCATTCCAATACATCCAGAAATCGACCGTCGTTTCGGCACCGGGTGAAGGATTCACTGGAAGATTGTCCAAATTAATAAAATCTCCGTTGCCGTCAAACGAGAATGCCTGGCCCACCATGCCCGGTGAATAAGTAACATCACCAAGCACCGTGCCGTTATTCCCCCCGATGATGTCTGTTGTATTGCCGTTACCCTGCCACCAACCGATCATCTCTGTCGGCGGCTGAGCGCAACCCATTTTGCATTTGCCTGCGCTGCCGGCATTGAAGATCGCTTGGATCTCGCCCCCCGCAAGGCCACGATTGAAGATCTCAAGTTCGTCGATCTCGCCGTTCCAATTGCCAAAGCCACTTGGCCCTCCTCCGATGAAGCTATTCGGTGAAGCAAGGTTGATCGGTCCTGTATATTCAGCAGAACCTGCTGGTACTCCGTCTATGTAGAGGGTCAATATGGAACCTACCCTCGAAAGGGCAATGTGATGCCATTGGCCGTTCGTGTAATCACCCGTATTTCCAACCTGGATAGCGTTGGCCCCACTGCTGTTCCAATACACCCATATTCCGGGCGCAGGCGAATCTGTATCATTGAAATCAAAGATCAGATTGCTTTCTGGATAATTGGGCCTGAATGAAAGGGCGTCCATCCGGCTACCGCTCTGCGAACTTCGTTCCCAGAAATCGATCGTAAAATCGCCGGTGCCAAAATTCATCTCAGGTATCGATGGAAGAGTCACATAGTCGTTCTGTCCGATGAAGCTAAAGGCCTGCGCCACCTTTCCTTCCGCAAATGCGGCACCTCCTCCAGGCGTCCCGTTATTTCCGAGGATAATATCGGTATAGTTACCGTCGCCCGGCCACCAACCGATCATCTGCGGCGGTGGCGGCGTACATTGTTGTTGCTGCGTTTTGCACTTGCCTGCACTTCCCGCGTTGAAAATAGCCTGAAGCTCTGTCTGGGCCAGTGCCCGCTGGAATATTTCGACCTCATCGATCTGGCCAAACGTGGACGGAATAGCCTCCGCCTTTCCGATCGTTAGCGGCGCGTTCGAATTAGGTACGGCACTCTGATCGAACTGATCGCCCCCCACCTGAATACCATCTACATAGAACCTATATAACGGTCCGCTCCGAGTAACCGCAAAGTGATACCATCTCTCGTGCTCAGGTACAAATGGCACCCCAATGTAGATCATTTGGCCCGCAGTATCGTTATAGTGCAGTTGCAACTGTCCGCCGTTGAGCCAAAAAACCCACTTATTCTGAAATCCGCCGCCATCGTCGTGAGCAACAAGTGTTTGCGGCCCGGGCTGCTCCGGCCTTACCGTTTGCGAATTTAACTTTACCCATGTATCGATCGTAAATTCGCCGTACCCTAGGTCCCATGTTGGACTGTCAGGCACCACGACGGCAGACTCACCCCCAAAGAATCGGAACCCATTTGCGACCATGCCGGGCGCGTATGCTGCACCGTTCACCAATTGCCCGTCATTTGGCCCGATGAGATCCTCTGCATTGTCGTCACCAGGCCACCAGGCAACCATGCCTTGCGGCGGCGGTACACATGTCGGTGCCGGCGCGGCGTAGACGGCTGGTACCAACCTTGCATCGATACCATTCGATGAATTCAGAACGTCATAAAATGAAAATGCCGTCAGCCCTAGGCCAACGGCAGTAAGTGAAAATATTGTCGGAAGTACTATCGCATAAATTATGTTACGGCCTATGCGAAACTGCGGCCGTTTGATCCTCGTAGACATCGCGTTTACACCTCCAAATAATCTTCAACCAATACGGCAAAGAACGGATCGGAAACGCTGCTTCTTCGGGCGAAGTAGTGCCCGTTTATCGCCAAACCTCCCGGTGAGGATGCAAAAACCACCTATGCATTCACCTACTACACTATTATCCAAGTCCAAGCATTCTGTGATGCTCGTCACAAACTCCTAAAATTCTACAAATAAAAAAAGGCGGCCCGAAGGCCGCCTTTAGTCCTAAGTTATCAACAGGCTATTCCTGTCCCGTGAAATCGACGTCAGTCAAGGTGTCCAACACCTGTACTGTACGCGGTGCGAAGCGATAGCGACGCGAGGTGACACCTACGATATAGGTATCGCCAGCTTCGACATCGTCAAACTGATAATAACCAAACGTGCTGGTCGTAGCAGTTCTTCTTACACCTGCATTGTCGATCAAGGTAACAGTCGCACCGCGGAGTCCGGCACCATTCGGGGCCATGACGCGTCCGCTGACGCTGACACCTGCAGCAGTCGGGCCGAGGATAGTCACAACACCGTTCTCATTGGTAGCGGTGAGCGGGTTACCCAAGTTGTCCGAAATGCTGGTCGGGACCGGAGCGTTGCCAAACGTGATCGGCGTCGTCGTTCCGGCACCACCGATGATCGTAAACCTGAGGCATACGATCTGGCGGGTTCCGAGAGCGAGGTTGTTAGCCGAGTCGATCAGCCAGCCGATGCGGCCTGCACCTACCTGCGTACCGTTTACGGTAAGCGAGGTGCCGCCGGCAACACCAGTACCAAGCGTCACGTCAGGATTGACGCCCGGGCTCGATATGCCGCTGAT
Organism: uncultured Chloracidobacterium sp.; assembly: GCA_964545145.1. GTDB lineage: Bacteria > Acidobacteriota > Blastocatellia > Pyrinomonadales > Pyrinomonadaceae > OLB17. The sequence continues at coordinate 48,581 of CAZJFB010000005.1, read as the reverse complement.
AGCCAGTTTCGCCGGATCAAAGTTGATCGTCGTCTGGATAGCAGCTTCGTCGCCCTGCGAATCGATCTCGACGCAGACGTTTACCTGCTGAGTTACCGAACCGGTCGCATTGAGTGCACGGAGGATGCGTCCAACGTTTGCCACTGCCCTGCGTCCGGTCTTGGCACCGTTGTCTTCAACAACAGATGCTTCAGGAGCCGGTGCCGGCGGGATGGCTACGAACGGACCGCCTGCTGTCTGGGTCGGATCGAGAACTGCCGAGTAACGGCGAGCCTGGATCACGTCAGAAGCATTGAGCTGTCCATCACCCTTCGTACCAGCCGGTGCTGAGTCAGCACGCTGGAACTCGTTGAATGCCGGATTCGGCGTATCAAGTGCCGTTACGAAACGGCGAACCTGAACAACGTCACCCGGGAGTACCGAGCCGTCGCCCGAGTTGCGGGTCGCAACGTCAGCCTCGAGGCCCTGCTGGAACACGATCATGCCGTTGTTATAAACGGTCGGGAGTGGGTTGCTGCCCGAATCGCTCGTGCGACGCAGAGTCGGAGCATCACCGAACGTGACCGGCGTGTTAGGTGCAGCCGTCGGAGCCGTGTTGTACGTCACCGTGACCACGATCCTCGTGCCTGCAGCCCATGTACCGCCGCCCTGCGGATCGACCGAAACGCCGATCACACCAGGAGTACCGGTATTAGCCGTCAGCGTACAGCCGGCACCTGAGTCAACACCGCAAGCCACGGTCGGAGCACTGAGGATGGCTGAGTTGTAGTTCACGCTGAACGACAGCGAAGCCTCATCGCCCTGTGCAGTGAGCGTGATGTTCTGTGTGACCGGTGATCCCGGAACCGCATAGGCATTGACCAGATTCAACGTACGCGGAATGTTGCCAGTGTCATAAGCGACGAAGTTAGCGTTCGTCACATCGGCACTGATACCAGTGTAAGTACGAGTGGTCGGGCTCATTACCTTACCAGCCAAGGTCGGCGTGATCAGGTAGTTACCACCGCTCGGCAAGCCGGCGAACGAGTACTGGCCAGCAGCATTCGTGAGTACACACGGAGGAGCTGCCGAACCGGTCAAGCACACCGAGACACCAGCCAACGGGCCCGCAGGCGAGAAGTTGGTGATGGTACCCGAGATGGTGATAGGCACGCCGTCATCGTTGACGATCGTTCCGAGACCGTTTGTAAGGCTCGTTACAGGCACGCCGTTGACCGTTGCACCCGTGAGGCGGACATTGTACGTCTCATTGGTCTCAACGAGCAGGTCGCCATTGACCGAAACAGGCATCGGCTTGGTCGTCTCAGCCGGGAGGAACGCCAGAGTTCCAGGAAGGATCTCGGTGTAATCCGACGGAGCCGTTGCAGAGCCGTCTGTCGAGTCATAGCTCACGAACGCATTGAACGTACCAGTGTCGCAAGTCTTGGTGACAACGTGGTTGAAGTTCGACGTTCCGGCGTTGCCTTCGTTCTGCGTGACATTGCTGACCGCGAACGAGCAAGCGTCGTTGTTTGTGATCGTACCAACAGCGGGCTGGCCCGTGATCGTTCCGACGAACGAACCAGCGGTGAGGCCCATGTTGAAGGTTTCATCGCCCTCGAACACCGTATCGCTCGTCGTCGAGACAGAGCAGGTCTTCGTGGCGTCTGCCGGCAAGAATGTGATGCCGGAGTTGAAGGACGTGTAGTCCGAACCAGCCTGAGCGTGAATGGTCGTGTTGCCCGAAATGTTTGCCGTAGTACACGTCAGGGTCGAGTTCACCTCCATGCCGGTCAAGCCAGCCGGGAACGAACGCGTGACGGTGAATACTGCAGGCGAACCTTCAGCAGCCGAAACATTAGCGATCGAGAAGTTCGGATTCGGCTCATCATCCGTGATGTTACCCGTGCGGGTGACCGTACCAAACGTACCGTTGGTCACGTTGCTCAGGTTAACGGTGTAGCTCTCCGTATTTTCACGGATCGTGTCGCGAACGATGTTTACGTTGAACGTCTTCGACGTATCAGCCGGAGCGAAGGTCGCTACCGCTGCGTTGACGATCGCGGTGTAGTCGCCAGGAGCGACTGCCGTTCCGTCAACAGTGTTAGCACTTACGATCGAGGTGAGTTCCGTAGCACCGGTCTTGGTGATCGTGAACGTCGCAACGGTCGTACCTGCACCACTGCCTTCCGTAACGGTTACGTCAGCCTGGAGGTCAAAGACCGGAGCTGTGTCATCGTTGGTGATCGTACCGGTGCGGCTCGCCGGGCTGCCTATGCACGAAGCACAGTTAACCGGTGAGTCGTTTGCGATCGATACCGAAGCGATCGTTGTCGTGAAGGTTTCGTCGTCTTCAAACACCGTATCGCCATTGATGATGACCGCGAACTGGCCGGTAAGCTGACCCTGTCCGAAGACAACCGGATCTCCCGGTCCCGGGATAGCCGTGTAGTCGCTAGGAGCCGTAGCAGCCGTCGGGCCACCGCCGTCAGCAGTGGTCACACGAACAGTCTGAGGATACTGAGCATCGCCGCTGATCTTGTCGATATCAAAGATCATCGCGGTCGTGCCTGCGTTGCCCTCGACCTGCGTGCGGTTTGCACGGATCTGGAAGACAGGACGCGGATCGTTGTCCGTGATGTTTCCAACACGGGTCAGATTCGCACCGAGTGCTCCGTCACCGCTCACCGACGACAGGGTCGCGGTGAACTGCTCGGTAGGCTCAAAGATCGTGTCGTTATTCGTGTTGATCACGGTAGCGACAGTGTTCGAGCCGCCAACCGGGAAGTTCACAGAGCCGCTTGCGTCAACGTCGGTTCCCGGTGTTGCCGGAAGGCCGCTTGTGCCGGCGATCGTGTAATTCACGGTCGAAGCAAGGTCAGTACCGGTCGTTCCCGCCGGGAATGTACGAACCACGTTGAAGGCGAACACCGTGCCTTCAGCCTGGGTCACAGACGAAGTCGGGTTGAAGTTGAAGATCGCAGCGCCATCATCGTTATTGATCGTAACGAGCGTCGTGCCCTGAGCACCGATCTGTGTATTGATCGGGTTGCTCAACTGGCCCGAGAAGTTCTCGTTGTTCTCAATGATCGTATCCTGGCAGACCTGGAAGTTGAACGTCTTGGTGGCGTTATCGCCAGCCGCCCAGCTAATGGTCGTACCCGACACGATGATGAAGTCGGACGTTGTTGCATTACAGTTGAGGAAGCCGCCGGTCGCGGTAGCCGCACCGATGGTCGACAGGTCAATTGTAGCTGCCGGAAGACCCGAACCCGTACCGGTACGCGAAACCTGAACTGCAAAGTTTTTCGTCGCCGGACGTGCGGTGTTGCCTTCCGTATCGTTGTAGCCCGCAGCCGTGAACTGGACCGAGCTGTCATCATCCTGGATCGTACCCGTTCCGGCAGCACCTGCGGTAGCACCGGTCGGGGTCATCACCATCGTGAAGTTCTCGTCACCCTCGATCGCCGAGTCAGGACAGAAGTTAACTGTCACGGTCTGCGTATCGACAGTGAGCGATGCGGGGAAGTTCAGCACAGTAGCGGTGTTGATGAAGTCAATACCTGCCGAACAGCTCGCACCGCCGGTGGCCGTACCACTGGTAGGCTGTACCGAAACGCTCGACGGGAATACCGTCTGTCCGGTCTTGGTCACGGTAAAGGTCGCCGAACCACCTGCTCCCGGAGGAGTGCCTTCAATGCCCTGAGCATTGTTGATGGTGAAGTTCGGGATGTTATCGTTGTCCTGAATGGTCACCGTGTGCTGGATCGGAGCACCGAGGCTCGCGCCGACACCCGTTACCTGGCTGATGTTAGCCGTGAACGTTTCATCCGGCTCGTCGATCGCATCGTCATTGATGTTGACCGTCACGCTCTGATTTCTTTCACCAGGAGCGAAGGTCACCGTCGGAATGACAACCGAAGTGTAGTCGCCGGGTGCATTCGCAGTACCGTCAGCCGTGAAGAAGTCAACACTGGCGGTCGTATCGTTAGCACCGATACGCTTCAGGGTGACCGTTGTCGAACCGCTCGACTCGCCGATCAACTGCGAAGCAGTGCTGAACTGGATCTGGCTGACGTGGCACTTGCCATTCGCGTCCGCCAGGAATATCGAGTTAGTTTCCGTAGGCGTAAGCGCACGGTTGTAGATCTCGATCTCGTCGAGGATGCCAGTAAAGTAACCAGTCGAACCGGCAGGATTACCGCCAGCCGGACGCCGGCCAAGGTAAACGCTTGAGCTGGTCAACGGAGTAAACGGAGCCGAACCGGACAAGAAGCCGGATCCAAATCCACCATTTAGCTGTACATCTACGGCACCGGTAGTCTTATTCACAGACCATGCGAAGTAGTTCATCGTCCCCGCAACGATCAGAGGACTATTCACGAACTGCGAGTGCTGGTTACCTGCGGTATCGACGACGTTGATATACAATTGGCCCGGATTCGGGAAGTTAGCCCAAACATGAACACCGATACCGTTGTTAAGTCCGGCACCAGTGCCGTCATTCCATTCGATGATCGGCATCGGAGCAGTCGTATTAGCGACGTTGAACCAACCGTCAATCGTGAGTCCAGGACCGGTTCCTACATTGAGTCCAGCCGATGACGGGATCTGGACATTGGCGGCTCCAAGCAGGCTGAAAGCATTTCCGACCTTACCAGGCGTGTAGCCCAACGCTCCCTGAGCGGCACCGTTGTTTGCAGGATCGCCAATGATGTCATTGGTGTTTACCTGTCCCGGATACCAGGCAACCATGTTTGCCGGAGGTGCAGCACACGGGCCAGGAGTGATTTCCATGCTCCAGCCACCCGCAAACGAACCAACGTCGCCGCCGGCGTCATCTACAACATAAAGCGACCACGTTCCGTTCGGGTTAGTGCCGTTAAATACCGAAAGAGGCGAGCTGCTCGAGCTGCCAGCTGCCGGAGCCGGAGCACCGAAAGGATCGCCAACGCCCGAGTTGGTAGGTTTATATGTACCCGCACCAAACGTCACGCTGTCTGGCAGGGAATTAATTGCCGTATCATCAAGCGTGAACGTCAACCCGGCAACGTCATCGCCGCCTCCGACGTCCGACATCAGAACGGACATCTGTCCGCTCGGCCCTACCAAAAGGACGTCAACATCATCAGGAAAGGTGTGCGTCAGACCGTTAAGGGTAACTGTAACTTTGGCGACCGAACCAGGGAAACCAGCAACCGTGATATTCGACGGATAGGGGCTGGCCGTAGTTCCATCGTTGATCGTGATCGCTGCCGGATTGCTGTATGCAATTGCCGGAGCATCGATCAGGTCATTGCCCCCTTTGGTAAGGTTGGCGATCGGCCTCAGGACTAACGGATCGTCAGATGACGCCGCGACCGCAGCCGGCTGTTCAGCTTTGGGGCTTCCCCCGCTAAACATTGAAAACATTGTAGCGGCAAAAGAACCCGCCTGCTGCCCTACCGGGCCGTTCAAATTTGCCGTCAAAGCACTTGCACTAAAGACGGCAGCAAGAAGCACGAGCGTAAAGACAACGACGAATCGTGCCTTAATGCTTCGCAGCGTCTTTGACAAACCTTGTCTTGGGGACGTGGATGACATATTCATTCTCCTAAAAATCAAAATAATCGTAGAGCGAATTTCGTTTTTAATCTTTTAGCTCGGTAACGGAAATCAGGCCCAACGCGGGGCGCTCTCTCTCTTACCGTGTACTACAAGCTAAATTTTTAAAACTTCTTTACGGACGAACTAACCGGATTATACCCAATCGGCATCCAATGTCAAGCAGAATTCTCAGGTGAAAAACTTTTTTTACCTTCGAAAAATCAATGAATTGGAAGCGTTTTGGGTTCAACCGATAGCTCTCACAACATTCTTATATCTCATAAGCGCGAGATAATCAAAAAGGCAGGTTTACTTTCCTGCCGCAAATTGTATTCGGGCGTTTGCCGCATCGAGCTGTTCACGAACAGACTCGGTATCGGCCAACGAACTCATCGCCGATCCGGCAAGCGCCTTCTCAGCTTCTTCACGAGCCGCACGGGCCGACTCGATATCGATCTCTGCCGCCGACTCGGCACTATCGGCCAGGACGGCAACCTTATTCGAATTCACCTCGACAAAGCCGCCGGTAACGACGAGCTTGTCCGAGTTCCCTTTGACCGAGTACGACAGGACACCCGGCTTCAATGCCGATACCATCGGGGCATGATTCGGCAGGATGCCGACCTCGCCCGATGCGGTCATGACCGTCACCGAATCGACCTCGGTATCGAGTACGCGGTGTTCAGGGGTTACGATCTCAAGCCTCAACATATTGTTTATAGGTCAAAAGTAAAAAGTCAAAGTAAGACGCCTTTTACAGCCCCTAGGCTGCCGCCGCCATCTTCTTCGCCTTCTCGCGAGCCTGCTCGATGGTGCCGACCATGTAGAACGCCTGTTCCGGCATGTCGTCGCACTTGCCCTCGAGAATCTCGCGGAAGCCCTTGATCGTGTCATCGACCTTGACGTATTCGCCCTTGAGGCCGGTGAACTGCTCGCCGACCGTAAAGGGCTGCGAGAAGAAACGCTGGATCTTGCGTGCACGAGCGACCGTCAGTTTATCATCCTCTGAAAGTTCGTCGAGACCGAGGATGGCGATGATGTCCTGAAGGTCCTTGTAACGCTGAAGGATCTTCTTGACCGACTGAGCCGTGTTGTAATGCTCGTCACCCACGATCTGCGGATCGAGGATGCGTGAGTTCGACGCTAGCGGATCGACGGCCGGGTAAATACCGAGTTCAACGATCTGACGCGATAGTGCAGTAACAGCATCGAGGTGGGCAAAGGTCGTCGCCGGGGCGGGGTCCGTATAATCGTCAGCCGGAACGTACACCGCCTGGATCGAGGTGATAGCGCCCGTCTTGGTCGAGGTAATGCGTTCCTGCATCTCGCCCATTTCGGTCGCGAGGTTCGGCTGGTATCCCACAGCGGACGGCATACGTCCGAGAAGTGCCGACACTTCAGAACCTGCCTGCGTAAATCGGAAAATGTTATCAACGAAGAACAGTACGTCGTTGCCCTGATCGCGGAAATACTCAGCGACGGTCAGGCCCGACAGAGCAACGCGAAGGCGTGCCCCCGGCGGCTCGGTCATCTGTCCGTAAACGAGCGACACCTTGGAGTTTTTGATCGCCTCCATATCGACCTTTGAAAGATCGAAGGCATGGTTCTCGTCCATGTTCTTCATAAAGGCGTCACCATAGGTGATGACCTTTGACTCGACCATTTCTCGGAGCAGGTCGTTGCCCTCACGCGTGCGTTCGCCGACGCCGGCAAACACCGAGTAGCCTTCGCGGCCCTTTGCAACGTTATTGATCAGCTCCATGATGAGCACCGTCTTGCCGACGCCCGCTCCGCCAAAGAGGCCGATCTTTCCGCCTCGCAGGAACGGCTGGATCAGGTCGATGACCTTGATGCCCGTCTCAAACATCTCGAGTTGTGTCGATTGCTCGTCGAACGAAGGAGCGTGGCGATGGATCGGGTAACGCGTCTCGGCCTTGAGCTCGCCGAGTTCGTCGACGGGCTCGCCGACGACGTTCATCACGCGGCCAAGCGTCGGACCGCCGACCGGCACCGTGATCGGGCCGCCCAGGTCGATAGCCTTCATCCCGCGGACCATACCGTCGGTCGGCAACATCGAGACGGCTCGCACGCGGCCCTCACCGAGATGCTGCTGTACCTCAGCGATAACGTCGATCTTATCCTCGACGTCAAAACCTTCGCTAGTGATCCTTAGTGCCTGATAAATAGGCGGGAGATAATCCGAAAACTCAACGTCAACGACAGGGCCAATGATCTGAACTACTGTTCCGACCTGTCCGCTTCCATCTTGTGCCATTCTTCTTAAAAGTGCTCCTCTTAATAATAGACGAGAAATCTGCTCGTTTTACAAAGGAGTAAGAATATCACACCGTGTTTCATTAGTGCAAAACCATTGGCGGCAAAAATTGACAGAGTCCGACCCTATCTTGTAGCCTCGAAATATCGACAGAACAATACTTAGGCGAATAGCAACTCCAATAAAGATCTGAAAAAACTCGAACTTCCAACTCAAGGGCTAAACACACTTTTCGGCGTTCAGGACCAGAACATCAAATATCTTGAATCGCTTCTCGATGTAAGTATCGGTGCCCGCGGCAACGAACTCCTCATCGACGGCGATCCGCGTGACATCGCGACCGTGGAACAGGTCCTGACCGACTTCGCCGATCTGTTTTCCGAGGGCAACTCTTTTTCGGACAAGGAACTGCGGGACGCTTTCAAGCAGATCGCCGAGGATCGTGCCTACAGCCTGAAGGACCATTTCCAAAAGGCACGCTTCAACCCGTCGGGCAAAAAGACCGTTGCGCCAAAGACCGCCAACCAGCGAAAGTATCTCGACGCCATCGCCGCCAACGATCTCGTTTTTGGTATCGGGGTCGCGGGAACGGGAAAGAGCTTCCTTGCGGTCGCAATGGCCGTCGATGCTCTTTTCAAAAAGCAGGTCAGTCGGATCATCCTCACGCGGCCGGCGGTCGAGGCCGGCGAACGTCTCGGATTTCTGCCGGGCGACCTTCAGGACAAGGTCGATCCGTATCTGCGTCCCCTGTATGACGCACTCTTCGACCTCGTCGACGCTGAAAAGGTTACCAAGATGCTCGAGAAACGGATCATCGAGATCGCCCCGCTCGCTTTCATGCGCGGCCGCACGCTGAGTGATGCGTTCATTATTCTTGACGAAGCCCAAAACACCACCAGCGAACAGATGAAGATGTTCCTCACGCGCATCGGCTTTGGCTCAAAGGCGGTCGTTACGGGAGACACAACCCAGATCGACCTTCCCCGCGGCCAAAAGAGCGGCCTGCGAGAGGCCGAAAAGATACTCGCCGACCTGGACGGGATCGATTTCATTTACTTCTCAGAAAAGGACGTGGTCCGCCATAAGCTCGTGCAGATGATCGTCAAGGCTTACGAGACCCATTCGGCCGAGAATGAAATGCGCGAGAATTAGCTTATGTCCCTCGTGGTCAATCTCCAGCGAAAGGTCAAACTCGACACCTCGCCGATCAAAGAATTCTCAGCAGCTGTTGGCCCATGTGTCGTTGAGGCGGCCGGAAAAGAATTTAGTATCGCGTTCGTCTCGGACGACCGGATGAGGCAGCTCAACGAGATGTTTCGCGGAAAGGACTCCACGACCGACGTCCTTTCGTTTCCTCACGAGCCCGACCCTTTCGATCCCGACAAGGACAACCTCGGTGACATCGTCATCTCCGTCGAACAGGCCCAAAGGCAAGCTATCGAAAATGGACTGACACTTGAAGCCGAGATCAAGCAGCTTATCCTCCACGGCCTACTGCACCTCTGCGGTTACGACCACGAATCCGACAACGGTGAAATGAATGCCCGCGAGATCGAACTCCGCGACAGGCTGAAGATCTAGACCGCACTGCCAGACAAACCAATACTTCTGTTAACGGTATTTCTGATACTTCGGCGGCAAACGTGGTTTTAGGGGACCATTCGGGTTTGACGGAACCGTTGCGGCTTTTGGCTACAATTTGTAGGCGATGTCCGGGCCATTTACGGGTGACCACAGGGGATAGCGACTCGACCGTTGCAATGGTGGTTTCGGGCCGGGTTCGGCGCGCCGGCGTTTCCAGGTACTTCGGATCACAGCTTGTACCGAAAACCGGTCATTTTGTCCCGGAACGGAGGGACAAAAGTTGGTGACACAACTGCCTGTTTTGGGTGACCCAAGCAGTGGTTTTTGGTGACACAGCGAACCGCGGTTCCGGAACACAAAAAATGCTGACAACTAAAGCCTTGACTGTGCAGAACTCGGAGTTGTGGTTAAATAACAAAATGACCGAGCCAACGAAATTTGCCGATCCTTGTGTAATGGTCATCTTCGGCGCGACCGGTGATCTGACCAAGCGTAAACTCTTCCCTGCCCTTTACAATCTGGCGAAGGACGACTTTCTTCCTCACACCTTCGCGATAATCGGCGTCGGCCGGCAGGAAATGACCTCTGACGAGTACCGCTCTCAGATGGCGGCCAATTTGCGCGAATTCATTCCCAATGGAGCTGAGGACAAGCTCATAAAATGGTTCGAGGAACGAACGTATTACACCGGTGGCGATTTCGACGATGACAAAAAGCTGTTCTCGGACCTCAAGGCCCTGATCGGCGAGATCACGACCAAACATCAGATCCCCGACAATTACTTCTATTACCTGGCGACGCCGCCAGCTCTATTTGCCAATGTGACGCACAAGATCGTCAGGAACGGCCTCGGAAAAGAAGAGAACGGTAATTGGCGGCGATTCATTTACGAAAAGCCCTTTGGCCAGGACCTCGAGTCGGCTAGACGCCTCAATGCCGACCTGCTAAAGACGATCAAGGAAAAGCAGATCTACCGCATCGATCATTACCTCGGCAAGGAGACGGTTCAGAACTTACTCGTGTTCCGTTTTGGCAACAGTATTTTCGAGCCGATCTGGAATCGGAATTTTGTTGACCACGTACAGATCACCGTGGCGGAAAAGCTGGGCGTCGAACAGCGTGGCGGCTATTATGACGCGGCCGGAGCCCTGCGTGACATGATCCCAAATCATATCCTGCAGCTCGTCACGCTGACGGCAATGGAACCACCGGTCTCATTCGACGCGAATTCCGTTCGCGACGAGCAGGCGAAGATCCTCCAGGCTATCCAGCCGTTCACACCAGAAGACGTTCTTAAAAAGACGGTCCGCGGCCAATACGCCGAAGGCGAGATCGAAGGAAAACCGGTCGCCGGCTATCGGAGCGAAGAGCGAATAGCTCCGCACTCGAACACCGAGACATTTGCGGCAATGAAGCTGTCGATCGACAACTGGAGGTGGGCCGGCGTGCCTTTTTACATTCGGACGGGCAAGCGAATGGAATGCAAGCACTCGAGTATCATTGTCGAGTTTAAGAAGGCTCCTTTCGTGCTGTTTCGCGAGACCTCAGTCGAACGCCTGCGCACCAACCGGATCGTGATCCATATCCAGCCGGACGAAGGTATCACGCTGCATTTCGGGGCAAAGATCCCCGGTCCTATCGTAAACGTCGGGCCGGTCGATATGGACTTTGACTACCTTGACCATTTTGGCGAGCAGGTTTCGACTGGCTACGAACGCCTTTTATACGATTGCATGATCGGTGACGCAACTCTCTTCCAGCGTGCCGACATGGTCGAGGCCGGCTGGCGGATAGTCACACCGGTCATCGACGTGTGGAAGGCATTGCCCGCCCGAGAATTCCCTAACTACGCGGCTGGCAGCTGGGGCCCAAAGGAATCAGATGCCTTGCTCGAAGCCGACGGCCGAAGCTGGAAAAATCTCATCGACTGAACAGTTTGATTTTGCAGTGCCGGCATCCTACCATTAGCACTTGATACGATATGGAGATCGAGATATTCGTTGCAGTCGTCATGCTTCTGGCACTTGGCTTTTTGGCGACGGTTGACGCGGCATTTTCGCACATTTCGGATGTCGGACTACGTCGAATTTCGTCTGATGAGGAATCCGCGGATAAGAAAAGATCGGTCAAGTTTCTCCGCGAGATCCTTGAGAACCGCCCTAGATTCAGGTTTGCACTCTCCTCGACTATCCAGGTCTTACTGATCGGCTTCACCGTACTCTTAACCGTAATAATCAGCAGCTATTTCGAGGCTAAAGGTCGACTTCTGTTTTTTGCACTAGTTATCGGGCTGGTCGCAACGGTACTTTTTCGCCAGATCCTACCTCGTCTACTCGTGCGGAGTAACACGGAGAAGAAACTTCTCTTTCTCCTCCCGGCAATAAGGCCTATATATTCTCTCACCTCGTTTTTTCTCGAACCGATATCGAACCGTAACCGGCAGAGACTCGAAACAACCACTACACCGGATGTTTCGGATGAGCGCGATGAGGACAGTAATGACGACTTTCAGGCACTGATGGAAGTCGGGGAAGCAGAAGGGATCATTGAAGAGAAAGAACGCGAGATGATCGAGACGATCGTCGAATTCGGCGAAACGTTAGCCGGAGAGATCATGACCCCTCGAACTGAGATCGTCGGTGTTCCGCTTGGTACGCTTATCAAGGACGCCCGAGATGTGATGATCGAGGAGAAATATTCCCGGCTTCCGATCTATCGCGACAGCATCGACAGTATCGAAGGAATGGTCTACGTCCGCGACTTGCTCGCCGCTCTCGCCTCCGGGCGCAAGGAAGAGCCTGTCGAGAATATCAAACGCGATGCTTTTTTTATTCCGGAGACCAAGACCGCGGCTGAATTACTTAAATCGATGCAGCAGAATCACGTTCAGATCGCCATCGTGATCGACGAATACGGTGGCGTCGCCGGCCTGGTAACCGTAGAAGACATTATCGAAGAACTTGTGGGAGAGATCGAGGACGAAGACATCGAGCAAGAAGAAATAATTCGCCTCTCAGTAAGCCAGGACGGGTATTGCGATGTTCCTGGTTCGACTGAGATCGAAGATGTTGAGGAACTTCTTGAACTTGATCTCGAAGACGAAGACTACACGACGATCGCCGGCCTCGTTGTTACGGAAGCCGGGTATGTCCCAAAGATCGGCGACAAATTGGAGCTAAAAGGACTATCGATCGAGATCCTGGAGGCAGATGAAAAACGCATAACGCTCCTTAGACTTGCTAAGACCATGCCCTCTGAAAGCGACTCGTTGGCTCCCGAAGTGGAATAGGTTGCACGGTCATCGTTATGCTTCGGGCTGTGTCGAATGCGGCCGATCAAATTTGGTCTGGTATAATTCTAAGGAACAAACGAGAACGGGGGTAATTTAGATGACGATCAGATTAGGTGATATCGCGCCTGACTTCACAGCCGAAACGACAGAGGGAACGATCAACTTTCACGAATGGCTTGGCGACAGTTGGGGCGTATTGTTCTCTCATCCAAAAGACTACACGCCGGTCTGCACGACCGAACTCGGAATGGCCGCGAAGCTCAAGCCGGAATTCGACAGACGAAACGTTAAGGTCATCGGCCTGAGCGTCGACCCGCTCGATTCGCACATCGGCTGGGAAAAGGATATCGAGGAAACACAGGGAACGGCCGTTAACTTCCCTATGATCGCCGACAGCGACCGCAAGGTGAGCGATCTTTACGGCATGATCCACCCGAATGCTAGCGATACATTTACCGTCCGCAGCGTCTATGTCATCGGACCGGACAAGAAGGTTAAGCTTATGATCACGTATCCGGCGTCCACAGGTAGGAACTTTGCCGAGATATTGCGTGTGATCGACAGTCTGCAGCTAACGGCAAAGTACAGCGTCGCGACGCCGGTCAACTGGAATGACGGCGACGATTGTATTATCGTGCCTACGCTTTCGAACGACGATGCTAAGGAGAAATTTCCCGCCGGCTGGAATGAGATCAAACCGTATCTTCGTGTTACGCCGCAGCCGAACAAGGTTGGGAGCGGGTCATGAAACTTCAGTGTGAGATCAACGGCGAACACCAGGAAATTGAGATCAGGCAGGCAGGCCGCGAAGTATCCGCGATTATCGGCGGGCGCGAGTATTTGGTCGATGTTTCCGAACCTGAGTCCGGCGTTTTCCTGCTAAAGCATGAAAATGCCGTCTATCAGGCCTCAGTCTCGGGCAATTCGCCGGATTACGGCGTACAGCTTCGCGGCAAGGAATTTCATGCCAAGATTATCGATCCGAAGAAGCTCCGCGGAACCGGCTCGGCGAGTGATGACGAATCGGGTCGGGCCGAGATCCGAACCGCTATGCCCGGCAAGGTCGTTCGGACCTTGAAGTCGGTCGGCGACACGGTCGAAAAAGGCGACGGCGTTATCGTCGTGGAAGCAATGAAAATGCAGAACGAGATGAAGTCACCTAAAGAAGGGACGGTGACCGAGATAAAGTTCGGCGAAGGCGACACCGTCGGCTCAGGAGATGTTTTGGTTGTGATAGAGTAGGCCCAACCTGCTACGACGGCCTAAGTTTCTCTCGTCAAAGCCGCCCGCTAACTCGGGCGGTTCTGAGTTTTCGGAAAACTCAATAAATTAGCAAATAGTCTATACGCCCCCGGTACACCGGCTGGCAGCTGTCTGAACATCGAATAGCTGCAGTATATATAATTCCCTTTTCCTAGCTTTGCGATGACCAGACCTCCGCTGTTTTCGGGCTCGCCAGCGTCATGCGATTCGATCAGGCCTGAATATTCCGGCGGCATCTGCGCGAAATTGTACAGGTTTCGCTCCTGTACCCACCCGGCGAAGTCCAAATCGGATATCTTATTTGGAAAGTTGAATACCGGATGGTTTGGGACGAGCAGCCTCATTACCGCGTTCTCGTCTGAGACCCGCGGCCCCATCTGCACAGGGAACGGCGTCAGGCCCTGCTGTGCGTACGCCGGAAGCTGATATTGAACGATCAAAGTCCCACCCTCTCGGGCATAATCCAGAAGCCTCTGATTATTCGCGACCACATCAGGCCTGACTTGGTAGGCCCGAATGCCCACGACGATCACATCGAACCTCGCCAATCGGCCGCTCGCAAGTTCGTTCTCGGAGATCATTTCGAGATCGAATCCCATTTGTCTGATTGCATCAGGCACGCGGTCCCCGCTGCCGACCAGATAACCAATCTTAACGGGCACCGTTTTGAGATCGACGATCTTGGTATCAATGAGTGCCCGCCGATAAAATCTGTGCGTCTGTATATGTGGATACGCGATTGTTCGCATTGTCGATGACGCCAGGCCCTCGCCAACCATTGCATTCCCTAAGATCTGATAGCTTCCTGCCTTGGTCCGGGCCGGAATGGTGACATCAAATGTAATCGCAGTACGTTCGCCGGAACGTTTGAGTTCGAAAGCAGTTGAGGATGCAGAATAACGCCATTCCGGAGACGCGTTGATACTTAACGAGACATTGCCCGTTACAGGCTTGGTCGAATTATTAATCACGGTTATCGCGACCTTTCTCGACTGAGGCTTGTCCGAGTACGGAACGATCATCATCGATTGGTCGAGTTCAACCGAGATCTTGGGCACAACGTCGACATTTCGCCGGATCTCCCCGCGGACATCGTCGGCGAAACGGAACTCGACGGGCCTCTCCAGATACACGTCGACCCCGCCGACCTCAACTGTCAATGATGCTCTCGGCACGGACGGCTGCAAGGGCAGGCCATGGAAATTGACCGGGCCCGATTGGGTGAATAGGTCGCCCTGCCGCGGCTCGACCAACCAATAAGGCACTGATAAATCGGCGTCTCGGGGCACGGTGACTGTGAAATGCTCGCTGGCCATCGATACTTCGCGGGAGGAATAGGCCGGAGAGTTACTTGTCGGAGCCGGACGTTTGGCCACTTGCCACCAATCCAGGCCAGAACCCACGGACGTAACCGGACTCTCTGTGGGAACCACAAGCGAAATATCCTTCACCCGGACTTTGTCTTTGAGCGGGCTGTATGCTTTCACCGAAACGTTGAATGATTCACCCGGTGCAACCGTTTCGACGTCGGAGAGTGCATCTACCTGTAGCCCCAACACAACAGCTATCGCTTCGGCAAACCGGTCGGCAATTGTTCTTGCAAAAACCTCCGAAGGCGGGTTTGAAGCCGTGAAAGCCCCTTTCGCTCGGGCGGCCTGATAACCTCTAACAAGATGAGGTAGGATCCCGTCTGGAGATCGGGGATCAAACTCACGCAGGGCTTTTTCAGCCGCGTCCTGGATATCAGACAAGTCGGACCCCGTATTTGCGGTGCTCCCCGTCCCACATGCCCGAATAGAGACATCGAGACCCTCGAATATGCTGATCTCCTTTTTTTCACTTCCTTGCAGGTTCAGGCTGGAGAATTGCTCACCGCGAAGCTCCAGTACACCTTGCTCCTGGGACTTATGCTGACTTCGGGCCTCCATCGCGATCTCAAAATAGGACCGGCCAAGGATCGGGTCAAATTTGCCCGTATTGATCCGAAGCCGGGCGTCCCCGCCGCCGCGATGACGGGAATAGAACTTCTTGACTGTCCAGGGCTGCCCCGCCTCCGAGCACTGTGCCGGATCGGCTGCAGCCTTTACAGCTATCGGCGCAATATACCCGGCGAACTGATGCTGTCCGTGGCCGTCGGCCGGCGTGCCGGAGAACTGGGCGACAACGACGAGCGGCCTGAATGTTCTGATCACCTTGACGGCGTCACACAAGACGAGCTTTTCGTCCCATTTCGATCTTGCTTCGGCCAACGTCTTCGAAAAGCCATAGTCGTACGCCCGCGTGAAATACTGTTCCGCCCCATCCAGGCGACGTGCCTGCAGAAGTTCCTCGGTCCTGATAACGCCTAAGGCTTCGCCTAGCTCCGAACCGATAATATTCTGACCGCCATCTCCTCGGGTTAGCGAAAGGTATGCCGTGCGGGCATTTTCTCCGCGTGCAAGATACGTCAGAAGTGCCGTGTCTTCATCGTCCGGGTGAGCTCCGATCATCAACACGCTCGCTGACGTATTAAGTCGATTGAGTAATTGAATCAGGCCCGTTGCCCCTCGGTCGTACACAGGCCTCACCTGTCCTCCGACTGCGAGTACGGAGGTCAGGGCAATTAACATCAATACGAAAGTGACACGCAGCTTCCTTAAAAGTGGTCGTGAACAAATAGATCGGAACATATTTATTAACTGTTGGACGGATTCGGCTCTGCATCGTCGCTTTTCGGAACCGTGAGGCTGATGAGATAGCCCATGATCACCGTTACGACACACCCAATAACATTAAACCAAAGAAACTCGATGTCGGAGTACCAGCTGGCGATCCATACAGATGAAATACCAAAAAGTAGACCAAAGAATGCCCCGCGGGCTCGTGCACGCCTTACGGCAAACGCGAGCACGAAGACGCCAAGAAGTGAACCGTAAAAGAATGATCCAAACTTGTTGACAACCTCGATCAGCGATCCAAGATTCGTCGCGAAGACCGCGACTATACACGCGAAAATTCCCCAAATAAACGTCGTTATCCGGCCTACGGCGACATAGTGGCCGTCCGTTGCTTCCGGCTGGAAAAGACGGCGGTAAAAATCGATCGTTGTTGCCGTGGCGAGCGCGTTCAACTCGGCTGCGATCGAGGACATCGCTGCCGCAAAGATAGCTGCGATCAGCAGTCCGATAACGCCCATCGGCATGTTCTCTAGTACAAAGGTCGGAAAGACGTAGTTAACGTCATTGAATGATGGATTGCTCGTCGACTTAACATACGCAAGGGCTTCCTTACGACTCTCGTTAAATTTCTTGTCGGCCTGGACATAATTCTGCCGTGTGGATTCAACACTCGAGTCGAATTTGATCGCCGCTTCACGCCGTTCCGCATGAGCGGCCGAATATCTGCTTTGGATCTGCTGAAATTGCTCACTTTGCGTGGCCTTTTCTACTTCCACTCGGTTAAAAACGATGGGCGGAGCCGTGAACTGATAGAAAATAAAGACCATGATGCCGATCAGCAAGATCCCGAACTGCATTGGTATCTTGAGGAACGCGCTCATGAGGAGAGATGTCCGTCCCTGATCGACTGATTTTGCAGTAAGAAACCTTTGCACCTGGCTCTGGTCACACCCAAAATATCCGAGCATGAGAAACAATCCGCCGATCAGACCCGACCAGATCGTGTATTTCTCCTTGAGGTCAAACGTAGTGTCGACCATGTTCAGCTTGCCGAGACTGCCGGCCAGATGAAGGCCGTCGCCAAACGTCACACCCGTTGGAAAGCTCCATAGAATCACAAGAAAGCAAACGGTCAGGCCGAAAAAGATCACGAACATCTGCTTGACGTCTGTCCACGTGACAGCCTGGACACCGCCGAATACCGTATAGATCGTTGTGCTCATGCCAATGGCAAACACAGTAGCGATCAGATTCCAGCCAAATACGATCGATAGAACGATCGAAGGGGCAGAGATGATCGTACCTACCCCAAGCCCCCGAGAGATCAGAAAGAAAAAACTTGTTAAGGTTCTAACACGAACGTCGAACCGCTTTTCCAAGTACTCGTAAGCCGTAAATACGTTTGCACGGTGAAAGAACGGGACAACCGTCACGCAAAGAATTATCATTGCGAACGGCAGGCCATAATAGAACTGGATGAACCTCATGCCGTCGCTATAAGCCTGACCAGTCGTTCCAACAAGTGTTATTGCCGAAAGTTGCGTAGCCATGACCGAAAGGCCGACGGCCCACCACGGCAACCCGCGATCAGCAAGAAAGTAGCCTTCTTTCGTGTGGCTGCGTTTTGTCATTCGGATGCCGTCCCAAATGACATACACGAGGTACACAACAACAATTGCCCAGTCTAATGATCGCATCGCTTAGCTAAAGTATCGCGAGAATGCCCACAATGCCGTGACAACGACGAATGTCGTAACGAGCACCCAAGCATAGATCCGGTTCCAAAATGAGCTGGACCGCTCTTCGTCAGGCCCACCTTCTTGCTCCATTATTCAACTCCTTTGAAAACCGCGTTCGATATCCTTCATTGACAGTCGAAGGATGACGGGCCTTCCGTGCGGGCACGTTGTCGGCGATGTTGTTATAAGAAGGCGATCTATCAGCCACCGCATCTTTTCGGGTGTCAGCTTCATATTTATTTTGATCGCCGCTTTACAGGCCAGGCTTGCAGCTATATCGTCTCTTAATGTTGACTTGGGCGCCCCCTTCTTCTCAGCTTCGATAGTATCGAGGATCTCAGCAAATAGATTTCGGGCTTCGGAGGCCGGCAAGTCGGTTGGTATGCTCTTGATCGCAACCGTCCTGCCCGACAGCCGCATTAGTCCGAACCCCAACGAGCCAAGGTCGTCTTCGATCAACGAGAATGCTTCGGACTGTGCAGGCGTCAGGTCGAGGGTTTCAGGAAGGAGCAGGATTTGTGACTCTATAGGCCGCTCGGCCTCTGATAATCGGTATTTGTCGAACAAGATCCGCTCATGAGCGACGTGCTGATCGATCAGAAGAAGCCCCTCATCATCTACTGCAATTATGAAGCTCTCATGGAGTTGTCCAAGTGCGTGTATCTTGGCAGCTGAGACGCTTTCGACATCTACCGACTTTGCGATCTTTGCCGCTGAGTCGACCGGCGGAAGCTCTACGTACCCAGACGGCGTAAAGCGCGATTCGGGCACAGCGATTCCCTCAGCGATTTGGTCGCCGACGTCCACTAATGTGGCCGCTCTCGGCAATTCGGTCGGAATACCGGCAGCAGGCGGCATCGCACTGCCGCCGGGATCACCATCCTCAAGCGGCACCGCCGTCCCGTTGGAAAAAGACTGTGACCGATCGGTAATTGGTATGCCGATCGCGAATTCAATGCCGTGTTGCTCGGGTCCTGCAAGCGGAGCTTCTGGTCGAGTTGGGACGAACGAAACATCCGGCTCACTGCAAGCGACACTCTCGGCTACAGCGTCTCCTGTGATCCCGGCATTTGCGAGGGCTGATCTGACCGCCTCAGCGATCGCATCCTTGACCGCTTCGCCGCGTCGAAATCGAACCTCTGTCTTTGCGGGGTGAACGTTGACATCGATCTCTTCAAGAGGCAATTCCAAGAAAAGGAACGCGACGGGATAAACGCCGTGAGGAAGTACTGACCGGTAACCTTCGAGCAGGCCGCCGGCGATGGTCTTGTCGCGAACGAACCGATTATTCACAAAGAAATACTGAGAATCCCGGGTCGTACGCCTCTCGCGCGGAGCTGAAACAAAACCTGATATCTTGGCGACATACTCCCGGCCCCCGCTTACCGGAAGTAAACTCTCGATCAACCCGCCGCCAAATACCTGAAACGCCCGTTCTCGAAGGTCCTTTGCCGGCGAGACCCGCACCACCTCTCGCCCATTGTTGGTCAACGTAAAAGCGATCTCAGGGTGGGCCAGAGCATAGTGCGTAACAATGCTCGTCAGGTGGTAATTCTCGGTCGCCTCGGAGCGCATGAACTTACGTCGTGCGGGAGTGTTGAAGAAAAGGTCGCGCACCGAGATAGTCGTGCCCGTGTCCCTGGATGCATCCGCAACATCGACCAGACGTCCGCCCTCTACAATGACCTTGGTTGCGATCAGATCTGACTCGATCTTTGTCAGAAGCTCGACCTTGGCGACCGATGCAATAGAAGCAAGTGCCTCTCCGCGAAAGCCAAGGGTACCGATGCGGGCAAGATCGTCAACGGTACGGATCTTTGACGTTGCATGCCTCTCAAACGCCAGGATGGCGTCGTCGCGGGTCATACCTTCGCCGTTGTCACTGATCCGTATTAACCGCCGGCCTCCCAGTTCTATATCGATCTGTAGCCTGGTCGCTCCCGCGTCGATAGAATTCTCGACAAGCTCCTTCACAACGGATGCGGGGCGCTCAACCACCTCGCCGGCGGCGATCTGGTTTGCCAGATTATCTGGAAGGACCCGTATCTTGTTCATCTTAAATATCTATTATCCTATGGCCGCGGTCGTCAAGATCGATCGCATCGTAGATCCAGTCTACAAAGTTAGGCCCGAACCGATCTATGAACGAGAACACATTCAGTGTCCGTTCCTGAAGGGCTCCATTGGGCAGGACCGATGCAAAGAGGCCGTCGAGCCTTCGGCGAAAGGTCTCGTCGTTTCGCGTAACGGCTGCGAGCGTCTTTCTCCTAAGTGCTCCGATGTGATATAGGATCTTCCGGCGGCGCTTTGCCAAATTCTCGACCAAAGTTGGATCGATCGGAGAAAGCTGCTGATCCAGACGGTTAAGCTCTGTGTTGATACGCTCCTCGGCCTCGGCGAAAACCCGTGCCTTCTCGGGCGACAGGATCGCGGCGCCAAGTCGTTCTCCCAATACAGTTCGTCCCTCGAAAAGGTCCGTGAAAGAAAGACCCAGCTTTTCAAGTGCCCGCCTGTGTTTCGATTCCACGACGGTGAAACTCTGTCGAAGCATCCCTGGAGTCGCGGACCTTCCAAGGGACGCGTACACCACACTATTCTGTGCAAAGTACGCTAACTCCGCCGCACCGCCAACGTAGCAAACGGTTGGGAAGAGATAGTCCTGAACAACCGGCCTAAGCATAACGCCCGGGCTGAATTGCTCAGGCTTTTCCTCGGCCATTCTTTGAAGTTCTTCGCGAGTAAAGTCCTGTTTTCCGCCCTTGACGCGATAGAGCCCGTCACCGATCTTTTTCAATGACCTTCGCTTCCGATCATGATCGATCAGAAATATGGGGAAATAATCGGGCCCGATGTTCACCTGTGCGTGATAACCATCATTCGCGAGCTCCGCACTCCGGGCAATGACCGACTCGACTATCTGGTCTGATCTTTGAACCGCCCCAACGAATATGTTACCGGCCAGCCGCCTCAAGCGATCGTCCGTCGGGTCGACAAAGATCACGCCGTATTTACCAACCAGCTTCGCCATCGTTAGCAGAAAGGCTGCACCAAACCCTGATCCGGGCTGCCATGATCTCTCCAGAATGTTCTTGGCATCTGCCGAAAACTCCGAGTTCGGCAACTGATCAAATAGTTGGTCGATCTCACGGTGGATCGAGTCATCGATGACGATCTCACCTACCTGAAGGTCCGCGTCGCCGTCAACGCCCTCATACTTCGCCGACACCAATTCGCCCGACGCAGAAACGAAGTGAGCGATCGAGACCTCTTCAAGATCGTGGTCTTCGGTCGCTGCCCAAAACACGGGCACCGCATTGACCCCCTCAGCAGTTAGTTCCCGGGCCATCTTGACGGCGGATAGAACCTTATAGATTGTATAAAGCGGTCCGGAAAACAGTCCGGCCTGTTGGCCGGTCAAAACGGCAACGGTATCTGATCGGCGGAGAAGGTCTATATTTTTGAAGGTCTCTTCGCCGACTCCGGCGAGGTCATTTATTGAGACCAGGATGTCACACAATTCGTCCCTATCGGTTGTGTAGCCCGCCAGGGCTTTGACTCCGTAAGCGGCTACGTCACCGACCGAATTCGCGGCATTCGGGTAATATGCCTTTAGCCCTTTCGGATCGCGGAGGTAGTCCAAAAAGAGCTGCGACTGTCCCGGAATACTCTCAAATGGAATACTCGAGACGTTCATTTTTATAGTTCCGGATACAAGGCCGCGGTCGGTCGCTTCGTTCAAGATATTGGCTCCAGTGATGCCTTGATTATAGAGTTCCGCTACTGAAGTTCCAAGTTTCTAGCTAAAAAGAGCGGCCCGCCCGGAACCGCTCTTCCACACTTAAACGTATCAAACAGCCTAATCGTTTGCCGCAATGGCAGACCGCTCGATCTTATACACTCCGGACGAATGGGTCGCCGCGAAAATGCGATTCGGATCTTTAGGGTCAAACGCAATAGCCCAGAAACGACGGCTGGCGAGCTTCATCGACTTGTCGTCAACACGCTTCCAGTTATTTCCGGCATCTGTCGATACATATATTCCGCCGTCAGTGTCTAGTGAACTCGAAAGGAATATTTCGTCGGTATTGTTCGGATTAATCAGGATGCTGGTGAAATTTCCGAGCGAGAGCTTTCCGCCCCGGCGAACCCATGTCTTTCCTGCATCGCGACTGAGGTAGAACGTCTGGATCGTGCCAACGTAAACATAATCCGGCCGCTTAGGATCAGTCATTATCGAACTGACGGGAATGTTGTCAACCGCCCCGCCGGCCTTTTCCCAAGTCCTGCCATTGTCGCGTGAAACGACGACGCCCGATGTCGCAGTTCCCGCC
This sequence comes from uncultured Chloracidobacterium sp., assembly GCA_964545145.1. Taxonomy (GTDB): domain Bacteria; phylum Acidobacteriota; class Blastocatellia; order Pyrinomonadales; family Pyrinomonadaceae; genus OLB17. Next base: position 25,875 of record CAZJFB010000005.1, on the reverse strand, counting down.
CAAATGACCTCCGGACGGGCATCGGCCACATGGATCGCAAAAATATTGTCGTTCATCCCGGGAGCGAACGGCAGCTTTTCCCAGCCCTTGCTTAGATCAGAAGTCCTATATAGACCTCGATCCGTACCCGCCAGAATCCCACCTTTGACCCCGGGCAGGAACTCCAGGACCTTTACCTTTTCGTTGATAGCGGGCAGCAATTTCGGAGCGGCCTCAAGTGGGGCTGGCGGAGCCGATCGTGCGGTAACGGCGGCGGTCTTTTTCACCGGCTTCTTGACGACAGGCTTCTTGGCTGGCTTGGCCGGAGCTTTCGCAGGTCTTGCAGCGACGAGCTGCGCCCAGGAGTTACCGCGGTCGACCGACCGAAATATCCCGATATTCGTGCCCAGATACGCAATATTAGGATTCGACGGGTCCTGTTTCATGGTGAAGGGCCGGACGCGTCCGACGTCCAGATTCTTCCCCTGCTGCCAGCTGCGGCCTGAATCGTTACTTACAAAAAAGAATCCCCCACCTGTCGCAGTGTTATGCGTGGCAGCGTACAGCCGATTGGGCTGCTCCAGGTCCGGGGTAACAAAATACGTAAAGCGGCTCGTGAAACTATCATTTGTTTGAGTAAAGCTGCGGCCGCCGTCATTAGAGACCATGACCCCATAGTTATTGGTGCCGATGAAAACGCGATTCGGCTCCGACGGGTGCACTGCGATCGAATTGATCTCCAGGTTACGCTGAGTTGTCAACGCCCACGACTTTCCGCCGTTGGCCGACATCCAAAATCCTTCGGTCGTACCTGCATAAATTACGCCCGGCAAGCTCGGATGCTGAACGATGTCGCGGGTACGTCTCGACTGCGACGGGATCCCCTGGATCTTGGACCACTTTTCGCCGCCGTTCTGAGATTCGTAGATTCCGCTGCACGCCGATGCGACGATGTAATCGGGATTGCGAGGATTAACGGTGACCGCAAAAACGTCCGAATCGTCGATCATCCCATCCTTGATGAGGCGCCAGTTCTTACCTGAATCAGTCGTCTTGTATGCTCGCCACCATGTACCCGCATAGATCGTCGACGTATTTCTCGGGTCCATGGCCAGAGCGTCGATGTTGACCGGCATTGTTGACGAAGAAACCTTTTCCCAATCAGCACCCGAGTTCCGAGACATCCAGACGCCGTGCGTGGTGCCCGCAAGAATAATGTTCGGGTCCGTCGGCGATTGGGTCATTGCATGGATCGACTCTTCCTTAAGCTCCTTTGCCTCTTTCCACGTAGCTCCGCCGTCGGTCGATCTAAAATACCCGCCCGGCGCCTTATGTCGGTGGCCCGACGCATGTATGATACGGGAATCCCGAGCGTCAACGAATAGCTGGTCGAGGATCAACTCCGGCTTATTTAGATTTACCAACAGCGTCCATGATCTTCCGGCATCAGCGGACGTGTGGATCTGGCCGTCAAGTGTCGAAATGTACAACCGGTTCTTGTCCTTCGGATCGATAGCAACAACACGAACATCCCCGCCTGTCGGCCCAACTACCTGCCAATCGCTAAATGCCGCGGCCTCAGGCCCGGACCCGGGCACTCCTGCCATTACGAAGGTCGATTGCAGCAGGGCGACCGTAAAGACCAACACCAATGATCTCTTGTATTTCATTATCAGCCTCATATGTACGGAAAACTTGAATGATCTGAATGGTTTGCCCCAATCGTCCGGCTCACAATGGATCCGGCGTTAATGAGATGTCTCAAGCGGGCGCGGGGTTTGCGCGTCTGTTCAAAGCAAGAATATTTGCCAATCTCTCAAGAACGCGAACAGCGATAGTTTACAAAATTGAAATCAGAAATGGAAGAGGTACTGCAAACGAAAAAGGGCCGGGACTTCGTGATGAAGAGTCCCGGCCAACAAGTTACGTTCGCGGCATTTCAGCCGCGAAGCTTTTCGGCGTTACGGCCTCGGTGCTTCGGCACCTGCCGGCACGGTATAGAACTTGGAGTTCTCGACACCGCCGTTATCCGGACCGTCAACAAACGTTACACGGCTTGCATCATACTTGCGGAAGTTGATCGCCTTCATGATCTGAGCACGACGCTTCTTGATCTGAGCGGCGGTTCCGTAGTTAATGATATAGCCCTGCGCCGCAGGATTGTTGTTCAACTGGATAAAGAAGTTGTCAACACGTGCCTTAACGTCGTCGTCAGTCGCCTTACCGAACTCATCAACGATGTTAGGGGTCGGCTTCTCCTTCACACCCGCAGTCTCAGATGCGGTGGTCGGGCAGGACGGGCACGACGCCGGACGATCGCCGAATGCAACATCAACCGTTGCTGTCACGTTCTGACCTGCATCTGCAGCAGAGGTGCTAACCGTTATACTGGGCGTTCCCTGACCCGAAACGATCGTTCCACGAGAGACCGTCCAGTTGTAGGACGTCGCACCGCTAGCTGTCGCAGTAAAGGTCATGTTGTCGCCAGGATTGGTGATACCCGCAGGTCCGCTAACCGATACACCCGCACATGCCGGGCATTCGACCGGTGTGTAGCAATCCGGGCAAGCTTCCACACGGATCGTTTTTGTGTCGGTCTTGCCGCAGATACCGCAGCCGTCATCAACACCGGTCGTGATCGTGTAAGTGCCTGCCTGAGCCGAGCTGAGGTCCCACTGAACATTCGCTCCGGTACCAACAATGCGTCCGCCAGAAACGGTGTAGTTATAAGTGAGAACGTCATTCTCAGGATCGCTGGCCGACGTTGCAACGCTAATCGTTTTGTTGTCGTTGCAGGCATTCGAACGCGAACGCTGTCCCGGAGGGCACGGAAGCGTAATGACCGTGTCGCTAAGGGTTACCGAATTCACGTTTGCCGGCTTATTCTCGATCTCGCCCGCACGCTTGTCGCGGCGGCCGATCCAGAACTGGCCAATGTAGCCGTGAGGATCATTAGAGAGGCCTATACCGCTCGGGAAGCCGGTGCTCGTGACAGTGGTCGTCGTCGGCACACATCCGGTGAGTGGCACAGGTCCGCAAAGAACGGTGGTCGAGTTCGTCTGAACCGAGTCATCGTAGAAGCTGAGATCCTGCTGGTTAAAGTTGTAGCGGTATGCAAATCCGAAACCGAACCAACGACGCGGATAAACACGGAAGCCCGCGATGCCGTCCATCGGATCCTGCTCGAGAGCATTCGGCGTACGGCCGCCAACGTAGCTCAGCGACCTGAACTCGAGGATGGGCTGGAACTTCTTGCTAACCGGGAAGTCGATACCTACGGACAACTGAAGTTCATCACCCGGATCGAGCATCGTGTAGTCAGCACCGCCAAAGGTGCCCTTGATCTTGCTCGTATAAACATAGCCGGCGTTGAACGAGACATTCGCCCACTTGGTCGCACGGGCATCGATAAAGTATGTCAAACCGATGTCGCCCTTGCTGGTGCCTGGGCCTGCACCACGCTGCATCTGGTTAAATCCGGCCAAACCCGACGCGGTGTCAGGGTAGTAGCGATAGAACATCGAGATACCGTGTCCCCACGCTGCCATGCTGTCATTGAAGCGCCACTTGAAGCCGACATTCATCGAATTGAACGAGGACTGTCCCCACTCGCGGTTGATGAAAGGAGCGTCATTCATGTAGATCGGCACGGTTGAGAAGCTGGCAGGAGCACTTGCTCCATTGGCGATCGTCGTGGTCGTAAGAACGATTCCCGGAAGGATGCCGCCATATACCGAACCTACGCCCGGGAAGAGGTCAGCAGCACTACCAACTCGCGGCGGACCGAGTGTCGGGGTCGTTGTGATCGACGGAATGAAGAACTGTGCTCCGGTGTACGGAAACAGAGCGAACGGAGCTCCGATCGGGCGGAACACGGCACGATTGGTCGATGCACCCGGCTCGAGAACGATAGCTCCGGGGCGTCGGAATACGCCGTTGATCCTCAATTGAGAATTAGGAAGATAGAAACCCGACAAATTCTGCGGCGAGTTAACCTTCACACCTCTGTAGCCTTCGGTCGTGAAGAACAATTCGAAACGGTTCGAAAGGCCGACCTGGAAGCTAAGCGGCACCGAGCTAATGTCAACATTGCCCGGATCGCGGTCATAGTTGCTGAGTGCTGCACTCAGCGTGTACTCCCCTTTCCTAAGGGTCGCACTGTCATAAACTGTAAATAGGCCCGTCGGGCCGCCCATTGGGCCGCCTGTTCCAACCGTCGGTGCAGTGTTGCGGTCTTCCTTCTCAGATTTCTGAGCCGGAACCACGAACGCCAGCATTAACAATATTAGCGTTACGAGATACGCCCTGTTAGCGAGTTTCATCACATTCCTCCGCCGAAAATAATAAATTGAATTCAATTCCAAAACAAAATCCGATGCCGCTGCTCGCGGACATCATCCATCCCTTGATTGTCACACACGGTAAGAAGTCTTGCCAACTGCTCTTGCCAGACAAACATCCGCGTGGCTATGAACGGTAAATCTATACTTACGTTATGGTTATATCGGAGTGAACCGTTAAAGTCAATACCAAAACGTGATTCACCCCGGGTTAGACCTTACCGCAACTTCCCTTCAAAAGCAAGCATTATCAGAGAATTGTCGCCCTGATCTAGGCGTAAATTCCCCGCATTCTGGTGTCGTAAGCGACGCGGTCGATCGCGAGCATGTATGCTGCTGTTCGCGAGTCGACATTGTGCTTATCCGCATAGTGGACAAGTTCATGGAAGCTCGCGATCATTTTCGTCTCCAACCTCGAGTTGACCTCGTCCTCAGACCAGAAATAGCCCATTCTGTCCTGCACCCATTCGAAGTACGAAACCGTGACGCCGCCCGCATTTGCGAGAATGTCCGGAATAACAAAAACACCGTTATCGTGTAGGATCTTGTCCGCCTTCGGCGTCGTCGGCCCATTGGCACCTTCCGCGAGGATCTTGCACTTGATCCGATCCGCATTCTCCGAAGTGATTTGGTTCTCCGTCGCACACGGAGCAAGCACGTCACACTCGATCTCGAGTAGCGATTTATTATCAACCTGCTCAACGTCCGGATAGCCCTCGAGCGATTTGTTGTTCTTCAAATATTCAAGTACATGCGGGATGTTCAGGCCGTTCGGATTGTAGATACCGCCGCCGATATCCGAAATAGCGACGACCTTGTAGCCTTGCTGGTGCATCAATTCCGCACCGATCCCACCAACATTGCCCGAGCCCTGAACTACGACCGTTGTCTGCTCGGGTGTCAGGTTGAAGCGTTTGATCGCCTCATTTACAGTAAAGAGCACGCCGCGTCCGGTGGCTTCACGCCTGCCGAGCGAACCGCCGAGAGCAACCGGCTTTCCGGTAACTACCGCATTCACAGTGTGACGCATGTGCATTGAATATGTGTCCATGATCCACGCCATCGTCTGCTCGCCGGTATTCATGTCCGGTGCCGGAACATCCTTGTCAGGACCGATAAAATCGATCAGCTCGGAGGTATATCTGCGAGTCAGTCGCTCAAGTTCACCAACCGACATTTGATGCGGATCGCAAATGATGCCGCCCTTGCCGCCGCCGAAGGGAACGTTGACGACCGCACATTTCCAGGTCATCCATGCCGAAAGCGCCTTGACCTCATCAAGCGTGACATCCGGGGCATAACGGATACCTCCCTTTGCGGGGCCACGAGCGAAATTGTGCTGCACTCGGTATCCCTCAAAGACCTGAATGTGCCCGGTATCCATTCGCACGGGAATATATACTTTGATCTCCCGGCTCGGAACGCGCATCACGGCGTAGAGATCTTCCTCAAGATTCAAAAGCTTAGCGGCACGGTCGAACCGTTCGCTCATTGCTTCGAACGGATTCTTTTCGTCGCTTCCGCGGAAGCGCCGCATTTCGTCAGCCATTGGGTTTGCCATTTTCAAATCGTCTCCATTAAAAAGGATCTAGCGATAATTCTCGACCTCGATCCGGCCATTTATCGTGTCCAACAAAACCGGGTCAGTTCGCATCCCAACTATCCGTACAGGAAAAACGGGTCAACTTGCGATGATTTGAGTCCGGCTTTGCGACAATGCAACCATGTTTGGCAGGTACACGCTTACAGTTAGCGTGCATGAGATCAATGTAAGAATTTTATCGTACCGAAATTCCTTAAGCAAATGATTGGCATCCAAAATAGAGTGTTCCCGCACGGACGATCGTAATGGACGACTGCAGATACGAATGCTAAGATTCCAACACGCAAGTATCGAGATGTACCACCCCCTGTCAGCGGTCTTACGAATTTCCAGGCGCATTGCTTTGATCGGGTTCCTTGCCGCAGGCTGCCTCACGTCGATCATTTCGGGACAGAATGAAACGGCAGCCGACGATCCGGTAGCCATCTTTAATCAGGCTCAGGAACTCCACGAAAAAGGAGATCTCCCCGGAGCTTTGAAGCTGTACGAAAAAGCACTGTCGATCGTCCCTGAGTTTCCCGAGGCCGAATATCAGCGAGGCATTGCCTTCCTCGCCTTAGGGCGGAATGACGACGCCGAGGCCTCATTTCGACAGGCAATTAGGTTTCGCCCAGAATGGACGCTCGCCCAGGCGAGTCTGGGCTCGCTACTCGTCAACAAAGGATCGTATCCCGAAGCGGAAAAACTCCTACAAGGTGTTTTGGCGATCGAACCCGGCAATCCGCCGGCGATCGTGGCTATAATCGACCTTCGTATTAGAACGGGGGCAGCACAACCTGTCTTGCGAGAACTCCTTGCAAAGGTCTCCGCACTGACAACGAGGTCAACTCCGATGGCCTCGGTGTGGACCGCACGAGCAGCACTTGAGGCGGCACTCGCGATGCCACGCGAAGCGAAATCGAGTTTATCAAATGCTCTTTCCGCCGATCCAAAGAACCGAAACGCACTATTCCAGCTTGCCGAACTGGCTCTCAGCGAGGGCGACGTTGATAAGGCAAATGAGCTGCTCGCCAGACTGGAAACAGGGACCGCGACCGATGCTTATTTGTTGCTAAAGGCCAATATCCTCGCGTACGAGGGGAAATTCGATGACGCCCTTAGGCAATTGGATCGAATGTCTGCACCCGGAAGTTCGGCGACGGACCTTAGAAAACGGATTGACTCTTATAGGACAGCTGACCCGGCGGAAGTTGAAAAACAGCTTACCGGCCGTGAGAAAGATCCGGTCATCCTTGGCCGATTGTGTTCGCTATATCGTAAAGCCGATCCGTTAAAGGCTCTGACCTACTGTCGCCGGGCTTCCGAAGCAGAGCCGTCCAATGTAAATCATGCGGTCGGGTTCGGCGCGGCCTTGGTCCAGGCAAAGCAATTCGATGCAGCGATCGGTGTACTTTCCAAGATCGTTGCGTATGTTCCTGACAATGCCACTGCACGTGCTAATCTTGCTACGGCTCTTTTTCAGTCAAAGAGGTATGTCGAGGCAAAGGAGCAGTTTGAGTGGCTTTCCGCTGCCAACCCGAGATCACCCGGGGCGTATCTCTTTCTTGGGATAATTCATGACGAATTGACAGAATATCTGGACGCGGCAGCGAACTACGGACAGTTTCTTCGGTTTGCCGATCCAGTCGCGAACAAACTCGACATTGAAAAAGTGAATCTAAGACTTCCGCAGCTGCAAAAACTGATCAAGGACGGTAAGGGAAAGAAAAGGTGAGATCGGTCGAGGGAAAGGCTATTTCCAGAATACGGCATCACGGGCCCGCGGTAGGTGGTTTACCCGCCATGCGTTTCGTATCCATTTCTATTGCGCTTGCGATCTTCACGATATTGTTTTCCGTAACGTCGCCGGCTCAGGACGATCCAGTCGAAGCCGCACCGCCGCCGATCAAGTTCCTATCTAAAGAGGAAAGGGCAAAGCTCGATACAAAACAATCGAACATTAAAGATCGAACCAAACTGTCGCTTGAATTGATGGACCTACGAATGGACGCCGCGGAGAAATTCGCACAGGCTGACGATTACGACTCGATGTTCCGTGAGCTTGGAGGCTTTCATGCACTCATGGATGACGGCCTCGAGTTTCTCGCTCGCAGGGACGGTGATTCGGGAAAAGTGTTGGATAACTTCAAGCGCTTTGAGATCGGGCTTCGAGCATTCTCTCCACGGATAGAGGTTATGCGTCGCGAGTTGCCTCTCCGATACGATTACTACGTTCGCAAGCTTATGGGCTATGTTCGAGAGGCAAGGGCAAAGGCGATCGATCCGCTATTTGGCGACTCGGTCGTCACACGAAAGCCGGGAAACTGATCTATGTTAAAGCCACTTATAATTACGGTTCTTATCGCTCTTGCTTTAGTTGCTCTGCCGCAAGCAGCTAAGGCCCAACGCGACTATTTCTCTGAAGCCGAGATCGAGTTGATTCGAAATAACCAGGAGATCGATAAAAGGATAGACGTGCTGGTACATGCGATCGATCGCCGATTCGGCGTCCTTAAGTTAAATGTCTCAGCACCAAAGCGGTCCGTCAAAGACGAGGAATGGGGCGAACTTCCCACCGGCTCACGGCTTGAACTGCTCTACGACATCAAACGGATCCTTCAGAAAGCGATAGACGATATTGACTCGTTATCCGAAAGGCCTAATTCGGCCGCGATCTCAGACCCGAGCGACCCGGACCAGAAAAAGTCCAAGGGCTTTGAGGTTCTTTTCCCAAAGGCGGTGCGAAGCCTAGCCGCGGCCGCGGCTCGCTACCAACCCGTACTTAAGGCTGAACTAGACAAGAACAATGACAAAGCCGAGATGGGCTCGATAATGGACTCCTTAGAAATGTGCGATCAGATCATCTCCGCCGTCCAAAAGCTGCCCGCCGAAGTCAAGAAAAAGAACTGACAGTACGGGCGAATTCCCCTTTTCGCCCACAACGACTCTAAGCGAGTATGCCGAACTGCGTCCGTACTTGTATATGCAGAAACCTGTCGTTTACACTCAATCTATGGCAGAAACCGAACTCAAGAAAACACCTCTCAACTCAGCTCACCGTTCTCTTCAGGGAAAGATGGTCGACTTTGGCGGCTGGGACATGCCGGTTCAGTATGCTGCCGGCGTCATAGAGGAGCATATTCGTTGCCGTACGCGTTCGGGACTTTTTGATGTCTCGCACATGGGCGAGATCTGGGTGAACGGGCCTGGCGCGATCGCCTTCGTGAATCGGTTGACAACAAATGACGTCACTAAGCTGGTCGACGGGCAGGCACATTACTCCGCGATACCAAATGACACCGGCGGTACCGTGGACGACCTGCTTGTCTACCGCTTCGGGCCGGAAAAGCTACTGCTTGTGGTCAACGCGGGCACGACCGACAAAGACTGGGAATGGTTCTCATCGCACCATTCCTCTGCCGATGACTGTGAGATCACGAATGCGAGCAGTGACTTTTGTCAGATAGCGGTACAGGGCCCCGACGCTGTAGGCATTTTGCAGAACCTCACCGAAACAGAGCTAGAGCCAATCAAGTATTACCATTTCACAACCGGCAAAGTTGACGGCGTCGACGCTATCATCTCGCGGACCGGTTACACTGGCGAGGACGGATTCGAGGTTTACGCGGCCCCGGAGTTTGCGGAGCAACTCTGGAACAAACTTTTGGATACCGGGCGTTTCGGCGAAAGTGAAGGGATACTTCCCTGCGGGCTTGCCGCCCGTAATACACTGCGTTTAGAGGCGGCGATGTCGCTCTACGGCCACGAACTCGGAGACGATATATCGACCTACGAGGCCGGACTCGGCTGGATCACAAAGCTGGACAAGGAAGGCGGATTTACCGGACTCGAACATCTGAAAAAGCAGAAAGAGAACGGCGTAAACCGCAAGGTCACCGGCTTCGAGATGACCGAGCCGGGAATCGCCCGCGACGGATACGACATTTACGTGAACGGGGAGAAGATCGGCGTGGTCACTTCCGGTTCGCCCGCGCCGTTCCTCAAGAAGAATATCGGTTTGGCATTCTTACCGCCGGAATTTGCAATTGTTGGGCAAGAAATTAAAATCGATGTCAGAGGCAAGCATCTCTCGGCAGTTGTCGTACCGACTCCGTTCTATAAGCGGCAGAAGTAGTTTCTATGACCGATGTTCGCTTTAGTTGTGTGAAATGCGGCGCAAACATGATAAAGGGTTTTGCCGCGGACAGAAGTGAACATTACTATATGAAACTCGCTTGGGTTGACGGCGAACCTAAACAGGCATCGATGCTCGGCATCAAGGGCGATAACGTGGATATTCGCGGTGAGGCTCGACGCGAGATCAGAGGCCTCAGATGCGAGCGATGCGGTTACCTCGAGCTTTACGCAGTCTAAATTAAGATCATTCAGTCAAAAATACTATGTCAAACATTCCAGAGAACCTTCGCTACAGTAAAGACCATGAATGGGTCGCGGTTGATGGAGATATCGCAACCATCGGTATCACCGATCACGCTCAGCACAGCCTTGGCGATGTCGTTTACATTGATATGCCGAGGGTCGGTGACAAATTTGGTTCACATGAAGCCTTTGGATCGGTGGAATCGGTCAAGGCAGTTAGCGAGATCTTTGTCCCGGTCGGCGGCGAGGTCTCCGAGGTCAACGATGGCCTAAACGACACGCCGGAGGCGGTCAATAACGATCCGTACGGAGCCGGCTGGATGGTCAGGATCAAGATGGACAATCCGGGGGATGCGGACGCTATGTTGTCGGCGGCTGAATACGAAGAATACCTCGAGGCTACCGCTTGAGGCGATGAGACCGAAGACACTCCTTTTCATCGCACTTCTCCTTCTGACTTTCTCGGCGGTCTCGGATGCGCAGAAGGTCAACAAGGGCAAACCCGACACGTCGTCAGGGAGTTCGATGGATCTGACCATAGCTCGAGAGGGTCAGAAGACCGAGATCAGATCGACTCAGTATTCTACCCATGACGGCTACATCATGAAGAACCCTGGCGGCGACTTCATGATCTTTTTCGGTGCGAGCAGTTCGGGCGACGGGCCGTCATTTTCGCTGACCGGACAGTTGAAGGGCGACAAGCCTGGAACCTACGCGATAGGCGGCGAAGATTCGAAGGCCGGATTCAACCTCCAGGCGTCGATCCTTAAAGGCACCACGATGCTAATGCCGCAGGAGAATGGTGAGATCGTCATCACATCCTTTCCCTTGGCCGGAGGTTTTGTGACAGGTTCGCTACACGCGACATGTCAGACCGTAACCGAGGCAGGTACTGTGGAAACGTACGACGTTTCCGGCACATTTAGACTGATCCGGCGATGACGTGATAATACGATTTCCTAATTTCAAATGCCGCAGCTGCTAATGGCCTGCGGCATTCATTTTTTTCGCAAGCGATTCTGATAATATAAAGAGTATATTTTGAAATTTCGCTCTGAGCTCCAATTCAATGAGATACATACCTAATTCACCCGAAGAACGCGACGAAATGCTGGCAGAGGTCGGCCTCTCGAACGCTAAGGAACTCTTCCGCACGATCCCCGAGGACGTCCAGCTAAACCGTGCACTTAATATCACCGAGCCGCTGGCTGAGCCCGAGGTCATTGCCGCAATGGGATCTATGGCTGCGAGGAATACTGCTTCGACAAAGTCATCATTTCTCGGTGCCGGAGTTTACTCACATTTTTCACCGACGATAGTCGATCACCTGATCCAGCGGAGCGAGTTCTTTACATCGTACACGCCGTATCAGCCCGAGATATCGCAGGGCACGCTGCAGTACATCTTTGAGTTTCAGACGCTCGTTTGCCAGTTGACCGGAATGGAGGTCGCGAACGCCTCAATGTATGACGGCTCGACGGCTATGGCCGAGGCATATCTGATGGCCCAGCGTGTGACCAGACGCGATAAGATCGTTGTCGCCGAGACGGTTCATCCGGAGTATCGCGAGGTCGCACGGACCTACGCACAGCACGGCGACACGGTGATAGAGACGGTGGGCTATAATGCCGAGACGGGCCGCGTCGGCGAGGTAACATCGCTTGATGATAAGACGGCGGCTCTCGTCGTTCAGTCGCCCAACTTCTTCGGCTGTGTCGAGGACCTCGAATCGCTCGCTGCTCAGGCTCACGCCGTCGGCGCACTTTTCGTGGTTGTCGTTACCGAGGCGATCTCGTTCGGCCTGCTCAAAACGCCGGGCTCGTGCGGTGCGGATATCGTGGTCGGCGAGGGCCAATCATGGGGCGTGCCGATGAGCTTCGGCGGGCCGCATGTAGGAATTTTTGCGACGCAGGAGAAATTCGTTCGCCAGATGCCGGGCCGCCTTTGCGGTGTGGCTTATGACAAGAACGGCAACCGCGGATTCGTGCTAACGCTATCGACCCGCGAGCAGCATATCCGCCGGGAAAAGGCGACCTCGAACATATGTACCAATCAGGGACTGATCGCCCTCGCAGCGACCATTTACATGGAAGCGATGGGCAAAAAGGGCCTGCAGGAAGTCGCGATGCAGAATGCTCAAAAGGCGGCGTACGCAAAGCAGCAGATCGCAGGCGTCGGCGGCTACTCAATTCCCTTTTCGTCACCGGTCTTTAATGAATTCGTGGTTCGCGGGCCAAGACCTGCAACCGAGGTACTGGAAAGCGTTCGTGAAATGGGCATCGTCGGCGGACTAGCATTGTCGAAGTACTACGCCGGCCACGATAACGATCTTCTGGTTTGCGTCACCGAGACGATGTCCAAAGAGAATATCGACGCATTTGTTGCCGCACTTTAAGCGGCACGCATCAAGGGGTGAGCGTATGTTGTTTGGAACGCTCGAGATCTTATTATGTTTGGCGCCGGTAATGATGGTGATCTTTGTGATCGGTGTTAGCTTGGTTGCCCAGAACATATTTTTTGATCAGAAGGAGAAATGGCGCGGGCTGATCGCGTGCCCGCACTGTCGCAAGGCACTGAATCCCGAGGCGTACATTTGCCGGTTTTGCCGGAAGGAGCTATATGAGCACACCCCTTATTAAAAGTGATCTGGTCGGACGGCGTCAGTTCCTGTCGAACGTTGGAAAAGGCGTTGGATTGATGGCATTGTCGTCTACGGCGGTCGCGTCGCTCTTTCGCGAGGTAACTGCGGCGGGAAAATACGTCTCGCACCTTTCGCCGATCGAAGCCGCGATGGATGAGGATTACTGGACTGTCATTCAGCAGGCATTCTCGGTTACGCGCGGTATCGTCAATCTCAACAACGGTGGCGTCAGCCCAAGCCCGCGGATGGTCACCGAAGCCTTCGTCCGTTACACCTGGCAACAGGAAGATGCGACAGCTTACACTATGTGGCAGATCCTCGAGCCGCAGTCCGAAACCGTCCGAACCGGACTCGCCGAGGTATTCGGCTGCTCGCCCGAGGAGATAGCGATCACCCGCAACGCCAGCGAATCGCTCGAGATCCTTTTGATGGGCATGGACCTCAAATCGGGCGACGAAATTTTGACCACCACGCAGGACTATCCGCGAATGCTTACCACGCTAAAGCAGCGGGAACTCCGCGAAGGGATCAAGCTCAATCTGATCAAGATACCGATCGCTCCGAATAATGTCGATGATATTGCCGCCGCATTTGAACGGGCAGTAACGCCGCGCACCAAGCTCATTCTGATCTCGCACCAGATAAACCTTACAGGCCAGATCACACCTGTTAAAAAGGTTTGCGAAATGGCTCGCTCGAAAGGCATAGAGACGATCGTCGACGGAGCTCACGCCTTCGCGCAATTCGATTTCAAACAGGCGGACCTTGGCTGCGACTATTACGGCACTTCCCTGCACAAGTGGATCTACGCACCAAAGGGAACGGGACTCCTGTACGTGAAAAAGGACAAGATCGCTAAGACCTGGGCGTTGATGGCCAGCGAGGATAGGAATCGCAACGACATCCGCAAGTTCGAAGAGATCGGCACTCACTCGGCTGCGATGCGTCTCGCGATCGGCGAGGCGATCCTTTTCCACAATGCTATCGGCGGCAAGCGAAAAGAGGAGCGTTTGCGTTACCTCTCGCGATATTGGATGAACCGCCTCAAAGATGTGCCAAAGGTCGGCTTCAACACATCGTTTGAACCGCGGCAGTCGTGTGCCATCGCTAATTTCAAGATCGACGGTATCGATCCGGTCGCCATCGGCTCGTATCTGATGTCGAAGCACAAGATATTCACGACGCCGATCGTGCATGAAGAATTTACCGGCATTCGCATCACACCGAATGTCTACACGACACTATGGGAGCTCGACCGTTTTTGTAACGTCGTCGAGGACATAGCAAGAAAGGGTTTACCGAAGGCATGATTCATGATTGGACTCAACTATTCGCGATCATCGCCTTCGTTTTTGTGATCATGGCAATTCCGACAATTGCGATATTGGTCTTGGCTCGATTTATGAGTCAGTCGCGAGAAGTTGAGTTGCCGAGCATTGTTGATAACACAGAGAAATCAAAATGAGCATCAAAAAAGTTACACAGCACCCAACACAGAACGAGGGATTGATCTTTGAGCGTTCGCAGACCGGACGGGTCGGCTATAGTTTGCCAAAGCTGGACGTCCCGGTAACGGACGACATAGTTCCCGCCGAGCTTCGGCGAACCGACGGCCTGGAGGGAGTACCTGAGGTATCCGAAGTCGATGTTATTCGGCATTTCACTCGGATCTCCACATGGAATTACTCGATCGATCTAGGCATGTATCCACTCGGTTCGTGCACAATGAAGTACAACTCGCGTCTGAATGAAAAGGTGGCGCGAATTGACGGGTTTGCGGGCCTGCATCCGCTTGCACCTGAAGAAGAAACCCAAGGTGCTCTCGAGCTGATGTACCGTTTGCAGGAAGACCTCGCTGAGATCACCGGCTTGCCGGGCGTTTCGCTGCAGCCGGCCGCCGGTGCACAGGGCGAAATGACCGGCGTTATGCTGATCCGTGCGTTCCTCGACAAGCGCGACGGCGAGGCGGCAAAAGATCGCCGCACGATGCTGATCCCCGAATCGGCTCATGGCACTAACCCGGCGTCCGCTGCCCTTGCAGGCTTTTCGGTCAAGGCTATCCGCGCCACCGCGGACGGCCTCACCGATATGGACCACCTTCGCGAACTTTGCGCCGAGGGAGGCGTCGCCGGAGTGATGTTCACAAATCCGAATACGGTCGGCATCTTTGAGAAGAACATCCGTGAAATATGTGACATTGTCCATGGTGCCGGAGGCCTCGTCTATATGGACGGTGCCAATATGAACGCGCTGGTTGGCGTTGCACGACCCGGAGATATGGGAGTGGATGTCATCCACCTTAACCTTCACAAAACATTTTCGACACCGCACGGCGGCGGCGGCCCCGGCTGCGGCCCATGCTGCTGCTCGGCTGATCTCATGCCGCATTTGCCGGTCCCGAGAGTTGAAAAGAGCGGCGATCGTTTTCACCTCAATTACGACTACCCGGATTCGATCGGCCGTGTGAAAGCGTTTTACGGAAATTTCGGAATGATGGTGCGCGCGCTTTCATATATTTATACTCACGGCCGCGACGGACTTGTTGAGGCGACCGAGACGGCGGTACTAAACGCACGCTACGTTGCGAAAAAGCTTGCCGGCGTTTATGACGAACCATATTCGCAGGACTGCATGCACGAGGCGATATTCTCGCATAAACATCAGGCGGCAAAGGGCGTGGTAACTCTCGACATCGCTAAGCGGCTGATCGACTATGGATTCCACCCGCCGACGGTCTATTTCCCGCTCGTCGTCGAAGGCGCAATGTTGATCGAACCTACTGAATCCGTTGGCCGGGCCGATCTGGACGCCTTCGTTGATGCGATGATAAGTATTGACCGCGAAGCCATCGAGGATCCTGACCTCGTCAGGAATGCACCGCATTCAACCCGTATCGGCCGCCTCGACGAGGCCGCAGCCGCCCGTAAGCCTGTGCTGAGGTGGAGGCCGAATATGGGATCCCTTACCCAATCTGCCTGATCAGGCAAACTTTTTTGACACGCGGCGCGGTTTTTCTGACCGCGCCGCCTGTTTTTTTGTTAATCTGCCATTCGTTACCCGGAGAGCAAAATGATCAAAGTCAAAGACCTTGTAAAACGATTCGGCGACGTTGTCGCGGTCGATGACGTGTCGTTCGACGTCTCTGCCGGTGAGATCTTTGCATTTCTCGGGCCTAACGGTGCCGGCAAGACGACGACAATTAAGATGCTCACGACCTTGCTAAAGCCCACAAGCGGCATGATCGAGATCGACGGCCTTGACCCGTCATCGCAGTCCAATGAGACCCGTAAACGATTCGGCATCGTTTTTCAGGACCCGAGCCTAGACGGTGAATTGACCGCCGAGGAGAACATGGAACTGCACGGCATTCTCTATCATGTACCGCGAAAGCTACGTCACGAACGGATCGAAATGCTGCTCCGGCTTTTTGAGCTATGGGACAGGCGAAACGACTTTGTAAAGACCTTCTCAGGCGGGATGAAGCGTAGGCTCGAGATCGCTCGCGGATTCCTGCATACCCCGAAGATACTATTTCTTGACGAGCCAACACTTGGGCTCGATCCGCAAAGCCGCAACCAGCTTTGGACCCATGTAAAGGACCTCAATCAAAAAGAAGGAGTAACGGTGTTTTTGACTACACATTATATGGATGAGGCCGAGCGGGTCGCCGACCGGATCGCCATAATAGATCACGGAAAGATCATTGCTCAAGGATCGTCTGACGAATTAAGACAGCAGACTAATACCGATTCGCTCGAGGCGGCGTTTCTAGCATTGACCGGGTCAAATATCCGCGATGAGAAAGCCGGAGCTGCTGACCAGATGCGTCAAATGGCTAAGATGTGGAACAAAAGGTAACCGATGAACGCGATCTACATACTTTGGCTTCGTGAGTTAAAACGGTACACGCGATCGCGTGCAATGATCATCGCGTCTTTGGGACAGCCTCTCTTGTATCTTCTGGTGCTTGGCTTCGGGCTGGGGCCTGTCTTTCAGAAAGCGGGCAATGGGAGCTACCTTCAATTTGTCGCTCCCGGCGTCGTGGGAATGTCGATCCTTTTCACTTCGGTCTTTTCCGGCATCGGACTACTCTGGGACCGGCAGTTCGGTTTTCTTAAGGAAACCCTTGTCGCACCTGTGCCGCGGATAACCGTAATGATCGGGAAGACTCTTGGCGGTGCAACAGTCGCAACGATCCAGGGACTACTCGTTCTCCTGATCTGTCTTATCGCCGGCTTCAGGCCGGCCAATTGGGCCGTGCTGCCGTTTGCTCTGGTCTTCATGATTTTGACAGCGGTGGTTTTCGCCGGACTTGGCATTGCGATCGGTTCAATGCTTCAGGATATGCAGGGGTTTCAGCTGATCATGAACTTTGTGGTTATGCCGATCTACTTCCTGTCAGGTGCTCTTTTTCCGCTGAACGATCTGCCGACCGCCCTTCATTTTCTTACAAGGATCGACCCTCTTTCTTACGGCATCGACGGTTTGCGGGGCGTAATGATAGGAACCAGTCAATTTGAGCCCATTTTTAGTCTCGCCGCCCTTGGAGTCGCCGGAATATTGTTCGTTGCCCTCGGAAGTTATTCATTTTCGAAGATCGAATTATGAAATAAGGCATTTTTGATTTATCTTTCCCGAATAGTCATTGGCTTATGGAGAAAATCATATGATCAAAAAACTTATCGCTGCCCTCGTGGCGATCGTAATACTTCTCGTCGCGGCTGTCGTTATCGCCTCGTTTGTGACGCCGACCGATTTTAGGATCGAACGCGAAGCGACCATAAACAAGCCTAAAGCTGACGTTTACAGCTACGTCAAAATGCTCAAGAACCAGAATGAATGGGGGCCGTGGTATAAGAAGGAACCGACAATGAAACAGGAGTTTCGCGGTACTGACGGAACTGTGGGCTTCGTCTCGTATTGGAACGGCAAGGACGAACAAGTCGGCGAAGGCGAGCAGGAGATCAAGAAACTGGTCGAGAACGAGCGCATTGAGACTGAGTTGCGGTTCAAGCGGCCATTCGAATCGCGTGCCGATTGCTTTCTCACCCTGGAATCCTCGGACGAAACTCACACTAAAGTGAAATGGGGCTTTTCAAGCTCGATGCCGCGCCCGATGAATGTAATGCTGCTCGTGCTGGACATGGACAAAGAGGTCGGAAAAGACTTCGCCGACGGCCTCGCTAACCTAAAGGCGATCATGGAGAAGCAATGATCTAGGTTTGTCTTTGTACTTTCGAAGTGGCCGTGAGAACCTGTCTCCCGGCCATTTTGTTTTTCATTTGCATTGCGATCGAAACTGTCAAAAACCACACTTGTTCTTCGCCGCGTCATTCTAGTCGTTTGGATACTTGTCGTACTTACGGGCGTCGGCTCATATATTCTCTTTCCCCGCTCGTTCTCAGCAGAAAATATCGCAGCTTTCCTAGAGCGTTTCGGCAGCCTGATCTGGGTCATATACCTGGTATTTTCAATTCTTCGCGGCTTTACCCTGCTGCCGAGTACGCCGCTTGTGATCGCCGGAACGATTCTGTTCCCACAACAGCCTTTCGCCGTGCTTGTTACATCGATGACGGGCATTTTGCTCTCGTCAACAATGATCTATTATTTTTCGGAGTTTCTAGGCTTTGACGAGTATTTCGAGGACCATAAGCCGGAATTGACCCACAAGATCAAAGCAAAACTGGAACATCCGCTCGGTTTTGTTTTTGTTGCCGCCTGGGCATTCTTCCCGCTGGTACCGACGGACCTGGTTTGCTACCTGGCCGGAACAACGCGTATGGATTTCCGTGAATTTATCGCAGCAGTCGGCATCGGCGAGCTTATCTTGTGTGTTTGCTACATTTTCCTTGGCGGAACTCTCTTGGGACATTTTTTATGAATTTTGTCAGAGAGACTGAAACCTTTTGTGCCCGACGCGCGTCAAAGTTGCCGGAGGTTCACCAGTAAATGAAAGAATGCATATCGGGCGCCGCCTGCATGGGCCGGCGCGAGTTTCTTGTTAAGGCCGGACTTGTCGCAGGCGGGGTCGTTCTGACTGTCTCGTCGTTTAGCGGAGCGGCAGCCGCCGCTGCTTTTGAGGACGTGACTGTTGCGGTCGGAGCAGACAGCCCATTGGCGAAGGTAGGCGGTTTCGCTTACGCCGATTCATCTGCCGGCAAGATCATTGTGATCCGCACCGGAGAGGCTACCTATGCGGCATTCTCGGCGATCTGTACCCACAAGCGCGGCCTGCTGAGCTATGACGCCGGAAAGAAGGTCCTCGAGTGCCCGAAACACGGCTCGAAGTTCGATGGCTCCACGGGCAAGGTCCTGGGCGGTCCGGCAGAATCGCCGGTCGCGAACTATCCCGCAACTGAGGCATCCGGCTCGGTGACGATAAAGGTAGGCTAGGTTATCCATCACTCTCCGGAAGTTTGACCCGCGTGATCGCTGTTATCTGCGATTGCGCGGGTTCTTAATTGGGTATATAATCCCGCGCCTAAACTAAGATCAATCTCCCGCCGCCGACATTACTCTCACCGACGGAGAGGATCTGGAGGTATTTATGACTTATCCGGCTGCGTCCATTGAGATCGATGAAGATAAAATGCACGCGTTTCTTGGCAAGGTTGTCGGAGATTTCGGCGCCAGCCTTAGTTCTATTCTTGGATATATAGGTCAGAGACTCGGTCTCTACGAGGCTCTGGCCGATTCCGACGGCCTCACGCCCGAGGAACTCGCCGCCAGAACCGGCACGACCGAACGCTACGTTCGAGAATGGCTGATCAATCAGGCGGCGGGCGACTATGTAAGCTACGACCCCGCCAGCGGAAAATACTCAATGCTCCCGGAGCAGGCCGTTGCACTAACCGACGAAAACAGCCCTTTCTATGTCGGCGGCGGCTTTTACGTTATAAAGGCAATGATAAACGCTCAGGAGCGAATTCAGGATTCATTTAAGAACGGCGGTGGAATGCTCTGGGGCGAACACGACGCTGATCTTTTCGTCGGGACCGAGAAGTTCTTCCGTCCCGGATACACCGCACACCTGGTCAACGAATGGATCCCGGCAATGACGGGAATAAAGGAAAGACTCGATGCAGGTGCAAGGGTCGCCGACGTAGGCTGCGGACACGGCGCATCGACGATCATCATGGCAAAGGCTTTCCCGAATTCGCAATTTTACGGATTTGATAATCACGAAAAGTCGATCGCAACCGCGACGGCAAAAGCCGAGGCTGCCGGCGTCGCCGACCGCGTACAATTCGCTGTCTCGAACGCTAAGGACATCCCTACGGATGGTTTCGACCTGATCTGTTTCTTCGACTGCCTACACGACATGGGCGACCCGCACGGAGCGACGCGGCGGGCTTTTGAGGCACTTGCCCCCGGCGGCAGTTGCATGATCGTCGAACCGATGGCAGGAAACTCGGTCGAAGAGAACTTCAACATCGTAGGGCGTACGTTTTCAGGAGCCTCAACTCTTTGCTGTACGGCAAATTCGCTCGCTCTAGGCGGCCCGGCTCTCGGAGCGGTCGCTACCGAAGACGCGATCAAAGAGGTTGTGCTCTCGGGTGGCTTCACAGAGTTCCGACGAGCGACGGAAACGCCGTTCAATCGAATTTATGAGGCCCGCGTGTGACATGCATCACTCAATAGACGAGCATTTTGAGAGAAAATCGCAAAGTGTCCGAAAGATCTATGACACGATCGTGGCCGCAGGACGCAGATTCGGCCCGGTCGAAGACGATGCGAAGAAAACATCGATACACCTGAATCGAAGATCGGCATTTGCGGGTATTCAGACCAGGCGGGATTTCCTTATTTTAACCGTCAAGGCCGGGTCTGATATCAGTAGCCCACGGATCTCCAAGCGAGAACGTGCTTCGGCAAATCGGTGGCATCACGAGATAAGACTCTCTAGTGTTGACGAAGTTGACGTCGAATTGATCGGCTGGCTGCGCGACTCATACGACATCTCTTAGTGAATTGAACAGGAGGGCGATGAAATGTTCACGGAAATAAGGAAAGCGGTCATCGGTATTTCTGTTGTAACAATTTGCGCCGCTACATTATTAATAGCAAGCGTTAGTTCCGCCGCAGAAGAGCGAGGCAACCTGCCTGAGCCGGCAGCGACTCCTCCCGCGGCATCGGCTCCGACCTTATTTAACTATAAGAACGTGACCATCGGAGCAAAGGCCGAGGACGTCCGGCTAAAGCTTGGCGAGCCAAAGGACAAGTCCGACGGAATGGACCTCTACGTATTTTCCGAGATGGAGTCCGCCCAGTTTTACTACGACGCGACCCATATCGTAACGGCGATCATGATCACGTATTCGGGCGATCTGAAACTAGCTCCTTCGCCAAAGACAGTCTTAGGCGAGGACGTTCCGCCGAAAGAGGACGGTTCGCTCTTCAAGATGGTCCGTTTTCCAAAAGCAGGTTTTTGGATCTCTTATAACCGTGCCGGGGGGCCGGATGCCGTGATCAGCATCGCGATACAAAAGATCTAAGGTTCGAGAATTGTTGTTGACAATGAGGAGAACACGAAACTGAAAGCACTGGCGGTTTGTAAGGAAATCGCTTATCTAATAGAATTCAATAAAGTTACATCCATCTGCCACTCTTATAAGGCACCATAATCTATGACCACGATCGGAATTCCAAAAGAGATCCATCCGGGCGAAAAGCGCGTTGCCGCGACTCCCCAGACGATCTTAAAACTAAAGAAACTCGGCTTTGACGTTGCCGTCGAATCGCATGCCGGTCACGGCATCAACTGCATCGACAGCGAATATCGCGAAGCCGGCGCAACAGTGATCGAAGGCACCAAAGAACTTTGGGCTGCCTCCGACCTCATAATGAAGGTACGTCCTCCCGAGGAAAATAAGGAACTCGGCGTACACGAAGCTGACCTGATGAAGGAAGGGTCGTGGCTTGTCGGGTTCATGTGGCCTGCGCAGAACAAAGAACTGATTGACCGCCTCGCAAAGCGAAAGGTCACCGTCTTTGGAATGGACTGCGTGCCCAGAATTACTCGAGCCCAGAAAATGGATACGCTCTCGGCAATGGCGAACATTGCCGGGTACCGTGCCGTCGTCGAGGCCGCCAACCATTTTCCGCGTTTCTTTACCGGACAGATAACGGCTGCTGGCCGAATTGATCCGGCGAAGGTCCTGGTTATCGGAGCCGGCGTTGCCGGGCTCTCAGCGATCGGTGCGGCAAAGGGTCTTGGTGCGATCGTGCGGGCGTTCGACCCGCGTTCTGCCACTAAAGACCAGGTCGCGTCCATGGGAGCTGAGTTCCTTGAACTGGACATCAAAGAGGAAGGCGAGGGCAAAGGCGGTTACGCCAAACAGATGTCGGACGATTTCCTCAAGGCTGAGATGGCGCTCTTCGCGGCTCAAGCGATGCAGGTCGACATTATCATCACCACAGCATTGATCCCGGGCAAACCCGCACCGAAATTGATCACCCAGGGCATGGTCGAATCAATGAAGCCCGGCTCCGTGATCGTCGATCTTGCTGCCGAACAGGGCGGTAACTGTGCTCTGACGGAACCCGGAAAGGTCGTCCAACACAAGGGAGTTACGATAATCGGCTACACAGACTTGCCGAGCCGTATGGCTTCGATGGCCAGTCAACTTTACGGAGCCTGCGTGACCGCACTGCTTCAGGACCTTCAGGACAAAGAAGGCCAGCTTCAGGTCGATCTCGAGGATGAGGTCGTTCGCGGCTCCATCGTGCTTCATGACGGCACTCTTATGTGGCCGCCGCCGGTAAAGGAAATGCCCGCCCCGCCACCCGAACCTGGCGTGCCGACCAAAAGCTCGGCCAGCAAAGGCATTACGGCAACCCCGCCGTCCCATGGCGGTCACGGCGAAGCTGCCGGGATCAGCCCGATAGCTCTTGCGGTCATTGGCCTTGCACTAATAGGCCTCGGGCTAGTTGCACCGGACAAGGCCCTATCTCATTTTACGGTATTTATTCTTGCCGTTTTTGTCGGATTCCAGGTCGTTTGGAACGTAAAACCGGCCCTGCACACTCCGCTAATGAGCGTAACTAACGCGATCAGCGGCATTATCCTGATAGGCGGAATGCTGCAATTAACGGGAACTAATACTAGCGTTACCGTTATTCTTGGGGCTATCGCGGTACTGATCGCATCGATCAATATCGCAGGCGGATTTTTGGTGACCAACCGAATGCTGGGGATGTTCAGAAAATGACACAGAGTCTAATTACAATTGCATACATCGCCGCGAGTGCGTTGTTTATCCTTAGCCTCGGCGGCTTGTCCCAACAGGAGACGGCACGCCGCGGAAATCTTTACGGCATTATCGGCATGCTCATCGCTCTTGTTGCGACGGCGGCCGGAATGCAGACCGGGGGACTGCCGGTCCTCGTTGGTGCTCTTGTTCCCGGTCTCGTGATCGGAGCGATCCTGGCGTCGCGTGTCCAGATGACGTCCATGCCGGAGTTGGTGGCAATGCTCCACAGCTTCGTTGGACTGGCAGCAGTGTTGGTCGGATTTGCGACTTACCTTGGGCCGCAGGAGCAAATGACGCCTGCCGAACATCATATGCATATCGTCGAGATCTTTGTCGGCGTTTGCATCGGCTCGGTCACGTTCACTGGTTCGGTCATCGCGTTTCTAAAGCTGCGCGGCACGATCGGCGGCAAGCCGTTCATGATCCCCGGACGCCACTTCATCAATCTCTTGATGCTGATCGTTACTGTCGGCCTTGGCGTCTGGTTCTTTATGCTTCCGGGAACCGACGGCAACAATGCCCTGATCATCGCAACCGTACTCACCGGCATCCTCGGAATTCACTTCATAATGGCGATCGGGGGAGCCGATATGCCCGTGGTTGTCTCGATGCTCAACAGCTACTCGGGTTGGGCGGCCGCCGCTGCGGGCTTTATGCTCGGCAACGACCTGTTGATCATCACCGGTGCACTGGTCGGCTCTTCCGGTGCGATCCTTAGCTACATCATGTGCCGAGGCATGAACCGCTCATTCGTCTCGGTCATGCTCGGCGGATTTGGCACCGAGGGTGGTTCGTCACCCGCTGCCGGCTCACAGCCGCAGGGCGAAGTTCACTCGGTCGATGCGGCCGGTGCTGCCGATCTGCTGCAAAATGCCAAGCAGATCATTATCGTCCCCGGCTACGGCCTTGCAGTTGCGCAGGCACAGCACTCACTTGCTGAGGTCTGTAAGATGCTTAAGGAAAAGGGAGTCGAGGTTAAATTCGCAATACATCCGGTAGCGGGCCGCCTGCCTGGCCATATGAATGTCCTTCTTGCCGAGGCGAACATCCCCTACGACATTGTGTTTGAAATGGACGAGATCAATCATGAGTTCCCGAGCACAGATGTTGCTTGGGTTATCGGCGCCAATGACATTGTCAACCCGTCGGCTCTCGATGATCCGGGCTCTCCGATCGCCGGGATGCCGGTTCTGCATGTCTGGGAATCGCGGACCTGCATCGTCATGAAACGCTCAATGGCTTCAGGTTACGCCGGCGTAGACAATCCGCTGTTTTACAAGGACAACACCCAGATGCTCTTCGGCGACGCCAAAAAGGTCGTCGATGAGATCCTGACGGTGATGCGCGGCTGATCACCACACTCCTTTCGACTTTCAGAATGCACCCCTTCGATTTTCGAAGGGGTGATTTTTTGCTTGTCATGAAGCGTTGTGTGGTGTAAGTTCGCATATCTATCGGAGGTTAAATTATGAGCGAAGCAGTATCACCAGAAATGGACTCCCTGAAATCGCGTCTGAAAACGATCTGGGAAGCCGGAGATTTTTCCGAAGTTGCCAAACACATCGAGACCGTGGCCGAGCAGTTCGTCGACCGACTCAACATTATGCCGGGGATGAAGGTTCTTGACGTCGCCTGCGGCAGCGGCAATCTTGCGATCGTGGCTGCCCAAAAAGGTGCCGACGTCTCGGGCATCGACATTGCGGAGAATCTGATCGAAGCCGCGGAACGACGGGCTGCGGCTGCCGGGCTCGACATCGCATTCGAACAGGGCGACGCAGAGGCAATGCCGTACGCTGACAATTCATTTGACGTCGTGATGACGATGTTCGGGGCGATGTTCGCCCCGCGCCCGGAAGTGACTGCCGCCGAACTCATTCGTGTCTGTAGGCCCGGCGGCGTGATCGCTATGGCAAACTGGACTCCCGACGGTCATACTGGCCGGATGTTCAAGCTCGCGGGCAAGTATCTTCCGCCGCCCCCGATGCCGCCGCCAGTCCTCTGGGGCGTGCCCGAGACAGTCGCAGAACGCCTTGGCGACCGCGTAACCGACCTCACAATGACGCCAAGGCTGGCAGACATGATCTTTGAATACGGTCCGGCAGACGTCGTCGAGCACTTTCGGCGCTTCTTCGGCCCGACCGTGATGGCATTCAGAGCGATTCCGGAGGACCAGCACGAAGCCTACCGAAACGACCTCGAAGCACTGTGGAACGAAAATAACATTGCCGACGACGGCACAACGCACGCAAAGAGTGAGTTTCTTGAGGTGAAGGCGAGGAAGAAATAGCCGAGATCCGCTGGCTCAGGCGAGCGGTTCCGGCAAGTTCATGAGGGCGAGGCGTTCGAGGACCTCGCCTTTTTCAATGTGTTTCTCGATGATCTCCGCAACATCCATTGGCTGGACCTGCCCATACATCGTGCCGTCGGGATAAACCATCACGGCAACTCCGATCGAGCAAAATCCGATCGAGCCGCACTCGGTGAGGACGCACTCACCCATAGGGTTGCGGCCCTTTGACTCTTTACCCTGTCGCAGGCCTTTTTCGGTAAGGATCCGGTCAAATTCGGCCATTACCTCTTTCCCGCCGACAGCCGAACACGATTTGCCCGTACACACGAAAACCTGACGCTTTATCGGCGCCTTCAGCATCGGTGCTAGCTTTTCGAGCTCTTTGCGGTCGGTAATGAACTTCGGCTTTG
>CAZJFB010000004.1:53337-73998 GCA_964545145.1 uncultured Chloracidobacterium sp. | reverse complement strand
TTAGGTGATAACCAAGCTAAATCTCGCTACGCATCCGTTTCGCAACCGGGTCCTGCCGTATCTGATCGCAGGGCTTTTGCTTGTTGTGAGTGCGGCGGTAGGCATTTACTGTCTCGCCACGGTGCGCGATAACCGTAGCAAGAATGAGCTCCTGGCTACGGCCGTAAAAGAGCGTCAGGATGAAATTGAGCGTCTTAAGGGCGAGGGAGCCAAAGTCCAGCAGCTCTTAACCCCGGAACAGAAGGCCCTGCTGATGGCATCGCACAAACTGGTTGCCAACAAGCGATTTGGGTGGTCGAGGCTTTTCGCGGACCTTGAGTCGGTACTGCCTGCGAGCGTAAGTGCGTCACGAATCGCGGTAGAGAACGTCTATCAGGACGGCGACAGGATAAAAGCACAACTTGAGTTCTCGGTTCTAAGCAAGGACTATCCCGCGGTCATGGGAATGATCGAGAATATGAACAACTCGGGACTATTCAGGGCTGAGCTTCGCGGGCAGGACCTCGAGCAGAATGAGCGCATTACCTACACCGAATATACTTTTCGCCTGATCTATACGCCGTCATACGGCTACAGCGTCGCACCGGAAACGGATGTCGCGATGAACGAACAAGGAGGTGGCCGGTAATGGATCAACTGGATCCGGCAAAAAATACCTCCGAGGAATTGGCAGAAAATGCCGCCTGGAACACGCTTCCGCCAAATCGGCCTCGTAAGGTCTCAGGCGGAATGTGGGGCCCGTTGGAGATCGGCGCGGTTGCCGTTGGTGCCGTCGCGTTACTTGCGGCGACGCTGGCATACTTCTTTTTTGTACTGCCGTCGAATCGCGAATTGGCACGTAATAGGTCCGAGGCAGATCGGCTTGAGGCTGAGCTGATCTCGGCGCGAGCAAAGTACGGCGAGATCACTACAACGGAATCACAGGTCGCTAAGATCGTCTCCAGCGTTGACGATTTTGAGATGAATTATCTGCCATCGGTCACCACAGGGCAAAGCGGGCTTTATCAGAGGCTGAACGGCCTGATCGCTGCCTACGGACTGGTCAACACCAACGGCCCTGACTACGCCCCGCTCGAACCGGCAGACCAGAATGCGGGCCAGCAGACGGATGAGGAAAAAGGAAGATCTAAGTTCCGCAGCCTATATCCGGGCGTCTATGTTACTACGACCGTCGAGGGGTCGTACCAGAACATCCGCCGTTTTATCAGAGAGATCGAGACGGGCCGAGAATTCCTGATCGTAAGCTCGGTAGAATTGGCTCCGTCGGACACCGAGAAGAAGGACAAGGACACAGGCTCTCAGCCGCAGACCGCCGGCAATCCGGGCGATGTCTATGCACCTGCCAATCCGAATCTAAAGACGCAGCCGGGCCAGAATTTCCCGCCGGGCGTCAATCCGAACTTCGTCCAGGCCCAGTCGCAGGGCACTCAGCGAAAGTCACAGGGTAAGATGCATGGTGAGACGGTGAGCCTGCGGGTAGAACTCGCGGCTTATTTTCGCCGGCCGAATATGACACCGGCACCTCAGCAGTAGTATTTGTAATGGGTTTGTTCGAAGGTAAGACATCGACCGAGAGAAACAAAATGATCGCCGCGGGCGTGCTCGGCCTCGTTGCGCTCGTCGCTCTGTACATGGCCTTCGGCCGAAGTTTTTTTGGCGGTTCATCTTCGCCCGCGACGGCCAAGACCACGCCGACGCCGCGTACGACAACCTCGACGGGCACGGCCACGCCTGACCGGACGTTGCCGACCGCGAGCGAACTTCAATTCCAATACGAGACGACGCCGGTAGATTACCGGCCGAGTTACGCTAACGCACCTGACCCGGGGCGAAATATCTTCGCGTTCTATGAGCCGCCGCCGCCCTGCCGCGGAGCGGATTGCCCGACCCCTACGCCAAAGCCGACGCCGCCACCGCCAACGCCCTCGCCGGTGCCGACGCCGCCGATCCTGCTGCGTGCCGCAATTCCGCAGAATGTATATGCAGGTTCGCCTGCCTTCAAGCTGCAGGTTGACGGCGAGTTTTTCACCGCGGACTCGCGCATCTACTTTAATCAGACGGCGATGCCAACGACGTTCCTTAACGCCCAGAGACTTTCCGCCGATATTCCGGCGAATCTCATCGCCCAGGAAGGCCAAAGAACGATCGAGGTCCGTACCCCGGACGGCCGGCTTTACTCAAACCCGGCGGGCCTGATGGTCAATCCGCCGCCCAAGCCTAACGTCCAGTACATCGGGATGATCGGCCGCAAACGATATAACAACGATACGGCTTATTTCATAGGCGGAAGCGCCGGTCAAACCCCGTATGGAGCCCGGCTCAACGATGTGGTAAGCGGACAATTCCGGCTGATAGATATTTCCCCAAATGAGGTCGTCTTAGAGGATATCAATCTCGGGTTCAAACACCGAGTGCCCATGACCAAGGCTGCGACAGGCACAGGCGGCGGCACAGGCACTCCGGGTTTCAATCCCGGAAGCGGTTTCCCCAGCGGGAGTATTCCGGGCATTCCGGACGGAGTTCAGCGGTTTATACCGCCGCCGCCGGCTAATCGCCCGCCGAACAGGCCACAGGAAAAGAAAGAAGACGTTGACGACAAGGATGATCCGCCAAGCAAATAGGTCCGGCGAAAGCGGAATGACGCTGTTCGCGGTAATGGCCGTGATGGTCGTTTTCGCGATAGCTCTGCTTGCGGTCGCCCCGAGCATTGAGCAGGAGGTCCGCCGCGAGAAAGAACTCGAGGCTATCCGCCGAGGCGAAGAGGTCGCTAACGCGATCCGCCAATACGTTGAGTTTTATCGCGGAGCGAGGCTGCCAAATTCAATGGACGACCTGCTTGAGGGCTTGCCGCAGGGCACAAAGAAACGTCAGATATTGCGTGCCTCAGCTGCGATCGATCCGCTGAGTGAAGACGGGCGGTGGCGTCTGATCAAGGCCGATGTCAACACGATCGGCCCTTTCGCACGACGCGTCCAGAACTACAACGGCGGTACGCTGCCGCCAAACCCGAGCCAGCTATTCGACCGATATTCGGTGATGGTCGTCAACTCGCTCAATACCGAGCTCGACAGCGACAACGAAGCCGACGACGATCTCGACATCGAGGTCCTTACCGATAACACACCATTCATCGGCGTCGCCAGTCAGAGCAAAGGCAAATCGGTCATCGCCTATTATGGCGTCGAGAACCACTCCAAGTGGATATTTACGCCGCTATTCAGGGGCACGGGCGGCAACACGTTCAATCCGGCGACCGTTCGCCCGACCCGGCCGGGACAGCCGGGCGGCCGGACCTTTTAGCCAGGCAGCCGTCCGTCCTACCAATTCAAGCGTCTCTCCAAACCGAACCTCCCATCATCAGAAGATGATCTGCCTCGACTATCGCGGGAAAGGATGGATCTCGGTGCGAGTTACCGCGATCGCTACAATTGCGATTACTGCTGCGGCGATACCGATGCCGATGCCGACTTTTGCCTTGGCGGAAAGACCATTCTTTCGGATTGAGGTTTGCCGGTAGTCTTCGAGCGGGAACGATGCAGGCTTCGCCTTTTCAGAAGCGAGAATGATTTGATCGATCCGGTCCCTGGATATTCTGGGCTGTTCGACCTTCACGGTCTTTGGCTGAGGCACATTAAGGTTTTCGCTATCGTCAAAAGCAAAGACCGAAACATTCAAAAGTGCGACCCCGATCGCGGCCGCCAGCATTAGTGTTAGTTTCCCTGAGTTTTTCATAAGTGCTCCTTTAGGATCTCGATCTGCAGGCGATCGCCTACAATCGAAAAGCGAAAAAGGAGCACAAAGGGTATCAGCTGATCACCGGACAAAGTCAAAAACAATATTGCAGAACGCTTTGACGCCGACGTCGAGTCGGCTGTCATCGATGTAAAAATCTGGCGTATGATGCGAGGGCACGGTCTTGGGATCACCGCCCTTGGGCATACCGCCAACGAAGAAGAAAAATGCCGGAGCCTTCTGGCCATAGAACGCGAAATCCTCGGCACCGGTCACCCACTCTGCATCCTGTACGTTCTCTTTGCCTGCCGCCTTTTCAAGCGACGGCAGCATCTTTTTGACCAGGGCGGGATCGTTGTATGTCACGGGCGTTTTTCGGTCTATCGTGACCTCGGCCGTTGCCCCCATGCTCTCGGCTATCTTCATCGCGGTTCTGCGGATCTTGTCGTGAACCTCATTCTGCATCGCAGTATCGAGCGTGCGGATCGTACCCGCCATCGTCGCATCTTCGGGAATGATGTTCTCGCGAACTCCCGCCGACATTCTGCCGACGGTGATGATCACAGGAGCCTTTGGCAATTCGGACTGACGCGAAACGATCATCTGCAGGCCTGTGTAGATCTGTGATGCGACGGCGATCGGGTCGATGCCCTGCCATGGATACGCACCGTGTGCCTGGCGGCCTTTTATCTTTATCGAGAACCAGTCGCTGGCCGCCATCTCCGCTCCGACCTTGTATTTGATCTTGCCGATCTCTGTCGCGGAATTTATGTGAATGCCAAAGATAGCGTCGATCTTCGGGTTGTCCATCACGCCCTCTTTGACCATGTCCTCGGCACCGCCGGTCTCCCCCGCGGGTGCGCCTTCCTCAGCCGGCTGAAAGATAAATACGACCGTGCCCTTGAGTTTGTCTTTCATTCCCGAAAGCACCGTCGCGGCACCGAGCAGCATCGCAACGTGCGTGTCGTGCCCGCAGGCGTGCATGACGCCCACGGTCTGGCCGTTGTACTCGCCCTTTACCGTCGACTTGAACGGTACGTTGACCCGTTCGGTCACGGGCAGGCCGTCCATGTCGGCACGAAGCCCGATCACCGGCCCGGGTTGAGCACCTTTTAGAATGCCGACGACACCGGTCTTTGCAATGCCGGTACGGACGTCGATGCCGAGCTTGCGCAGTTCAGCGGCGACCATTTTAGAAGTTTCGAATTCCCGGTTGCCGAGTTCGGGATGCTGGTGCAGATAACGCCGCCATTCGATGACCTGCGGCATTATTTTCGCGGCGGCTGCATTGATCTCAGCCGACATATCGACGGCAAGAGCGGGAACGAATAGCGAACAAAGAATGAAAAGGGCGGCAAGCACACGCATCGGTGATCTCCTTGAAGTTTGAATGCTGCAATTGTAGCGCGTTGCGACAGAAAAACGAGCATCTTGTAAGGCACAAGATGCTCGTGATCCTGATCATTTTGCCGCTAAGGTGCGGCCGAGTGCGTGGGAATGTGCTATTGGACCTGGGATCCGGCAACCGTCTCAAACGCCTCAATCAATACACGCCCCAACGGCTTACCCAAAGATTGTCCGACACTCGTATTGACCTGAACGGCGATCGCGATCTTTTGTTCGGGAAAATACATCATGTCGGTAAGATAGCCCGGGAAAAATCCGCTGTGGCCGTAGGTCGTTCCGGCTGTAGTTTTGCGGATAATGACGCAAAGGCCGTATTTCGTTTCGCGTCCGAGCATTGGAGCGGCGACCCCGTCGAGCACCTGCGGCATCAGTGCATTGTCGAAGGCCTTGCCCTCAAAATACAGCTTTGCCCAGCGTGCAAGATCTTGTGAGGTCGATGCCCAGCCGCCGCCGGTCCACTCAAGCTGGGGATTGACGACGAATCTGCCGTTCTCGATCATGGCGTCCTTGCCGCCGAAAGGGTTCGACGGTCCGGCATAGCCCTGAACGACGCCGGGCATCACCGGGCCTTCCTGCGCGATGGTACCCTTGAGTTTGAATGTTTTGATGAAGCGGTTCCGGGCTTCGTCATAGAATTTCTTACCTGTGACGCGCTCAATGATCATCCCGAGTACGATGTAGTTGGTATCGGAATAATCCCAGCCTTTCCCCGCCTCGAACGGTGCGGGAGCATCGAAGAGGTATGCGAGCCTATCCTCAGGCGTCCAGACCTTGTACGGGTTGGCGGTGAGGAAATCAGTGAATTCCTTCTTGAACTCGTAACGCACCAGACCGCTAGTGTGGTTCATCAGCATTCTGACCGTGATGTCCTTTGCGTTCGCAACCCGAGAGAACCACGGCTCTTTACCAAGATATTTCTCGATCTTGTCATCGAGGCCGATCTTGCCCTCTTTGACGAGCTGCAACGCAGTCGCGGCGGCAAATGTCTTGCCCGTGCTGCCGGCGAGCATGCGATCGGTCGGCTTCATCGGCGTTTTCGCATCGCGATCCGAATAGCCGACCGAAAGGCCAAAAGACTCGCCGTTCGCAAGAACGACACCAAGCGTCGCTCCGGGGAATTTACCTGCCTTATGCCATTCTTCCAGTTTTGCCTGGAGTTCCTTCTTCAGGACATTTGTCCCGGTAACAGCGACCGGACGTTGCGCACTCGCCGCGACTGACGCGGTGAGCAAGGCCAACAGGACAAAGAGTCTTGAGATCTGTTTGCTGATCATAACGGGCTATTTCTTTTTGTAATACGTTCGATCGACGGATGCCCATTTTTCGGGATTCCAAAGATCGGCATCTAATTGGACGTCGGCCTGAATTTCCGAATATTCTTCGGTCGTGGTCGGCTTGCCGTCGACAAAGAATAGGACCTCGGCAGCGACCAGGCCGCCCTTTGCTTTCACGTATTTATTGAACTGCGTTTCGGCCACGCTCTTTTTATCGCGGCCCGCGGCTTGGATAAGCCTAACGAAGACCAGGGTCTTTTTATCGACCCAAAATTGCGGCGTGGTTACGTCACCCTGTTTCGCACCGACCACATAAACATCCTTGCCCTGCCATTTGTCAGAGTGAAGTACCGAAAGATCGATGCCCAGCCCTTTGACCTGGGCGATGGTCGTTTCGACCGGCTGGCCGTAGACGTCAAAACCAAGAACCATGAGCGGATGAACAAAAGGCCGAGGTGCTCCGCCCTTGCCTTCTCGAAAAGAGACGATCTTTCCGTCGGCAAACAATATTCCGTCACCGGTTTTGGAGTCGGCAAAATCGATACGGAGCTTGCCGGGCAGGGACATCGCTTCGTACCAGGTCTCTGAACTGGTAGTGCCGTCCGGCTTGTGCGTAATGGTCTTTTGGACAAAGGTCAGAGTCTTGTACCATTTGCCGGCGTACTTCTTTTGCATAGCCGCGATGACGTCGTCACCGGTCCTAATATCGGCCGCGATCGAGGGAGTAGCGAGGAGCAGTAATACAAACGCAAATTTTAGAATTTTCATATCAAGATAGAACGCAAACGCGCGGTAAAAGGTTTAACGATCGACCAGTGTCATCGCCGCGCTTTAGGTAAATATTCTTTCGGTATCGGATTGTTCGGCCGCTCGTCATCCCAGCTTGCAAAGGCTATCCACCATCGCGTCCCATCCCAATAAAGCTCGATGCTGTTGACGCCGCGGCCTTTTTCGGTCTTGTCATCGTTATGGAATTCGTAGGTCGAATACACGTGAGCCACGTTACCAAAGCGGCGGACGACGCGATTTATCTCGCGCTCGTGAAAGCCGTTTTTTACAAAGGAGTCGTTAGTTCCGTTGACGTATTGCTGATGGTTCATCACGCTGCCCCTGATCTTTCCATTCTGCTCGCTCATGCTGACAAAACGGACATCTGGCATGTAAAGCGTCTTGTCACGCGACCATTGTCGAGGCTGCCCCTTTGGGCCGGAGATCGTCTCGTAAAACGCCTTAACGATGCCGTCTATTGTCGAAACGTCCTTCGGATCGGCAGCCTTTGGTTCGATCTTGACCGCCTTAAGATCACGGTCGCATTGGAACTCAAGCGTCGAGGCTCCGTTCGCTATCTTCCAGCCAGTTTCAGTGCGTACCAGATTGAATGTATTCGTACCGCAATGCGAGAATGTGTCCCCGACATGGAAAGTATATCGACCGGTGACGATCGCCATATCTCCAGAAACGCGAGCCTCGGGCGACGGCATAGTTTCGATGAAGTCGGCACCTTTCGCATCGGATATCATTTTCGCGAAGGCTTCGCCCGCGAATATCCTGGTCTTCGATAAGCCCTTTCCGTCACGCGGTTTGTCTATTGCGACAAGCTGGCCCTCAGCAGAAAATACCGACTTGATCTGTTCGGCATTCTTCGCCTTCATGCCGGCGAAGAGTTGGTTGACGACATCGATCGCCGATTGTTTATCGTCCTGAGCAATGGCAGTAGTCACCGCGGCCAAAATGATGAAAAGAGAAGTTACTTTAGATCTCATTATTATGTTTGTTCGGAAAATTTGAGCTTCGGAAGCGCCTTTTGAATAGACTTCGCTCCGTCGTCGGTGATCTTTGATTCGCCGATCAGCAAGACCTCGAGTGAGGATATCTTTTGCAGCGAACTGAGTCCCGCATCTGAAACGGCCGTTCGAAACACACTTAACTTTCTCAGTTTCGCAAAACGTTCGAGATTAGTTAAACCAGCGTCGGTGATCTTTGTTCCGCCGATGAGCAGAGTCTCAAGATCGATCATTCCCCGAAGGTTCTCGAGGCCCTTATCCGTCAGGTTCGTTCGAAACAGATTCAGAGTGCGCAGATTCCTGAGCGTTCTAAGATGAGCAATGCCGTCATCGGTTATTGATGTTATTCGAAGGTCGAGCCATTGCAATCCCGGCAGTTCCTCGAGTATTGCCAGATCTGCGTCCATGATCTTTGTGTTATTGAGATCGACCTTGACGACCTCGCCGTCATTGTTGAATTCGACCTTGCCGCCCAGTTTCTCGATCTTGGCTGCGGCCTCGCGTTCTTTTTCTTCAAATCCGCGATGCAACCGAGGGGCGATCTCGTCCAGCCAACCGTTCATCTGATCTTGCGTGAACCATTTACCGCGGAGCACTACCCCGGCGCGGTTCTCAGTCGCCGCAATGTTCTCTAATGGGTTCGCGTTGAGGAGAATGAGGTCGGCGACCTTTCCCTTTTCGATCGTGCCTGACTTCGCGAGCGAGCCGAGGTATTCATGAGCGTTTCTAGTCCCGGCCTCGAGAACTGCGTAGTTCGAGAGGCCTGCGTCCTTTAATGCTTTGAGTTCGCGGTGCATCGTGAACCCATAGAGCCAAAGAAACTCCG
Organism: uncultured Chloracidobacterium sp.; assembly: GCA_964545145.1. Lineage (GTDB taxonomy): Bacteria > Acidobacteriota > Blastocatellia > Pyrinomonadales > Pyrinomonadaceae > OLB17. The sequence continues at coordinate 64,975 of CAZJFB010000004.1, read as the reverse complement.
CGGTGTCGGACCCGGCCATGATCTTGCCGCCCGCGTCATAGATCGCCTTGATCATCTTGTCGCGATAGCCGACCCAGCGGGCACGAGTTTCGAGCGGGACCTGGTTGAGCCGTGTCCTCTTTTGAAAGTCGATGTACCTGTCCTGAATTCGTTTTGGATAGAAACGAAAATCCGGTTGAGCACGGATCGATTCTTCACTGCGGGCGAGGCCGAAAGTGTTCTTCATAAAATGCTGCGTCGGATCGACGTAGCGATTTGAGGCGACGGTCTTTTTTGCCACTTCGGCGATCTTGCTCTCATCGACGTAGTCCATGCTCTTCCAGTTTTCGAGCGTGTAGATGTAAAGGTCCGAGACCGAACCCTTGATCGGTGAGTCGTCTCGCAGGAGCATCTCCATATATCCGTCTAGATGTTCGATCTGCTGTTTTGCTTTCCAGGCTCGCTCCGCTCCGACAAAGCGGCTATCGGCGTGGCCCACGACACGAATATTTTGCTTTGCCGCCTCATCGACGGCTGCTTCGTACACCTCGGGTTTGATAAAAGTAGTAATCTTGATGAAATCGTAGCCCGCGACTTTAGACTTACGCACCGCGTCGCGCGCTTCTTCGGGCGTATTCACGACAAAATTATTGCCCTGCTCGCGGCCGGTCAGATGCGGTGACGCGCTCCAGATCGTCGGGGCGATTATCTCGTTCCTCGCAGAACGTGAGCGCAGTATTAGCTGCTCCGGCGTCCCGATCATAAAGCGACACGTTGTAACGCCGTTCGCAACCATTATCTTCAGTTCATCCTCAGCGTACTTGTCCGGAAGTTCATCGTCGGACAATAAATGCGTGTGCATATCGACGAGGCCGGGGATAAGGTACTTACCCTTGGCGTCAACGGTGACCGCGTCCTTTGGCACCTTTACCTTAGCTGCGTCTCCGATCTCGGCGATCACGCCACTACGGACGACGACAGTCTGATTGGCCAGAACTCGCTCGCGATCCATCGGGATCACGTTGACGCCGACGAAAGCTGTTGTTTGGCCGAAAACGGCCGAAGAGCCTAACAGGATGATCAAGAAGATAAGTAGATCTTTAAGCATATCAATTTCCTATGTTCATTAATTGCGAAAGGTCCTTGTCCGCATTCTTCCAAACGGCCGCAAGCTGTCGTCTTGCTGCCTCCACGTCGGATGACCTTCCGGCCTTTGTCATTGCCGCAACTATCCCGATGTACGCAAATCCGCTCTTGGGGCGGGTCTCAAGGATCTTTTCGTACGCCGTCCTCGATTCCTTATACTTGCCGGCACGCAAGTAAGCTGCCCCGAGGCTTTCAAGCACCGGCCGCGTGTAATGCGGCGGTTCCCAATAGCCGAGGTTTTTTTCTCGTTCGACAGCTTCGGAGAGAAATTTCACGGCCTCGGAATGTTCACCGCGGATGCTTGCCAGAGAGCCGCGAAGATCGAGCACGTGGACGGCTATGACTCTGGCCGCATGGTTAAAATACCAGTCAGAGCCGTTCTGGCCGCGGGCCGCTGTTAGTTCATCGCTGGTCTTCTGAAGCTGTTGCAGATTAACGTCAGCATCTTCAGCATTGTCGGCCTCGACGGCTTTCATTCCTTTGACATAACTGAGTATGGCGGTTTGATATTTTGCCGAGAGCGACGCGGTATCCGCGACGGGCGAACCCTTGAGTTCTTTGATCGCGGCTTCCCACATGCTGAACCGCATTTGAAGTCGAACAAGGGCCGTATTCCCGCCATAGAGCATGTAGCCGAGCCCAGTTGACTTGATCCGCGTCTCATCCGACGGGATCTCGGCGAGCATTTTGGCATACGCCGCGGCTTCTTTATAGCGGCCTTCCTCGGCGCAGTTTGCGACCAAATAATCGAGATTGTGGGTGTAGTTCCAGTTATTTATCGGATGCACCTTATTATCGCGCATGTACTTGAGATCAAATTCGAGCGACGCGAGAAACGCCGCACGAGCTTTTTCATACATACCAAGCCGGTAATAGATATGGCCCGGCATGTGGAGCATGTGGCCAGAATTTGGCGCAAGTTTCGTAAGTTTTTCGGCGCTGTCGAGTGCTTCTTCCGGACGCGGGCCATTCTCGGCAGCGTGGATCCAATAATGGTGCACGGCTGCGTGAGTCGGATGTGTTCGCAATAGATTTTGCAGAATTGCGCGACCGTACATCTTCCCTTCACGGGGACGGCCATCTGGCATATAACTGCCCGTTGGTGTCGAGAGCGAATTCGCAAGCAAAAGTTGGGCCTCGACATCGTCCGGGTACTTGTTGATCAACGCCTCCATCTCGGCGATCCACGCCGGCCGGCCTTTTCCCTGCTCGGAAAGGAGCGAGATCGCCCTAAGATAATACCGCTCGTGGTCGGATGTCTTCGGCATCAACTCAACCGCCTTCTTTAATGCCGCCGTTCTCTCTTCGGACATTTCCTGTGCATTCTGGCCAAGTGCGTTGTAAATTCCCCACCACGCCATCGCACAATCCGGATCGATACGCGACGCCTCGCGAAATGCACGATATGCCTCCATATCCCAGAACGCATGCATCAGGTTCAGGCCCTGATCGAAGAATCTCTGGGCATTAGGCGACTTTGTGGTTATCTTGATTGACGCCGTGCCGATGCCCTTCATCAAAGGTGGAGACGGAAGAATTGAGAAAGTCGGCGCCGGGCCGTACTGCGGCTGAGTATGGTTATGCTGAGCAATAGACGCCACGGCGAAAGAAGTCACCAAAGCGGCGTGGCCAAAAGCTTGTCCGAGTGTAAATTTCATCTAATTGACCTGGACGCCGCGCATCGGAAGCCTACGTGATCTCCCGCATTAACCGGATCGTGGCTGTCACGATAGGCGACGAACAAATTCAGATCTCCCGCACCGTAACTTCCACCACGCAGCACGCGCCGCGTTGTTACGGCAAGATACGAGTCACCCTTATCGAACAGATCTCCTCCCGCCACGGGATTTGTTGCCACGCCATCTCGGTACAACTGCCACTCGTCCGCAATGAACTCCCAAACGTTCCCCGCCATGTCGTGGAGGCCGAATCCGTTAGGTGCATATCGCCCTACCTCGATCGCCCGATCAAACCCGCTCTGTCCGTAGTTCAGTCTTGCCTTGTTCGGAAGCTGGTTACCCCACGGAAACTTAGCCCCTTTGAGACCTCCCCTCGCGGCGTATTCCCATTCAGCCTCGGTTGGCAGCCTCATGCCAACCGACCTGCAGTATGCAACCGCAGCGTGCCAAGTGACATACACTACGGGAAAGTTCTCCTGTCCGTGCGGAAAATTGTTTCCATTCCAGACCTGCAAGTATTTTCCGTTGTGAGCCGACGGGGCGATCTTGTCCTTCCCCCATTCTGCGTTTTTTTCGACAAACTTCTTGAATGCCGCGTTCGTGACCTCGGTCTTATCAATGTAATAGTCGTCAATCGTGACCCGATGTTTCGGACTGGCCTCTCGAAACAACTCCGGTCGAATCACCTTGAATGTTCTCATCAACTCGGGGATCTCTTCTTCCCCGATCCCCATCTCGAAATTATCGCCCTTTATCAGGACGGCGCGGCTGTCAAACACGCGTTCAACCTGTGCCGATATCGGTGCGTTCAAAAAGATAACGACAAATGCGGAACAAATTAGTTGTTTTACTCTTGTCTCCATTCGTAATGTGAATTCAATCACCGTGCTCCGTGCCGCAGTTGCTTTAGACCTACTTTTCCGAGACGTCAGCCAATCTGCAAACGAACCCCCATCCGCCGCCGAGTTCGCTGACGGCCAGCACCAATTCGTTGTCGCCTTTCTTCAGTGGAATATAGATCGCATCGTTTTCCGCGTCCATGATCCCCAAAAAACCGGGGTCGCGGAAATTCTGTGCGCTTCGCCCGCGATACAAGATCTGGCCGTTTAGAAAGACGCTGACATCATCGCTGTACCCAATGTAGAGCTTCTTGACCTGATCGCGGTCAGATCTAATATTGGTTCGTGCATAAACGACTTTCATCCCCGGTTGCGGGTCAAGTCGCTTTGAGAAATCGGTGGCAAACGTAACTCGCGGATGCGGGCTCTCGCGATAACGATTGATGGGGACAAAGCCGGGAGATTCGGCCTCGACCGACTCCCATTTTGTGTCTTTGATCTCAGCCGGCGAAAGCGGTTGTTCGAGTTTGCGTGACAGCGCGTCATAGGAAGGCGACAAACTCCACTTGGTTAGAGTTCCTACAGGCATCGGCGGCGGCCGGCGTTCCCATGTAACAGGCGGAGTTTCGCGGACCTCGAAATTTGAAAAATATGTCGCGCCCGTCAAAACCGCAAGAGCAATCTGCCCTTTCTGCACGCCACTTTTCAGATCGTTGATGACTAGGGCCGGCTTTTCCATATCCTTGACATAGAATTTTGCCTGCGCGCCTGTCACTTCCAGGCGAAGGTGAAACCATTTCTCTTTGGGGATATCAACGGAGGCAATAAACCCCGGCCCGCTGTAGATCTGCCAATTAAGCCCGGTGTTGAGAACGGGCGTGTATTGCATCGCGTCGGCAAGTCCTGATTTGTGCTGTCGCAGATATATCCACTCGGCATTTTTGCCATCGTTGCCAATTCGAAATTGAATGCCGAAGAATCCGCGATTAGCAGGAGTTGCAACGTCGACATCGATCGCGCCGTCGCGCATCTCAAGATCTTTTACAACCGCGACCCCGCCGTTAAGATAAAGACATTTCCGATCTAGGTATTCATCAGGTTTGGCTTGCCCTTCAAATTCCCAACGAGGTGAATCAGGGGGAACGGAAAGCACCTGTACCTCTTGAGCATCAGCTGGTCGCGTTAGTGCAACGAACGACAGGAGCAAGAAACATATGCTAAATTCTGCGAATGATCGTTTCATTTGTGTCTAACCCAGCCATATTGCGTATTTGACGGCCGCGGCCCCTCCGCTCGGTATTTCGCCTTTAGTTTCGTCACGTAATCCGTTGGGATCGCATTCATCTTTGCCTTAACATCGATGCCATAAACCTTTGCGGAATTCAGGCCGAAAATCTTCTCTTTGACTTTGTCGGTCAACGGTTTGAAGCCGAACCGCTTTTGCAGATCTTCAGGCATCTGAAGACGGCGAAATGCCTCGATCTGCCATTGCGGGCTGCCCCACCAGATCGAATCGGTTCCCCACAGAACGTGATCCTCGCCAAATGCGTCGATCATCAGTCCGAGCATGTATGCGCACAGCTTTGGCTGCGTGATCACCGTCATGCCGAATGTCGTTCCGAGATCCATGTAGACGTTCGTCATCTTTGGATTTCGTTTCCGCATCGTGCACAGATCGGAGATCCACGGCACGTTTCGAACGACCTTGAAATCGTCAGTTACGGCGGGCAGCGCATCGCGCACGCCCTTGAAACCTGCGTGATAGATAAGGAAGTTCAGGTCCGGGAAATCCTTGGCCGCTTTCTCAACGTCTCTCGGCGAGCTGTGTTCGACCTCCCAGCCCGGAAGCGGCAATCCTTTATGAACGCAAATGTTCCTGATACCGATCTTTCGTGAGTATTCGTAAAACGGATAAGCCACCTTTTCGTCATCCATCCACCAGCCTACGCTGCCGTCGGCCAGCGGCTGCCCGGGATATCCTTTCCATGCCTCAACCTTCAATTGTTCGTGCTGCCGCTGCATTGACTCGAGTTCAGCTCGGCCGATGTCAGGTGAGAATGTTCCGTGTGCAATGATTCTTTTTGACTTGGCAAGCCCATTTATCTCCGCTCGGGTCTCGATCATCTCCGCCGGCGTGAGGACATTTTGGTCGTCGGTCTTTGCCGGCAAACCAGTGATAACCGCCATCGACGTATCGCTGTCCAGGAACATCTCTTTTATGTAGTTCGCCAGATAGAGGTCTTCCCATTTGTGCTCTTTACCGACAAGGTTGGTATTACCCCACGCAGCGCCCGCGGCCCGATAGCCGGGAATTAGGAGCGGGGTTTGAATGATCTTATTGGCTCCGACGTGATGAGTATGAATGTCGAAGATAAATGGACGTTTCGGGAACTTTTCGTCGCTGCTGGCGGTTTCGTAAAGCTCGCTTTGCGAAACATCGAAATAGTTCCCGAAAACCTCGTTCATAGCCAGAAACGCGGCGGCCATTCCGCCGACTCCTGCAAGAAACTGTCGACGCGAGATGCCGAGGCGTTGGCTGCACGATCCTGCAAGCTCGATCAGTCGGCTCTCCACTCGCCTTTGCTCAACCGTCTGTTCCGGCGGGACAAATTCCTCGTTGGACACGATCTGCGTCGGTATCGGCAGTAGATGATCGTCAATGTCACATTTTTGTTTCCAGCCCATACCCTGCAACTCCGAATACTCTATCTCGACTCTTTTCCTTTCTTGTCTGAAAGTTCCCGAAACGCCGCCGCTACCGCTGGCAGCGTGACATAGTTCTTAAAAACAAAACTCCTGTGTTGAGAGTTTCCAGCGAAGACCTTTCTGAACTTTTCAAGGTCAACGCTCTTTCGCATCTGTTCAAGCGTTTCGCCTCGTTTACTGGCGGCCTCGGCCTGAGCCTTGATCGAATTGAGAAGAGAGACCATAGACTCGAGATATTTTGCGTCACGCATCACCGGCCCGTGTCCGGGAACGACGATCTTTGCTTTCAGATCTCGGAGTCTCTCGAGCGTGGCCCCGTACTCAAGCGGATACGACGTGGAACCGACAAGCGGAACCGGATGCACGATCAGGTCGCCGGCGATCACGATCTTTTCTGTGGGCAAATTTACGATCAGGTCCGCACCTGTATGAGCACGGCCCAGGAACCGGATCTCGATCTTTCGGCCGTCATGATCGATCTCCAGTCGCTCATCGACAACGACAGTCGGAAGGATGATCTGAAATTCCTTTGACTCGGAAAGGTACGAACTGACAAGGTCGATGTCGCTCAAATATCCCACACGTTCTTCGTCCGTGATCCTCTGTCCCGCGAGGTTCTCACCTTTGCCTATCTGCTTCCTTAATAGGTCGATGAAGCCCGGGCCATTCTCGATCGAGCCCTTGCGATTTTCAACGCCTATTGCATTCAAGTCGGTCAGCGTACTGCGGTGCCCTATGAACTTAACGCCCGGAAAGGCATCGCGATAAACCCGGTTACCGATGATGTGGTCCTCGTGCCAATGAGTATTGATGACGTACCTAACGGGCTTGTCGGTGATCTCTCTTAACGCGGCAAGCACTTCACGTGTGTAATCGCTGCTGATATTCGAATCGACGACAATTACATCATTTTTTCCGACTATGAAAACGTTGTTCGGATTGAACCAAAGCGATGCGGGCTCCGTGCGAATGAGCGCATATACACCATTTCCGATCTTTTCGACCGTGAAGCTGCGTGCTCGTTCGACCCGGGCGATCCTACCGCTCTCCCCGGCGTACCCGCTAAGCGCAGATGTTCCCGCAACGAGGACTGACAACATAGCGAAGAGCACAAACTTCATAAGATCGGCAAGGTCTTTGTCGTGTTAGTGCCCATAATACGAAAGCTGACCAGAAATGGTTTCCGGTCAGCTTCATTTATTTTCTGATTGTATTGTGTCGTCTATTTCACCGCTTTCCGAGGCAATTTGCCGTCCATCATCGCAGTCTGATAAGCAAAAGCAGCAATGATCGTCGCCGATTGTTTCATATCATCCGCCTGAATGCGGTCAAAGTTGTCCTGGTTCGAGTGGTGTGTCCGCGTGTCATACTCGACCGGGTCCTGTATGAACTGAAAGCCCGGCAATCCGATCGCGTCGAACGGCAGATGGTCCGTACCGCCGGTGTTCGAGAGCGTCAGCGTCTTTGCCCCTAGATCGGCGAACGGAGCGAGCCATGCCTCAAAGAATGGCCGCACCGCTGAATTGCCCTGCAAATAAACGCCGCGGATCTTGCCCGTACCATTGTCGAGATTGTAGTAGGCAGAGAGCTTGTCATAGTCAGCCGCCTTAGACAACGCACCATTCTTTTTCTCTCCGAAATGCTGTTTGACATACGCCGTCGAGCCAAAGATACCCTGCTCCTCACCCGACCATAGAGCGACGCGTATCGTACGTCGCGGCTTGAGGCCGGACGCAAGAAGGATCCTCGCCGCCTCCATCACGGCAGCGCAGCCGGCACCGTTGTCGGTTGCTCCTGTCGAGCTATGCCAAGAATCAAGGTGTCCGCCGAGCATAACGACCTCGTCTTTGAGTGCCGGGTCCGAGCCCGGAATTTCGGCGATCGTGTTGTAGCCCATCGGGTCGTCATCGTAGAACTGAGAGTCGATCTCGACCGTCATCTTCGGCTTTGCGCCTTGATCGATCATGCGGACAAGGCGATTGTAGTCCTCGGTCGCCATCGTCGCCTGAGGCATCATGTTCGCCTCCCATTTCTTGTTAAATGGCTGAAACGCCGCTGCTCCAAAAATATCCTCGATCGTTTTGACCTCGCCCATTTCGACGCCGACGCCCGCACCCTGAACAAAAACCGTCCCGCCGCTGCCCTGATTGCTGCTGTCGATCATGATCGCCGCGCCTTCGTCTATGAGGAACTTCATCTTCTTTGCCTGTGAGTTCATCATGTCAACAAAGTTCTTGATCATCGCGGGCGGCGGATTACCCGTGTCACCTGAGGCTGAAGGGTCGGGAGCGGCGGCGAGTTTGGTAAGGTCGTCGTCCGACATTCGATTCAGGAGTGCTTTATCGATCGGCTTGAGCGGCCGCAGATTTGAGACGAGCACTATCTTGCCGCGAAGCTGACCCTTGTATTTGGCAAAGTCCTCGGGCGTCTTGGCGTCGAGATGAACGACCTCGCCGCTCACCGCACCTTTCGTCGAGGGCGACCATGCCTTGGGGTAAGCGATCACGTTGAGAAACTGCGGCTCGGTAACGACGGCCGAGAATTTCCTCACTGACCAGCCGCGGCCGAACGGCCCCCACGATTCGAGACGGGCATTTTGCATTCCCCATTCTTTCATCTTGTCACGTGTCCATTCGTTCGCCCGTTTCATATTTGGCGAGCCGGTCAAACGCCCGCCTATGACGTCGGTCATGTACGAAAGCGTCTGCATCACCTGCGAACGGTTCATCCCCTCGTCGCGGATCTTGTCGATGGTTTCTTTTGGTGCCGTGTAAACGGCCGGGGCCGAAGCCTGGCCCAATGCCAAACTGGGCATCAGAAAGGCAAACAGCAATGCCCCGGTCATGAATTGTCGTCTTAACATTATTTCTCTCTCCGATCGTGAATTAGATTCTTAATTACGATCTAAATACGGGCGCCAGCCTTATTTTGTTCCAGAGCCCGAAAACGTGAGGCTAGTTGCCGGTCACCGACGCCGGCAGCGGTTTATCGACCGTCGGCCGTTTCGCGACGTTTGCAAGCGTCCACCCGGTCGCCATGATCGTCCTTGCCACCTTTTCCATCTGCTCGAAATTGATCTTCTCTACCGAATCCGACGGCTGATGATAATCCGCGTGGTCGCCATCCATATAAAAGATGATCGGGATGCCGCGTTTAGCATAATTGAAATGATCCGAACGGTAGAAGAACTGGTCCGGATGATCGGGCCCGTCGTACGTCAGGTTGAAATTGAGATTCAAAAAGCTCTTGTTGACCGAATCGCTGAGATCGCCCAGCTCCGTGCTCATCATCTTGGACCCGATCGTAAAGACCTCGCCCGGTTTTGGCAATCGCTTGTTTTGGGGGTGATTTTCCTCGCCGGGAGCCTGGTAACGCCCGATCATGTCGATATTTAGCTGGGTGATTATCGACGTGATCGGAACGGTCGGATTGCTCGTGAAATAGTCGCTGCCCCACAGGCCTTTTTCCTCACCTGCGTGCCAGATAAAAAGTATCGAGCGCTTTGGCCGCTGCGGCCCTTTCGCGAATGCCTCAGCAATATTGAGCACCGAAACGGTACCGCTGCCGTCGTCGTCGGCCCCGTTCCAGATCTTGTCGGGATTGGTCGAGAATGGGTTCATCCCGACGTGGTCGTAGTGAGCGCCGATCGCAACGTACTCATTCTTGAGCACCGGATCCGAACCCTCGAGAATGCCGACGACGTTCTGTGTGTGTATGGCCTCGGTCCTGACGCCGACCGAAATGCCGACCTTCTTTTCGGGCTTAAGCTCGAAAGACTCAAACGTGTCGCCGGTCACCACCTTGTTAAAGAGACTCGCGGCCGAGAATTTCTCGCCGGCAAAGATGCTTGCCATCAGTTTCGGCGACATCGTGATACTCGGTATCGTTATCTGCGACGGCTGATTGCCGTATGCAACTACGCCCTTGTCCGACTGTCCCCAGCGGATCGAGTCCCAATTGGCCATCGTCGAGAAATTTGAGAATGTCAGCACCGCCTTTGCACCATTCTGCTGAGCGTAAAGCGGCGGCGAGAACCAGTCTCCGCCGGCCGGGCCTTTCAGGTCCTGAAAGGTAACGCCCTTGGGTAATGCGTTGACGACGATCACTATTTTGTCCTTAACGCTGACGCCCTGATAGGGATCGATATTCTTGGATTTGATGACCCAGCCATTCCCGGCGAACACGAGGCCCGTAGCGGCGATCTCCGCAGGGTTCAGGCTAGAGAGCAGATCGACGCCGTAATTGAATGTCTGGCCGTTCAGCGTCAGCCTTGTCGCTGTCGGATCGATCTTGCTCGATCTAAGCGGTATCTTTTGAAAGTAACTGCCGTTGTCGCCCCCGGGCTTGAGGCCCCAGCTGGACAGGTGCTGGGCAATGTACATCGCCGCGATGTCGAGCCCCCGCGAAGGTGTGTCGCGTCCCTCGAGCTCGTCCGACGCTATGAACGTCAAATATTCCTTGAGCTGCTTTGCCGTAACGCCGTTAACGTTGCCAAAACTTGGGGCAGGGACGGCGGCCTTGCCGTTCGTCTTTTGCGCGGCGGCGAAGCCTGGTGCCGCAATAACGACGGCGAGTATGACTACCGCGGCGAAAGATCTATTAATAAGTGCTTTGATGTTCATTTTGTGTCTGCCTTTCTCATGTTCAGCTGCTTCATTTTTGAGTTCAGCGTGCTCCGTCTCATTCTGAGGAGCGTCGCGGCTCGGTTTTGCCGCCCGCCCGACACCTCAAGTGCCGACTCGATCAGCTGCGCCTCAAACCGCGCCACGGTGTCGTAAAAGTCTATGCCCTTTTCGGCGTCGATCTGTACCGGCCGCACATTTGCGTCAACTTCGTGCAAAAGATCTTTCACTGTTTTTCGAAGCTTAGCGAGATGATCCACAACGTTACTGCTGTTGTTAATTAATTGGGTTGCCATACGTTACTACCTTGATCGAGGCAATCCTTAGTTGCCGGAAACGCCCGGGGCCGATCGTCCCTAGACGCCCGCCACGGCTATACCATCGGGGCCGGTGCCCGTCGTGGCCCGGCCCGTGACTTCGCCGGATTCGAGGTTTATCTTATAGACGGCGTCGGGCTGCACCACGGTTACAAATGCCGTTTTGCCGTCGGCCGAAAAGACGATGCCCATTGGCGTCGTGTCGAGTTTGATCCGTTTGATCTCTTTGCGCGCGGCGGCGTCGATGATCAATAGCTCTTTTGAGGCAAACATCGTGCACACCACGCGTTTGCCGTCCGGCGTGAACTTCACACGATAAGGACGCCCGCCGATATTTATCTTGGCGACCG
>CAZJFB010000004.1:42191-53237 GCA_964545145.1 uncultured Chloracidobacterium sp. | reverse complement strand
ATCGCCCGGCTGGCTTCAGCCGTGAAATAGAGCTTTCCGCCGATCAGTTGGATGCCGTGCGGGCGGATCAGCGGGAGCAGATCGACCCTCCGGATCTCCTTTGCCGTTACAACGTCGATGATCGACAGCGAGCTGCCCGGCGTCTGGGCGCCGTAGTTCGCGACAAATGCCGTCCTGCCGTCTGCGGACAAAACCACCTCGTGCGGCCCGTCGCCCGTCGGCACCTTAGCGATCGCCTTCATCGTGACCGGATCGATGATCGACATCGTCGCCTCACTCTTATTGAGCGCGACAAGCACCGGCTTTGCGACCTGAGCAAGGACCGGCTGCGTCACCATGACAAGTACCAACACAAAGATCGTTTTGAATTTGAGCGTTTTCATTACAGTCAATTGCCTCCTTAATACGTTACTGACCAAAAAAGGTTTTCGGTCATACAGAGAAAATGCGCGTTTGTGACGTAATATACGCCATAAAACGCGCATTCGTTAGTTCTGTTGATGTCCCGTTACGGCTGCTTTACAAGAAACACATCCCACGCCCAGCGGCCGAGCTGAGCGTCCTGGGCGTCTTTGACCTTTGCACGGTACTTGAATCTGTTGCCGTGCTCGTCGGTTCGCCGCGATTCACGGTAATCAAGTTCGATCTTACGCAATCCCAATTGCGGCAGCGTGAATAGCTCGGTTGGCTCTGAAATACCGTTGTGGTTAACGTCCTGCCACAAACGCAGGCTCGAAAAGATCAGGTCTCGGTGGCTTATAAACCCGTCGTTGTTCCCGCCGTTCTCTATCTTGTCAAATTCAGCTAAGGCAAGAAACCCGTTCCTTTCCACTCCGGCAGGCGGATCAGGTTGCGGTGAGAAATTGCCAAATAACTCGGCGCCGTTGTCGATCAGCCCATTCTCGCTTCGATCCATAACCAGCCACGCGTCGTCTGAATTTATCGATGTCCATGAGATCTGATCGGTCAAGCCATCGCCGTTCATATCGAACCAAACCCCGTTGCTGCTGTTGGTTAGGTCGAAGCCGTTTCCGCTAACGTCAACGACGATCGGGCTGATCCCCTCACAATCGCACGAAGAGTCGTTCCAAAATCCATTCCCTGACTGAGCACAGATCTCGATCTCCCCTTCACAATTAACACATCCCGAGAACTGTCCCGGGAGACATAGCGGCGGAAGCGTCGGCGTTGGTGTGGGATTAGTTCCACTTGGACAAGAACAGGAACTCGAGTCATAATACGCGGGAGCGGCACAAGTACTCTGGAATGAAAGCTCACGGTTACAAACGCTACCGATATTAGTAAAGCCTGCTGAGCATCCGGTACTTGGAAATTCGTCGAAATCTGGATCACCTTGGCAATACCCGGCAATCCGAGTTGGGGTCGGCGAGGGAGTCGGACAGGCATAAATGTCCGATAATTGAACGAGGTCGCAATATTGGATTGACGTTGGTTGATTATTATAATAATCGTTGACACCTCCGCCAATATTCATGACAGAAGATCGGGCGATCTGGTAAGTTGAGCTAGGATAATTTTGCGTATAATGCGCGAGGCCCATAGTATGGCCAATTTCATGTAGTGCATTCTTAATGAAAACAAGTGAATAGGAACTGGGATTCTGATTATTTGGATTCCAATTTGGATCGTAATACGGTTTATTTGCGCTCAGTACCCACCCGGGGTCAAATTCAATTTCAGCGTATATAAGAATGTCGCCTAAATTACTAATTGTAAGTGGGTTCACACGTGCTGGTGCGATGAGTCCGCTTACGTTTTTAAATTTCAAGTCAGGGTTGACCGTAGTTGGCTCGAAATGAACGTGGGAACAGTTGACAAAGCTTAAAGCATTCCAGTGACTTATTGCAGCTTCGATTTGATTAATCTGAGCGCCATTTGTGATGCTCGCGTCGACTTGGTAATAAACCGTTGAGTCTGGCGCCCATTGAGGCAGGTTAGTATTGTCAGGAGGCAAACATTGGGATTCAACATTTGAACTAAGAGCAGCACAAAACAACAAAGCAATAAAGGTGGCAATCCTAATAGTCCTGAGCGGTGTGACAGAATAATATCTAGTCATTTTCGTTCTCCGGACAACCAGTAGTGGTAAAAATACTTCTGTCGCCAAGCAACACTGACAAGTTATTTCCGTAGCGTAATTCGGACGGTTTTCCGACCCAAAGAAGAGCTCTAAAGGACTTCCCTTCGAGAAGAAATTCTCCGCCGAATTTTGAAACAGAATAACCCCTAGTCGATGGCAAATATCGAATAAATAATAAGTAGGACTTGCCGATCTCAAGATAAGGATAAGTTCGATCCTCAACTCTTATTCGCCTTCCGTCCAGTTCTATCAATCCACCAGGTCTGGCAATTTCAATCATGTCGTCAACTCTGATCGGCGACCTAGGATTATCTCTTAATACTTCAATGACCGTTAACGGATACTCCGAGAATACATAGAGTTCATCATCCGTCATATGAGCGATCTTATCTTTGACTGATCCAATTACAACCGCATCTGCAGCACATGACATGCTCCGAAGATATTTGGCCGGAGTTACCTTTGGGCGGTCGGGATCATCGGGCAATTCAGGCTCAAGTCCGACCCGTCCAATTTCCTCACTTGCTTTTCCCATGCTGATGCTTCTATTGATCAACTCCGTGAAAGTAATCTTTTTTTCTGGTACACCATAGATTCGCCGAATTTCTTTACTATACTCACGTTCCTTTTCTGTTATAAGGCCTCTTTGAACTTTGGTCGCCTCTTCCTTTGGAGGTGTGGCAGAAGTCATTTGCGATGTGGGCGTATTCTGAGCTTCATGCCGAAATGCGAGTGCAGAAAACAAAATCGCAGCCGCGAATATAAGACTGCCAATTGAAACCAACCGACGTTTATTCATTTACAACTCCTAATGTTCAAAACGCTAATTTAACGGGAATGGGTGTAAATCATGACCGACTGAGAAATTGGGACAATTTTCCTCGCTAATGTCTATAAATGAGCAAATTGTGTTCTCGATTTGATATCACGTCAAGTACGAAGATTCTTCGTTTAGCAAGTGCACCATATGTACGATCCTGATCATGGGCTGAAAGAACCCAAATAACATACTTATTGAATATTTTCATCTGTCTACTCCTAGCTCATTTTGGCGTTTAGGTGTAGGGCTGTTTGTCGGGTAGAAAGGCAAAACAACCGTGAAAAAGATCGTTTCAACCTGCACAGCCGGAATACCTTGAACCATAAGCCCATCTGCTTCTAATGTCAACGAAATTCGCCGAAGTGAAAACGTAACAAGATCAACCAATAAGCGGGCCGGAGCGACTCGCGAGATAGGGTGAGTTGAAATTGGTGATTACGGCTGTTTTACCAGAAAGACATCCCACGCCCAGCGGCCGAGCTGTGCGTCCTGAGCGTCTCTGACCTTTGCACGGTACTTGAATCGGTTACCGTATTCGTCGGTTCGTCGTGACTCACGATAATCGAGATCGATCTTCCGCAATCCTAATTGCGGCAGTGTGAATAGCTCGGTCGATTCTGAAATGCCGTTGTGGTTCACGTCCTGCCACAAACGCAGGCTCGAAAAGATCAGATCACGGTGGCTGATATACCCGTCGTTATTCCCGCCGTTCTCTGTCTTGTCAAATTCAGCCAGAGCAAGAAATCCATTTCTTTCCACTCCGTGCGGCGGATCAGGTTGCGGTGAGAAATTGCCAAACAACTCGGCGCCGTTGTCGATCAGCCCGTTCTCGCTTCGATCCATTGCCAGCCAAGCGTCGTCTGAATTTATCGATGTCCATGATATTTGATCGGACACACCATCACCGTTCATATCGAACCAGACACCGCTTGCGCTGTTTGTCAGGTCAAATCCATTACCCGAGAGGTCAACTACAATAGGGCTGATTCCCTCACAATCGCAGGATGAATCATTCCAAAAGCCGTTCCCAGACTGAGCACACGTTTCGACCTCCCCCTCGCAATTAACACAGCCGGAGAACTGCCCCGGTAGGCAAAGAGGGGGGAGTGTTGGCGTGGGTGAGGGTGTTGATGTCGGTGAAGGGGTGCAGACACCATATTCAACGCAAACCACATCATTGTCACATTCTGTTATCGTCTGTAGGCCAGCAGAATAATGCATCACGGTAGTTCCAGCAGGACACGAATACGAATCACCTAAATGTAGCGTGTGGCCCGTTTCATGTTGTACGAGGGACATTCGATACTGACTCCGAATCGCCTCGTTTGGGAAACTACCGGTACGGATACTGGGGCCTATGGCCATCTCGACCCAAACATTCTGGTTTAGCATACCGGCATGGACATGCGTATCTCCGGCAACATTGAGATTTGGATCGTACTTGATGAACAAATTGTTAGCCGTCATTACTGGAATCTCTCCCGTAAGAAAGCCAACGAATGCAACATTGCTACCATTATCAATGTTGCTTGGGTTCCACGCGTGCTCAAGTGAATCTACAATGTCTTCGCGTTCGGCCACAGTAAATGCATTGCTAATCGTAACAACAACACGAGCACCTAAAGGAAATTTTGAAGCCGTGGGGGGCCAAGGAGGGGGATTGCAGCACTGGAATTGCCCCGCTATACTGGAGGTTGAACAAAATACCCAAAGAGCTAGCATTGCAACAAATATAGGACGCAGATTGAGATTTGTTATCCACATAACCATATTATTTGTCTAACTAATCACGGTCGCGGGGATGGGCCAATTTGTCGGTTTCTGTAATCCTCCTTTGCAGGTCGGCCATAAGAACTGACTGGGGTCTATCTCTATACACTCGCGCAATGGGGTGAGTTCCAGCACCTGGGTTATCTAGTGGCACTACGATATTGTTCCTGATCTCATATGCCGTCAAGATCGTCAGATCCGCTTGCTGCTTTCCGATTTCAGGAAACTCATGGCTTAAGAAGAACAAGTATTTTCCTCCAACGGATGGCATTCCCTGCCCAACGATGAACACCCATTCATCAAACCCACTTGGGTAATGGACAATTCCTCCTCGTCGTTCGGCGAATACAACTGATGGAGACTTTGTAGTTTCGCCCGTACTATCTTTGAAGATATGCTCAGCTTCGATAGCAAACTCAGAAAATACTGATTTTCGATTGTCCGAAAGAATCGCTTGTGAACCTTTGACGGTGCCGAGCAACACTAATACCGATTTCTCTATAGGCAACTCAGAAAGCTCAACCTCCCAATGATTGGACGAAGCGACAGTACTATCCTCGGTAATCCCGGGATTCAGGATATTGATCCTGTCATACTTCCTACTTCTCGCTCTTTGTTCAGACGATAGGGTCGATCGGTCACCATCGTAGGCGACGACTGGGAAACTTGAGCGAATCTGATTTCTTGAATTAGGCTCATCCGCTTCGGATAACGCGGCAGCGGGCCGAAATGACATTAGTACCTGAACTGCTACAGGAGCGAAACCTAAGACGAAGAAGACGGCAATCATCATTCCGCGGGAAACAATAGTATTTTGCATAATGGTGTACCCATTGAAGTGACGTAAATGCTCTCGCATCGGTTGCTCATTGGGTCTTGATGGAAGCAAACAGGTCGCCAGAAAACTTTCTTCGATAAGTTAGATGCGAGGTTAAACTTCCCCAATAAGAAAATTCTGACTCTGCGTCCAGAACACCCCGACGATAGTCCTATTCCGAATCAATGTCAAACGTCCCATCAATCATGGACGAGTTCCATTTTTTTCTTCTCACGACGTACTCCAAAAAACAAAAAGCTGTCTGAAAAACCGGGATCCGGCAATTTCAGACAGCCTTATCGATTATGTACGCCGGCTAGTCCGTATATCCCTTTACGGTCTTATACTCGAGCACCTTGCTTACGTCCTGAGCACTTGCGTCGGCGAGATCCTTTCTGACCAGCAGGACCAGGTTCACACCCGGCCGCAGCGGATATACGCCGATGTACTTATAGTTCGGGCTGTATTTTTGAATCGCGATCGCATCCTGATCGTTCTTCTTGAAGACGACCATTTCGGACGTAGTCGCATCGACCGGATTGCCAAAGAAATTGGCGTGAGTGTAGTCCTTGACGTACCACGTCATCGGCCAGTAGTCGGGCGACACGATCTCGATCACGGCGTCGCGGCCCTTGCCGCTTTTTTCGGCGTATCTTTCGATCTCACGCATCATATCGAGAAAGCCGCGGCGAGTGTGAGCATAGACATAGACCATCTCGTCGTCGTCATAGCGGACGAAATTGAGCTGGTACATCTGATATGTGGTCACGGCACAGCCTGCGACGGTCAAAATACCCGCCGCAGCCATCAGATGGACCTTTTTCGACTCGAAAAGTTCACCTAGCCCGTACCCCATCGACATACACATCGGCAGTATGAAGCTCAACGCCAGCCACGGCGTCTTGTACGGAATGATCGAATACGCGATGAAGAGTCCCAGTGCCCAAAGGCCGGTGAACATGGCAAAGCGGTGACGGGCCTTTAGAAACGCGATAAAGATTCCGAGCAAAGAAATGATGAGTATGGCGGACTCGATCTTGAGGCCCCACTTCACATAGCCGAGATAGCCGTGCATCGTGTGGTCCTTGTTGCCCGTCTTTGTCCAGATCGCGTACGCCTCGAACGCCTTTTTCACACCCTCGGCATACGTAAAGAAGGACGAAAAGAAGAGTACAAAAAGGTAAACAAACGCAACGGCCGCCGCTCCGAAGATAAGAGCCATGTTGCGATTGTCGCCGAGGCTTTTTCGAAAGTTGCCCCAGGTCAGATCAATGGGCTCGGTAAACTCGGAGGTGTTCGCAACCTTCATGTCCCTGACGAACATGGCCCACGCCGCGAGGGCCGCTACGCTAACGAAAATGATCGAGCCGAATACAAATACCTCGGGCGGGCGAAACGGATTATACGCGATCGTGTTGTAGATCCACTTAAAGCCGTCAATAAGCTGCGAATTGGCGATCAGGGCCAGTAACGCTAGCACGATATGAAAGCCGATGACGATCCGCATCGACGACTGATCGAGGACACGTGCCGGCCACAGCCGACGCCAGATCGCGACACAGACACAGGCGATCGCCATCGTGCCGAGCGTGATGAACGCTGTCTCTTTGGTCGCAAAAAACAGAGAGATCGACGCCCCGGCGAGTATCAGATAGATCGGCCGCCCGCCATCCCAACCGAGCATCATCCTAATGACAAAGTACGCCAGGACCGACTCGACCAGCATAAACACTAGCCGAAAGACCCACACCATCGACGTATTGGTCCCGCCGATCGACGACGCCAAATTCAGCGCCGACGGCAAAAATCCGGTGAGCAGCAATATCGCCATCCACGTGACGGCACCGTAACCTGCCTCTTTCTTTTCGATAAAGAATACGATCGAGACAACGATAGCGAGACTCAGAAAGACAAAGAAGATCTCGTGGATAAAATACCGCGAGATAAATACCATTCCCGGCGAAAGTGCCAGAAAAAGTCCGGCGAGCAAGCTGCCCGTGCGGCCGATATAACGCTTTAGATAAAGGACGAGCACGACCATCAACACGCCGAATATCGCGACGCTGGCACGTACCGGTATCGTGTCCATGCCAAAGAGCTTCGCGAAGACGATCGAGATGTAATACAGCGTCGGGCCGTGGTAATTCGCCGGGTCGTACTTATAAGTACCGTCGACGATCAGGTTTTTAAGGAAAAATCCGTTGACCCCCTCGTCGTGATGGAACGGCTTAAGAGCAAGATCGTAAAACCGAAGGAAAGTCGCCAGCAGCGTGACGAATACCGCACCGCCGAGCCACAAACGGTCGATCTCGACCGGTTCGGCCGCGGTTTCGTCTGCGGCGCCGCCGTTGATCACTATCTCTTCCTGAGCGGCCGGCTCCACCGGTGTCTCCGCCGCCTTGTCAGTACCTTTGCGCTTCTTTGCTTTCATTTACCTGATCACTTGACCTTATATACCCGATAATCGCCCGATTCCGCCGCGACGGGGAATTTCTTGAAAAATTCTTCGTTCGCCTTCATCGTGTTGCGTTCCTCGTGTGTGACTAGGACATAGTCGATATCGTACTTCTTCAGCAGAACGTCCGCCGTCCCGCCGCCCTGATAGATCTGCTTAACGTCCTGCTCGCGCGTACCGATATCGATGCCGTGCGACGTTAGATGGCCCGTATACCGCATCAATGACTGGCGGCCCGAAAGCACGATCGGCGAATTGAACGTCGGCGCGTTGAGGAACAACGCGTTTTGCGGCGTCTTTGCCTTGATCTGCTCCGCGAGCCGGATACCGTCCGTCTCAAAAACACGGAACTTGATCTCGCCCCTCGATGTCCTGAAAACATCAAGGCCACCGGCCAGCGTCAACACGATCAAACACCCAACGGCTACGCCTTTGAGGCCCGGATTCTTTTCCCAAAGCCACGCGATCGCGTAGGCGACGAGCGGTATTGACAGCAGGAACCAATAGATCAGCACCTTAATGTTGTCCCATTGCCACGGTGCGAGTTTTGCGACGTTTGATATGACAAATAGGACCACGAACGGAACGTAGAACAGCAGCAGAGGGCCGATGACCGGCTTTTTGGCCTCGTCGCCTTCGGCTTTCGCACCTGCATTTTGCGTGTAATAGATCCACGCCCCGGCTGCGATCATCGGTATCAGAATGCCGGTATTCTTGATCCAGAACCAGACAAAATTGTCATCCGGCTTCTTGTCCCAGCCGAAATGCCAGTCAAAGAATTTTGCCGTCTCACTCGCACTGCCCGACATCGCCCACGCCAGTGCCGGTATCGCCATGATCGAGACGCCGACGCCGAATGTGATCCATGTTTTCCACTTGCGCGGCTGAAACGCGAACAAGAAAGCCGTCACGACGAACAACGCCACAAGGCTGTGAAGATGGATCAGCGGCAGCGTCCCGGCGAGCAACCCGACGAGGAAAGGAGACGAGACGAGCATCTGCAGCGGCCCGCCGTTTGCACGCTCATCTTTCTCAGTATTCCCTGTACACTCTGTGGCAAAGACACGCCACAAATAGCCGAGCACCAGCAAGGTCAGCGGCATTCCGAGCAGCAAGCTTCGCTGCGTCATAAAGAGCACGACGAGCGAATTGCCCCAGCGGAAATTGTCGTTGATGGTGTAATCCTTTGGCAGGTGCCAGAGAAAATCGACAAAACCCTTGGCGCTTTCGGACATGTCCTTGAACGCCCAGACAAAGCCAAGTCCGCCGCTGAAGAAAAGCAGGAATGGTGCGATGCGGCCAGCCAACTTGCTGCCCGTGATGCGGACGACAAAGCTCTCGAGTATCACGAGCAGCGAAAACGCCCACGAGACGTTCTGCACGAACATCGCCGCCTTCAACTCGCCGCCGAGCTTCATATAGCACGCCGTCAGCAGGTCGGCAATAAATGGATAACTGAATTTTGCTCCCGCCCATGACGGGTTCATTGGCGGAAAATTGTTGATCTCTGTAAAACTGAATATCGCTCCGAGATGGAAAGGCAGATCGCCGTAATTCTGTGAACCGCCCGTGTAGATGCCGTCCTTGAGCTCATAGATCGTCCGGTCAAAGAAGTACCAAAAGACGATGAAAAAGAACGCGTAATAAGCGAACCGCAGGAACTTCGCGCTATTCCCACCCTGCAGCTTGCCCTTTGCCTTTGCCCAGTCGTGGGTCAACTGCTTTCGCCGGTCCTTGTTCTGCATCAGCGCCAACGGCACTAGAGACAGTGCCAACGCGATGCCGACCGTCACGGCGTTAAAACCTATCAGGCACGCGACCACAAAGGACACAAGCCCGAATATCGCTGAGCTGATGATGTTGCCGGCCGCGAGCCGCCACATCAGCGGCCGGTCGCGTGCCACGAGGTACGTCATCGACATACCGCTTGCAGCCAATGCAATAAGTAAAATGAGGCTTACGATCATTCCAGAGTATTCAGTGAGACTCCTAATAAATTACCTTATCCCGCCGTGCTCTCAAAACGGTTCGCCGCAAAGGGCATCTTGATCAGTGCTCCGTCTATGAAACATATTGCTATTTATGCAAGTATGTGTTATTTTCAATACGCGAATTTGCAAAAATGCTGAGCAAATTTGAAGGTTTATGCGGAAAATCAATTGAACATGAACATAAATTGAACACCGCGAAAGGTGCCCTTCGGACAGCCGGAAGCGGCCTGAGATCTTAGGCATGCGGCGGCCGGCGGCCGCAACGGCGAAAAGAAATGGCGATCAATATCAATCTCGGTTATACTTAACCCAAAATCCATTAGCCGACGGTGTAGGCCGTTCGACCACCGATATGAGTAACTTCACAAAACTCGCGTTGAAGCTGGCTGCCGCATCTTTGCTGTTTGTCGCCGCCTCGTTTGCCCAGAACGCCGATCCCGGTGGTTCTTACCGGGTCAAAGGCATTCAGAAGCTCTCGGCTTCGTCCGGCATCGCATACTCATCGTCTGCCGCATATCGGACAGCCGATGACGGGGCAAGCTGGAGTAGATTGCCGCTGCCGGTGGATCAGGGTTCCGTTATCGCGAACGTGACATTCGAGAACGGCTTAAACGGAAGGGCATTCATCTACGACCGATCGGACGCTCGATTCATCACGGCCGAGACCCGCGACGGCGGCAATTCGTGGATCACGCGACATGCGTCGGCAGAGGCATTTGGCGAAGACACGTATTTGGAAGACGTTTCGCAGCGGTTCTCAGGCAGATCTATCACTCTTACATTTCGCATTACCACCAGCTCCAACTTTGAAGGGCGGGCTTCATTCAGGTCCACGGACGGCGGAGAAACCTGGCAGCAGATAGAGCGGGTCGTCGAGCTTCGTCGGTCGGACGAACCGCGTCCGGTGCGATCAGGTGACTGGTTGCTGCGGACCGACGGCTCTTGCGCAGACGTAAAACGCGGCTGCTTTCAGGAAACTACCGTCGTCAACGATGGCGGCCGCGACCTAACGCCCGCCGAGGTCCGAGAAGAAATGCGCCTCGCCAAACTGGCCGTCGAGCAGGCAGCCCTGACCGAACCGCTTCTCTTGCC
>CAZJFB010000004.1:40475-42091 GCA_964545145.1 uncultured Chloracidobacterium sp. | reverse complement strand
GTTGCAGGCGTCGCTGTCGCCAAGAATAAGAACGCCGATTTTGACGGCGACGGCAAGGCGGACCTCAGTGTTTACCGCCCTGATCCCGGTGTTTGGATCGTGCTCAACAGTTCGAATTCGACGGTCTCGTATGTTGGATTTGGCCTCGCCGCCGACATTCCGACACCAGGTGATTACGATGGCGACGGCAAGACCGACCAGGCTGTATTCAGGCCGACCGACGGCATTTGGCACATTCTCGCGAAGGGCCTGAACTACACCGCACGCTCGTTCGGCCAGGCCGGCGATATTCCCGCGGCGGGCGACTACAACGGCGATGGCAAGACCGATCTTGCGATCTTTCGCCCCTCGACCGGGCAGTGGTTTATCGCGAACAGTGACAGCCTTGGCACGTTCACGTTTGCGTCCTGGGGGCTAAATGGCGACAAGCCCGTGGTCGGTGATTATGACGGCGACGGCAAGTCGGACATCGCTGTGTGGCGGCCGTCGAACGGAGCGTGGTACGTCCTTCGAAGCTCGGACGGAGCGTTCACGATCGATTCCTTTGGACTGCCCGGCGACCTGCCCGCACAGGGTGATTTTGATGGCGACGGCAAGACCGACCACACCATCTATCGCCCGTCGAACGGCGTCTGGTACGTCTATCGAAGCTCCGACCGCAATGTAGTCTATTACACATGGGGACTCGGCACCGACATTCCGGTAACCGGCGATTACGACGGGGACGGCAAGGCCGATCCGTCGGTCTATCGCCCGTCGAATGGCGGTTGGTACGTCTTTAAGAGTACCGGCGGCATATTCAGTGCGAACTGGGGCGTCGCTACGGACCAGCCCGTGCCGAACAGGTATCTGCCGCAGTGATCTGTCAGCGGCGTGGACGGTCTTTCCAAATCCGGCCCCGGGCGGTAGAATTGATTCTTTTGGCCGATGGGCCGGAGATGCTCTCTTATGTTACAAGCCGGAATCGTTGGACTGCCCAACGTTGGAAAATCGACACTCTTTAACGCGCTGACCGCTCAGGAAGCGGCACTCGCGGCAAATTATCCTTTCGCGACGATCGAGCCGAATGTCGGTGTCGTAGCCGTACCCGACGAAAGGCTCGCCGTCCTCGAAAAGCTCAACAACGCACAAAAGGTAGTGCCCGCGACGGTCGAATTCCTCGATATCGCCGGGCTCGTTCGCGGTGCGTCAAAGGGCGAAGGCCTCGGCAACCAGTTTCTCGCCAACATCCGTGAGACGCACGCCGTGATCCAGGTCGTGCGATGCTTTGAGGATGAGAATATCGTCCACGTCGAGGGTTCGGTCGATCCGATCCGCGATATCGAGACGATCCAGATCGAGCTTGCACTTGCCGATCTTGCATCGGCAGAGAAGCGCCGTGATAAGGCGATGCGTGCCGCGAAGGCGGGCGATAAAGACGCTAAGCGTGAATTGGAGATCCTCGACAAGATACAGCCGATCCTCGAGGAAGGCCGTCCGGCCCGTGCCGCCGAACTCGACTCCGATGAGAAGGCGATAGTGAAGTCATGGTTCTTTCTCACGACAAAGCCGACGATCTATGCTGCGAATGTCGATGAAGAGACACTTGCCAACCCCGACGGCAATCCGCATGTCGC
>CAZJFB010000004.1:0-40375 GCA_964545145.1 uncultured Chloracidobacterium sp. | reverse complement strand
CTGCGAATGTCGATGAAGAGACACTTGCCAACCCCGACGGCAATCCGCATGTCGCTAAGGTAAAGGAGTACGCTGCCAAAGAGAACAGCGACGTTGTCGTGATCTGCGCAAAGCTCGAGGCCGAGCTCGTCGCACTCGACCCGGCAGAACGCGACGAGTATCTGAAGGATCTCGGACTCGAATCTTCAGGAGTCGACAAACTGATAAAGGCTGCGTATCACATGCTCGGGCTGATGTCGTTCCTGACCGCAGGCGATAAAGAGGTGCGTGCCTGGACGATCCCGATCGGCACAAAGGCTCCGCAGGCGGCCGGCGAGATCCATACCGACATTGAGCGGGGTTTTATCCGGGCTGAGATCGTAAGTTATGACGACCTCGTTGCCTGCGGCAGCCGCAAAGCCGCCGCCGACAAGGGCCTCGCCCGCCTCGAGGGCAAGGAATACGTTATGCAGGATGGCGATGTGGTTGATTTTAGATTTAACGTGTAGATCGTCTGCGAATGTTGAGATCGACACATGCGTGAGACCGATCGGCCAAACGAGAGAACGAATATGCCCGGAACGGCTATCATCCGCCGTATGCGTGCCCGCCGTACCCTGCGTATTGAAACAGCGGATTCGATCGTATTCAATGTCGCGGCTTACAAACTCGATCGAGAACTCGGTATAGCGGAGCATGTTGCGGTCGAGAATAATTTAAGGTTGATCACAAACTGGCCGGAGGTTCTCGTCGCTAATTCCGCTGAATAGATCGGTCGCAGGTAGTTTGGTGTGACGGTTATCACAGCATTTCCCGGCGGAGTCGGATATCGTTGGAACGATCGGCAATGTTTGCCGTAATTTTGATTGGAATAGCCCGCAATTGGTGCTATATTTTGGTTGATATGATGCTCCGTCTCACAGGCAGAAAGACTTTGGCGATGTTTGTACTCGCCTTTCTTTGCCTGAACGTCGGCGGGGCACTCTGTCTGACCTATTGCAGCCAAATGGCAATGGCCGCTGCCTCGAATTCTGAGGACACTCACCTCTCGGAACACTGCCGGCGGGCCAAGAAGGAAGCCGAAGATAAGAACCAGAACTCAAGCGTCAACTCCGATGAAGCCGCTTGTTGCATGATGCCGATCGCTCTCTTTACGGCACCGGTCGAAAAGCGATCGAGCTTTACGACGGTCCTGATCGCAGAGGCTCCGGCAGCAGTAGAATTCGACCATTCGGCACCAGCCATCGCGGGCCACGAGGAACTAGCGACCCCCGTCTATCGTCCGCCACCGCTCGACCGCCGCGTCGATCGCATCCTCAACTGCGTCATCCGTATCTAGTCTCGTTCCGGTATGAGAGCGATCTCTCATGCCTCGGTTTATCGAGCGCGGTATCCGCGCTATCCCCATAGACCATATTCGAGATTTATACGGAGACTATCATGAGATCGAAAGTTTTAGTTATTATCACCGCCATCCTTGTTTTCGGGATCGGCTTTGCAGTTTACGCTTACAATTCAACATCCGTCACAGCCGACACGGCAGCAGCTTCCTGCTGTTGCTGCGGCGGTGATTCCTGCCCGATGAAGTCGCCCGATGGCAAAGCAATGGCCAAGACCGAGGGCGGTCACTCATGCTCATGCTGTGCGGCACATGCCGCCAAGCCAACCGCAGAGGGCAAGACCGAGGCCGCTCATTCCTGCTGCGGCGACTCGTGCCCGATGAAAGCCGGCCACAAGATGGAAGGTATGGCTGACCACAAGATGGAGCCGGGCATGAAGCACGACATGAAAATGGCTAACGGCGAATCCTGCCCGATGATGAAGGACGGGAAAATGGCCGAGATGCACAAGAGCATGATGTCAGGCGATGCCAAGGCCGCCGAAATGCATAAGGGCATGGACGGCAAGGCCGCCGGCTGCTCGTGCGCGTGCTGCAACCACTCAGCAGAAAAGAAAGTAACAGGAGCGATCTGATCGCTTGAGCAATAGCGGGACCGGGGCCTTTCGTCGATGCGGCGAGGCCCCGAGATCCCTGTTTTTGCGGCCCATCGTATCCGGCAACCCGGCGCCGGGCCCAATCGATCATTATCTATGAGATCGCTCCTAGTTCTACTTTTTGTAGGATCGTTTGCGTCTTTGTTGCACGCGCAGCGTGTGGTGCGCTACGACCTGACGATCGACACAAAGATGGTCAATTACTCAGGTAAGATGACCCACGCCATTGCTATCAATGGCCAGATCCCTGCGCCTACGCTCGAATTTACCGAGGGCGATATCGCCGAGATCCACGTCAAGAATAACCTGGATGAGGAATCGTCTCTTCACTGGCATGGCATTTTGCTGCCAAATGAGCAGGACGGCGTGCCATACCTGACAACAACGCCGATCGCACCGAAAGACACGCACTTTTTTACTTTTCCCATTCGTCAGAGCGGGACCTACTGGTACCACTCGCACAGTAATCTCCAGGAGCAGCGCGGCCTCTACGGCGCCTTTATCATCAAAAAGCGTGACGAACCGCCGATGCCAAGCTACACGGTACTGCTCAGCGACTGGACCGACGAGCACCCGCACGAGGTGATGCGCTCGCTCAAAAATGCGAACGATTGGTACGCGATCAAGAAAGACGCCGTCCAGAGCTATGGGGAGGCCGCAGCGGCCGGTGCGTTGAAGCAGAAGTTTCGCCAGGAGTGGCAGCGGATGAACGCCATGGACGTGTCCGACGTTTATTACGACGCGTTCCTTGCCAACGGAAAAAAAGAAGATGCTGCTCCGCAATTCAAGGGTGGCGAAAAGGTTAGGCTTCGAATCATCAACGGTTCGGCATCGACGTACTTTTGGGTCCAATTTGCGGGCGGTCAGCTTTCGGTCGTCGCGAGTGACGGTATGGACGTCGTTCCGGTAGCGGTCGATCGTATGCTGATCGCAGTCGCCGAAACATTTGATGTAATTGTCACTATTCCGGAGGACAGATCTTACGAATTGCGCGCTACGGCCGAGGACCGCACCAAATCGACATCGCTTTGGCTTGGCTCAGGTGAAAAGGTTGCGGCTCCGGTGCTGCCCAAACTCAAGCTATTTGAGGGCATGAAGATGATGAACGACATGGGCAAGCACAAAATGGACATGAGCTATCAGCAGATGGACATGAACGATGTGATGTATCCGGAAACTGTCCCCGACCCGACAGATCCGGATGCCCAGCCGCCGACTACGCTCAACTACGCGATGCTCAAGTCGCCGACCAGCACCGCACTTGACCCAAAAGCTCCGGTCCGCGAGCTGAAGTTCAAACTTACCGGCAACATGAACCGCTACATGTGGAGCATGGACGACAAGCCGCTCTCGAAGTCGGACAAGATATTGATCAAAAAGGGCGAGGTCGTACGCATCACAATGTACAACGACACGATGATGCGGCATCCGATGCACCTGCACGGCCATTTCTTCCGCGTACTTAACGGGCAGGGAGACTATTCGCCGCTCAAGAACGTTCTCGACATAATGCCGATGGAAACCGACGTGATCGAGTTTGATGCGAATGAGGAGAAAGACTGGTTCTTTCACTGCCACATTCTCTACCACATGATGGCCGGCATGGGACGAGTTTTCTCATATGAAAACTCACCGCCGAATACGCAGGTCGCCCCGACGAAGAAGAACTGGAACTACTTCAAGAAAGAAGATGAAAGAATGCTGCATTCGATGTTAAACGTTGCGGCCCAGTCGAACGGCGTTTTTGGCCACGGGATGGTAATGAACAATTACTACTTCGTCGGCACGCAATTTCACTTTAATCCGAAGCACGGCTTTGAGAGTGAATCACGGTTTGGGCGTTACGTCGACAAACGGCAGTTCCTAAATATTTACGCGGGATTCGAGTTCAATCGCGAAAAGGAACACGGCACCGGCCATTGGGAAAATGAGGCATTTGGAACGTTCGGCTTCGAATATACGCTTCCGATGTTCGTCAAAGCTGATGGACGGGTAAACACAAAGGGTAAATTCCGCCTGCAACTGAGCCGCGAGGACGTGGCATTGTCCAAGCGCCTTCGACTCGATGCAATGTGGAACACAGATAAGGAATATCAGGTCGGAATGCGGTACATCCTGACCAAACGCTGGCAGATCGGCGGAAATTATTACAACCATTTCGGCTTTGGCGGCGGAGTCACTTACAACTACTAAATGGATATGAATATTAGAAGACTAGGTTTTATCGCGGTCGCGTTGACGATCTTTGCAATAGGTGCGAGTGCCCAGGGCCTCGGCGATGTTGACAGCGCTCTGCGAAAGCAGATCGGCGCGTCGCTCACCTCATACTACGGGCTCAAGGATAGTCTGGTCGACTCAAATAGCGAGGCAGCGAGCACTAAGGCCGGTGAATTCCTGAAGGCACTCGATCTGATCGATGCGTCTAAAATGACCGCCGCACAAACGGCCGAATGGGAAAAGCTCGGCCCGCGATTGCGTACAGACGCTAGCCATATTGTCAGCAATAAGGACCTTGGGCATCAGCGAGAACATTTTATGAAACTCTCGAACAATATGTATGCTCTGGTCTTCGGCTTCAAGGCGAATGACGCCGAATCATATTTGCATTATTGCCCGATGAAGAAAGCTTCGTGGCTCTCGGCAAGCAAAGAAGTTAAGAACCCGTATTACGGCAGCAAAATGCTTACGTGCGGG
This sequence comes from uncultured Chloracidobacterium sp., assembly GCA_964545145.1. GTDB lineage: Bacteria > Acidobacteriota > Blastocatellia > Pyrinomonadales > Pyrinomonadaceae > OLB17. Next base: position 35,707 of record CAZJFB010000004.1, on the reverse strand, counting down.
TCGGTCAAAGCGACTTTGAAAAAGAACTAGATCATGAACGATCAGAACGCCGTCTCTGAAAATAATTCGTCGATCCTGCTATTTGCGGTATGGCTTATGGCTCTGCTCGGCATGGTCGGAAGCCTTTTCTTTAGTGAGGTTCTCGACTATCCTCCGTGCGTGCTCTGCTGGTATCAGCGTATTGCTCTCTATCCGCTGGTCTTTGTCGTCGGCATAGGCATCGCTATTCGCGATAGGCGGACTGCCCTATATGGACTGCCGCTGACGGCTGCCGGGCTGGTGGTCGCCGTCTATCACAATTTACTTTATTACGGCCTGATACCTGAGGAGATCACGCCGTGTACCGAGGGCATTCCGTGCAATGCGATCCAGCTGCAATTGCTGGGCTTCCTCACGATCCCGCTGATGTCGTTGCTGGCATTTGTCGCGATCGCGGTCTGCCTGATCATTTATCATTTTAGGAATAAATAATAATGCGAAACGAAGTAAAAATAATGGCCCTTGTCCTGGTGATAGTAATCATCGGAGCGGTCGTTGGCGCTCAGTATTATCGGGGCACACAAAATGCCCCCAAACCCACCACGACAAACAGCTCAATGATCCGCGAAGACAGCCCGTCGATAGGCCCGGCTGACGCTAAGGTGACGGTCGTAGAGTTTCTCGACCCAGAGTGCGAGTCGTGCGCCGCATTCGCCCCACGTCTCAAGAGCGTGCTTAAGGATTACGAAGGCCGGGCACGTCTCGTGGTAAGATTTGTCCCGCTGCATCCAAATTCGGCACGTGCGATCACACTGATCGAGGCCGCCGGTGAGCAGGGCAAGTTCTGGCAGGCCATGGACCTGTTGCTTCAGAAACAGTCCGAGTGGGGCGAGAAGCACGGCGCACCGCCCGATGCTCCGAAACCGGACATCCCTGCGTTGTTTGAGAAGTACGCCAAAGAACTCGGTCTCGACATTGAAAAATATCTGGCTGCGGCAAAGGAGAACAAATTTGCGGCAAAGATCGAACGCGAACGTAAGGATGCTCAGAGCGTTGGTGTCCGACAAACCCCGACCGTTTTCGTCAACGGCCGAAAGTTGAATAGTCTGTCCGAGTCCGAACTCAGATCCATGATCGAGGACGAGTCAAAGAAATGATGAGACCAATCCTAACCTTATTATTGTTGGCGCTATTTGGCATGACAGCCGTTGCTCAGAAGACGGAAAAGGTCACGCTCAAAGGGCAGGTCGTTTGCTCGGCGTGCTGGTTTGAGGCCGATGACCGTAAGAAAGAACCGTACGGCACGCCCGCCGATATCAAATGCGCCCAGGATTGCTCGGAAAAAGACCTGCCGCAGGCCCTCGCCGTCGAGGACGCAAAGGGCTTTACGCTTTACATCCTTGAAAAGGGTGCATACAAAACAGAAGGGAAGGACTTTCTCAAGCTCGTGCCACGCACTGTCGAGATCGAGGGCGACCTTCGCTTTGAAAAGGACAAGAGATTCCTCAAGGTCAATGCTCTCAAGGTCTTAAAGGACGAGGCAGCCAAACCGACGCCGCTACCGACCGACGCGGTCCTGGCCCTCAAAGACCTGACCGGTGCCGAACAGAGCCTTGCCGGTTACAGGGGCCGTGTCGTCGTGCTCAACTTCTGGGCCACCTGGTGCGAGCCCTGCAAAAAGGAAATGCCGGATCTCTCGGCGATCCAAAATGAATATGCTGCTCTCGGCGTCCAGGTGATCGGGGCCGCCGGTGATGCCGCGGCAGACTCGGCAAAGGTGCTCAAATTCATTCGCGAGTACAAGCTGAACTTCCCCATATGGGTCGGCGCGTCATCGTCCGACATGGAGCGATTCGGCGTAGGCACGGTGCTGCCAGCCACGGTTATAGTTGACCGCGAGGGCAAGATCGTTTGGCGAGAGATAGGCATTTTCAAACCAGCGGAACTGCGAAAGGAACTCGACAAGATCCTGCTCCCCAGGGTCGCGGAGGCAACAAAGGCCGCAAAAACAGAAAAGGCCAAGACGAAGAATACGTCACTCGTCCCAGCCTGACCGGTCTGACCGGGCGAGGGCCAGGCTGTCCGGGGGACGGCCGATAACGTTAAGAAATTTACTGCCGGGATACGACTGATACCGAATCAGGTCGATCGGGCCGCTGTGCGTGCAACGCTCATTTATCGACTGCATCCGCGGGTCCATTTTGGCGTCGAGTACAACCCAAAGGTTGGTGAAGTGCGTCCTCTGCTCACACTCATCCCGGTGACGGAGACGCAGAACCGGCCCGCTATCATCTTCGGAGTGAGCTCGGACCGCATAGGCACGCCGGACGGCACCTCGCTCTATCTGACGGCTAGCAAGGATCTGGAACATTGGACCGGACTGCCGATCGCCCCATACGCAGGGATAGTCTGGGGCTCGTACGAACACAAATTCCGCCCGATCGGCGGGCTCAACATTCGCTTCCATCCGAGATTGTCATCGCTGATCCAGTTCGACGGTGTCAAGGTGCATCCCGGCCTGACGTACACCTTTAACGACACGCATGCTCTCACGTTCCTGATGATCCGGGGCAAAGATCCCGGCATGGCCTATACGTTTTCTTTCTGAGACGGGAGAAATGTGGTGGTGCCCTCGGTAGGATTCGAACCTACAGCCAACGGATTATGAGTCCGCTGCTCTAACCGTTGAGCTACAAGGGCAGCCAAAATAGAGTTTAAGTAAATCGCCGGATTCTGGCAAATTCGCCTGATATTCGACCCTAGCTAAAGCTAGGGGGAGGCGGAGGCGTGACCATCACGGCACGGCCTATATTGACGGACCGCTGTTCCTGCCTATCGGTAATTACGGAGACGACCTTGATCGCCAGTAACGCAGCGGCGACCGTCATCGCACCGGCGATCCCATATGCATATGCACCCACCTGCAAACCGGCAGAGCTGTCGGGGTCGAAGAGACGGCCCGCGACGTTCGCCGTAATGTTTGACAGCAACCATGCCGCCCACCAAGCGGCCATGAAGCCCGGCGCCCCTGCCTGAACGCTGGAAAGAAAACCGTGATTTGGATCAAAGTCGGGATCGCTCTCTGACCAGAGAGTTCGAACAGCCTGGAACGGCTTGACAAGATTTGCAAACGGGACGAACCACCATCCTACCGCCCAACCCGGCGAAAACTCCATATTGTCGGACCGCAGCGGCGGAAGATTGGTATAGCAGCGATAGATCCACATCAGAAATGTAACCACTGCAAATATGTAAACCGGAAATTTGATCAGCGATATCAGCCCGATCGCCAGGATCCACACAGACAAGGAAGCCCCATTGTCGAGTGGGATCTCAAATCCCGGAGCCGCGATCAATGCGATCCCGAGAAGAACGTCAGAGCCGGCTAGGAAACCATCGAGGCCGATCCCGATCATTGCGAGGCGTGAGAGAAGAAGAGGAGAGCGAAACAGTATGTTTTCCATATTTGTCCTAATTGGGAATTGGGAATTTAGGCTTCTTACCGCTTACCTTCTTATAGGTTCCTGCAGCAAATACGTTATGACCGAATCCACAGTCCGCGTCCGAGCCATTTTGAGTCACCTTGACCTCGCCAAAACGGACGAATTTGATCGTGATCTTGCAAGGGCCGAATTCACTGCTCTGATAGACCGCCGTGTCGCCGGTTATCGTTGCCTCGCCGTCGATCTGGCCCATGTTCACAGAGATCTCGCCGTTTTGCAAGGTGTAGGGATAGATGAGGTCAAATGCTACGCGGAGTTTACCGCCGCCAAGGGCCTGTATCATCAGGTCGTTCGTCAAGCCTTTATACTTCTTGCCGATGAAGTTCATCTGGAAGGTGCCCGTGACCTCTGTGCCGGAGACGCTCGGTCGCGACTTTTGGGCAACGGCAACACTCGAGGCAAACATCAACACAACGACAGCAAAAACCGCGGACAGGGCTTGTTTACGCATAATTCGTCTTTTGGATAAATGGCTTTATCTGCTATATTTTGCCTAACTCTTCCGTAAATTTAAACCAGTCACCGAGGTATCTTAATGAGCGCCCAGACTAGCGATCTGAACCCAAAAGCCGGCCGTGAATTCTTCGGCCATCCGAAAGGCCTTCCGACCCTTTTCATGACCGAGATGTGGGAACGCTTTTCGTTCTACGGCATTCGGCCGCTACTGATACTTTTCATGACCGCTACGATGATGAACGGCGGCTTTGGTTTTGAACGGCCAAAGGCGGCAGCAATTGTCGGCATTTACTCTGCAAGCGTATATCTGTCATCGCTGCCGGGCGGCTGGATCGCCGACCGTCTATTGGGTCTGCGGCGAGCGATCATGTACGGAGCAGTGTTGATCACGTGCGGCCATCTCTCGATCGGCCTGTCAGGATTTTTTGCGGGTAAGACGATGTTCTTTATAGGGCTAATTCTGATCGTGCTTGGTACCGGCCTGCTCAAGCCGAATATCTCGGCGATCGTCGGCGACCTTTATCCCGAGGGCGGAGAGCGGCGTGACGCAGGCTTTTCGATCTTCTACATGGGCATCAACCTTGGAGCCACTTTCGGACAGATCATCACAGGCATTCTTGGCGAAAAATACGGCTTTCACTGGGGCTTTGGAGCTGCGGGCGTAGGTATGCTGTTCGGTTTGATCTGGTTTGCGGCTCGTTCCCGTTCTACCCTCGGGAATATAGGTATCGAAAGAAGCCGTGACCCGGACCCCGCGGTACAGGCCGGATATGAGACCCGTGTGAAGGTCATTGTCGGAGCAGGCCTGGCCATTATCGCATTGATGGTGATCCTGGCAGCGACTGACATCGTCGTCCTGGATCCGCAGGTTTTGGGCGGCTACATGCTCTATGCATTGGTTAGCGTAGCGGTCGTATTTTTCATCTATATGTTCGTCGCCGGCAAGCTGAACGCGGATGAGAAAAAACGAGTGGTTGTGATCGGCGTTCTATTTATCTTCGCGTCAATATTTTGGGCGGCATTCGAACAAGCGCCAACCTCACTCAATCTCTTTGCAAAGGATTTTACAGAGCGTCATATAGGCTCATTTGAGGTGCCGGCTCTTTGGTTCCAGTCGATCAATTCGTTCCTTATCATCGTGTTCGCCCCGGTCTTCGCGGGCATTTGGACATGGTTCGGAACGAGAAACATCAGCATTTCCGCTCCCGCAAAATTTGCCCTGGGACTTTTCCTCGCCGGTGTCGGTTTTTTCATAATGATATTCCCGGCCAACATGCTCGTTTCGACGGGCGGAGCGGTCAAGGTCGCCGCATGGTGGTTGGCATTCAGCTATTTGTTCCAGACTTTTGGAGAGCTGCTGCTTAGCCCGGTAGGACTTTCGTCAATGACAAAGCTCTCGCCTCGGCGGTTTGTCGGCCAAATGATGGGCATTTGGTTTCTCGCAGCCTCGGTCGGTAATCTGATCGCCGGCCTTGTCGGCGGCAGCGTCGATCCCGAAAAGCTCGAGCAGACACCGACACTCTTTACGTGGACCACCATTGCGCTGGTGGTCTCGGCTGCGATATTAGGACTGCTCGCCTTTCCGATCGCAAAAATGATGCGCAATACAGAAGATGTCGCGCACGAGGAAAATGTTGAGCCCGCAGGAGCCTGATGAGCAATTAGACCGATCTGTCATTCTTGGCCTAAAAATTTAGGTAATTTGTTCAACTAAAGGAAGAAACTTGATGAGTGCAAACGCAGAAACGATGAATGGCGGTGCCGTTACACACGAGAAGCACCCTAAAGGCCTGGCAGTACTATTTGCGACCGAGATGTGGGAACGGTTCTCGTTCTACTCGATGCTCGCGTTGTTTACGTTGTATTTACGCGACCCGAACGAGGGCTTTGGATGGACGGCGGCCGAGGCGACCGCTCTTTATTCGAACTACTTGATGTTCGTTTATGCGAGCCCACTGATCGGCGGCCTCATTGCCGACCGCATCACCGGCTATCGAAAGGCGGTCATGATCGGCGGCTTCTTCTTCATGGCAGGTCACGGGATCTTGTCAATACCCGCAATATGGGCGGTTTATCTGGCTCTGACCTGTCTGGTCATCGGCAACGGTTTCTTCAAGCCGAACGTATCGACAATGGTCGGTAATCTATATCCCGAGGGCTCGCACCTCAAGGACCGTGCCTACAATATCTTCTATTTCGGCATTAATGTTGGTGCTTTCGTTGCTCCGATCGTCATGGAATTGGTCAAGGCCAAATTCGGGTTCCACCCGGCGTTTGCGGTGGCCGCCTTTGGAATGGTCATTTCGGTGAGCATCCTGTGGTACTTCAAGAACCTTGTCGAGGGGGCCGACAGTAAGGCGGGCGGTGCCGACTCTGCCTCATCCGAGGCATCAGCCGCGGCATCGGCATTGATGAATACCGTTTCGGACGGCAAGCGTATCATGGCGCTTGTTGTCGTATTCATAATCGTGATCGTTTTCTGGATGGTCTTCCACCAAAATGGCTCCACACTGACCTACTGGGCTGACGATAACACTAACTGGAACGTGACCGGCACCATATCAAATTCGATTAATGCGTTTTGGATCCTGGTGCTGACATTCCCGCTCGTTTGGTTTTGGGGATTCCTCGACAAGCGAGGTAAAGAGCCCTCGACGCCGACCAAAATGGCGATCGGCATGACCCTGACCGGGCTTTCGTTCCTTGTACTGTACTTTGGCGCAACTATCGGCGAGGGAATGCAAAAGACGCCCGAACAGTTGTCTAAGGGCGAGTTTCGCGTCAATGAACGCGTTCTGACAAACCTCGGCAACGCCGGCGTGCCAAAGGACGTTCTCGACAAGATACAGAATGCAAAGGCGGCTGACGGAAAGAATTCGATCTTTGGGGTCAAGTTCGCCGCAAAGGACGGGGCGTCTGCGGAGAGTCAGTTGGTCGCTGCCGTCAACGCTGCCTCACCGGGGGCTGGCGATATTCACAAGGAAAAGATCCTGCAGAACGCATATCTGTTCCGCGTGTCGCCGTTCTGGCTCATCTTTGCTTACTTTATCGTGACTCTTGGTGAGCTGATGTTGTCGCCGATGGGTTTGTCGCTCGTCTCAAAGGTCGCTCCGATCAGCAAACGCGGACTGCTTATGGGAGGTTGGTTCGTAGCAACGGCGATAGGGAACAAGCTGACCCAGATCGGCGTCTTCTGGGATATTTGGCTTCAGTCCACATTCTTCCTGGTCCTTGCGTGCATGGCCCTGTTCATGGCGGTGGTTCTGTTTGCGATCCTGAAACCCCTAAAGCGAGCGATGCCGGGCGTTTAACAAGTAGTGGAGTTAGGGAGTCCGGGAGTGGAGGAGATTCCTCTGCTCCCATTTATTTTCTGCCGGAAGGCAAGACCCATTTTTGCGAATTGTTAATCATTGAAACGAGCATGGAAATTATTTCGTCGTATTCTAAAAACAACTCCTTTGCCGTTTCTCTATCAACGTACTCACATCGAACCCCAAATTCGATCCAAGTTTGCGTTTCAGCAGCTTCACCTTCGGAATCCGACAGTTTGCTTATAAAGGCTGCTTGATATCTTCTTTTTCGCCAGGCTTCCGCGAGGTTTGAGCAAATCGACCTTGAGGATCTCCGAACTTGATCGGTTAATGAGTAGGTTTCTTCCTTCGGAAAAGCTTTCGAAATCTCAAAGACTCGCATCGCGGCCTCGAAAGCCTTTCGATAGACCTCCTATCCTGATGCCTCGAGATCAATTTCCCCATCTCCCGTTCTCCCTTATTCCCCTTCTACTCTCCGAGCTTCCCGATACGCTTGCATGGCTTCGGCTGCTCCTTCATGCATGATCTCGGGCTTGTGATATTTCCAGTATTTTTCAAACTCTTCGTCTGACATTTGCGTATTTTGTTCGCGCGTTCTTGCCTTAAGGTAATTCTCCGCCCAAGCGCGGATATCCATATCTTTGTTCAACGCTGAGCGAGCTCCGTGCATCAAATTATCGCGTTCCATATAAGTTACCTCGTGTGTTACTTTCAATTAATATCTTGATCCCCGGTCGGAGTAATATTTGTGAATAAAAGCGTAATTTCCCTGCTGTTGATACTAGCATTTCTGCCTCTGGCGAGTCCCGCCCAGGTCACCCGTCCCGGCGACAATACCAAGCCGGCGAGTATGGTCGGGCAATCTCAGGCTCCGGCTTACGAGATACCTATCTCGGTGAAAACGCTGGCCAACGGCATGCAGATCATCGTGCTGCCCGACACATCGGTGCCGCTCGTTACTATCGAATTGGCGGTGAGGAACGGCTCATTCACCGAGCCGCCTGAGCTTAACGGCCTTTCGCACCTATATGAGCACATGTTCTTTAAGACCAACCGTGCGTCGGCGATCTTTCGGTGCGAATATCTGCAGTTTCGCAACCCCGGAATGTACCGGCAGCTTCGATGCGGAAACCAACTCGAGCTTAAGGCCGCGGTCGGCGACGTCAGCTACATGGGTGAGATCGATAATCTCGGCATCGTAAATAACGGCACGACACGCGAGGAGGTCGTACAGTATTACTTCACTACGACGAGCCCGAATATACAGCCCGCGATGAAATTCATCCGCGACGCGGCCAGATTTCCCGTTTTTGACGAGAACGAGTTTGACGGCGAAAAGCAGAACGTACTCGCCGAGCTCGATCGCAACCTGTCGCAGCCGGGTTACTACCTTAACCAGACGTCGCTCGACAAGCTCTTCTACAAATACCCGACACGCAAGAGCCCGGGCGGCACCCGCGAGACGGTCGCGGCTGCCACTACGGACCAGATGCGCCTCATTCAGTCCCGGTATTACGTCCCCAACAACTCGGCCCTGGTGGTCACCGGTGACGTAAATCCCGACACGATCTTTAAGCTCGCCGAGGACCTCTTTGGCGACTGGCAAAAGAGCGAAGACCCTTTCAAAAAGTTTCCGCTTGTCGAGCATCCGCCGCTTGCCAAGAGCGAGGGCGTGATCGTCCAGCAGCCCGTGCAGAACGTCTTTGTACAGATCAACTGGCAAGGCCCGTCGATAGGCAAAGACGATGCCGCGACATACGCGGCGGATGTGTTTTCGTTCATTATCCGGCAGCCCGATTCGCGGTTTCAGCGGGCAATGGTCGATTCCGGCCTAACGGTCAATACAAATCTCGGCTATTACACACAGCGAAACGTTGGCCCGATCCAGGCGATAATGGTGACGTCACCTGAGAAGGCAAAGGCCGCGGTAAAGGCCCTTTACGACGAGATCGCTCAGTTCGACAAGCCGACTTACTTCACCGACGCGGAACTCGCAAGTGCCAAGACCCTTCTTGAGGCCGACGATCTCTTTAGCCGCGAAAAGCTGAGCGAATACGGACGTACACTGAGCTTCTGGTGGTCGACGACCGGTATCGATTATTTCCGCGGTTATCACAAGAACCTGCGGGCGACGACACGTGAAGACATAACCAAATACATTCGCACATACATACAGGGCAAGCCTCGAATCGGCGTCGCCCTTATCTCGCCGGAGCAGCAGGCGATAGCCAAACTGACCGAGGCTGACCTGATCGGAGGTAAGCAGTAATGAAGAGAACAGCCATACTCCGGCTAACGGCCGCCAACGTACTTTTGTTTGTCATTCTGTCTGTTACGGCCGTCCCGGGCCAGATCTCAGGCGGTGCCGCAGCCCAGATAACCGAGTTTGACGTCAACGGCCTCAAGGTGCTCATCAAGCGGCGTCCCGGCACGCCGACCGTCGCGGCCGGGCTTTTCTTTCGCGGCGGCGTGCGAAATGTGACGGCTGAGAATGCGGGCATAGAGAATTTCGTTCTTTCAGCCGCTGCCGAGGGCACGAAGAACTTCCCGCGGCAAAAGCTCCGTAAGGAAACATCGAGCATCGGCACCGTTATTTCCGCCGGCAGCAACTACGATTACAGCGTACTCGCCCTTGCGTGTACCAAGCTCGATTTTGACCGTTCGTGGGCAATGTTCACCGACGTGGCATTGAATCCGACCTTCGCCGCCGAAGATGTAGAGCGCGTCCGCGAGGCGACACTTACGGCCCTTCGGTCGCAGAATGACTCGCCCGAGGGAGCACTCGATGCCCTGACCGAGAAGATCGTATACGCCGGCCATCCGTACGCAAACAGCCCGAACGGGACGATAGAAAACGTAACGAAATTCAAGGCTGCTGACCTGGCCGCCTATCACAAAAGGATGTTAGAGACATCTCGGCTGCTGCTGGTTATCGTGGGCGATGTCGAACCCGCGGCGGTGCAAAAGCAGGTCGCGGCGAGCTTTGGTTCGCTGCCAAAGGGCGATTTCATACTGCCACCGATGCCTGTTCTCAACTTTACCCGAGGCTCGGTCGATGTTTCGCAAAAGCCCGTTCAAACCAACTACGTCAAGGGCACCTTTGCGGCCCCGTCGATCCGCGACGCCGATTATTACGCGATGCGGGCGGCGATCGCGATCCTGCAGACTGCCGTGTTTCAGGAGGTCCGCGTGAAGCGAAACCTGAGTTACGCACCTGACGCCGACATGGATAATAACCTTGCAAATACGGCGTCGATCTCGGTCTCGTCGGTAAATCCGAATGAAGCGGTCAGCGTGATGCTCGGCGAGATCAACAGACTGCGTCAGGGCTCGACCGACGACGATTCCCTAAAGCAGATGGCCGGCTACTTTCTGACGACCTACTTTCTCAAGCAGGAGACCAACGCCGCACAGGCGTCCGAACTGGCTCAATACGAGCTGATCGGCGGCGGATGGCGGCGCTCGCTTGAGTTCCTCGACCGGATCAGGGCCGTGAAGGCCGCGGACGTTCAGGCTGTCGCGAATAAGTACATGCGAAACCTGAGATTTACGGTCGTCGGGAATCCCGCGGATGTTAACCGGTCGATCTTCTTGCAAAACTGAGGGCGGCGTTAGCCGCGGCGGGGTTTTCTTTCTGGCTCCCCTCCTTACGCGGCGAAGCACTGGCGAGTCTTGCCAGGCCGGAACGAGGGGTGCGGCGTATCAAGTTGAGTAAAGTGTTAGCTCGAATCCAAACCGACAAGAGATATTTCGTCCTGCTGCTGCTCGCGGTCTGGACGGCGTTCGGGGTCTTTTTCGGAACCCAGGATTACTTTCGCGACGTCTATCTCGGTAGGCCGGCAAGCTTGCCCGGTCGGGTCGTAAGCTGGATACTGTGCGGCTATTCGTGGGCGGTCCTCACGGTACCGGTCATCCGAATCGCCCGCGGGTTCGCAGTACAACGACTCGGGTGGCTACGCTTCTTCGCGATCCATATCCCGGCCGCCGCAGTCTTTGCTTTTATCCAACTCGGCGTTTACGTTGTCTTTGCGATGTTGTTGCCCGGGGCGAAGGATCTCGGTATGTGGGAGTTCTACCAGCAGGTGGCGGCCAGTGAATTCCGGTCCAGTTTCCTCGTCTACTTTCTTATCGTCTCCGCGGTGCTCGCTTACGACACGTGGCTCAAGACGCGTGAGCCCGCTCAGATCATCTCCGTTCCCGGAACAGACGGCCACACAAGAATTAACGGCAATGGCAATGGAAACGGGTACGCCCGCCGTTTGCCGGTAAAAGAAAACGATCGCATCGTTCTCGTCGACACCGAAGACATCAACTGGTTTGAGTCGTACGGGAACTACATTTTCATCCACACCGACGCCCGCCGTCATATTCTTCGAGAGACGATGACTGCTCTTGAGAAGAAGCTCGACCCAAAACAGTTCGTCCGGATCCGCCGGTCTGCGATCGTTCGGGCCGACCGAATCGTTGAGCTACGACAAGCGGTCAATGGAGAGTTTGAGGTCGCTCTTCGTTGCGGTGATACGATCGCGGCGACTCGGCGGTACCGCAAAAACCTCGACAGCTATATCCGCAGCTAGCGGTATTGCTACCGCATTTCACAAAATCCCGTTCGTTCGTCACAAACCCCACCCTGGGAGCACTTTCCTTTGATATAGATATCGTGTTGGCAACAGTCCAAATATCTAATTCAAGAAGGAGTAAGTAATGAAGGCAACAATTTTGGTTCTCACTTTCATATTAGTAGGTTTCTTCGGAGTTCATGCACAAACGGCGGATGCCGATCGCGATGCAATAAAAGCGGCGGCTCTCGATTACATTGAGGGGTGGTACGAAGGAAACCCCGAGCGGATGGAGCGAGCTCTCCATCCGGATCTCGCGAAGCGAATCGTTCGGACATACGATCGCGGACAGAGCATGCTCGGCCAGATGAGCGCGATGGGGCTCGTGCAGGGCGTAAAAATGGGCGGCGGCAAAAATACGCCTAAGGAAAAGCAACTCAAGGATGTAACGATCCTCGACATTTTCGGTAATGCGGCGTCGGCAAAGGTAGTCGCTTCGGACTGGATCGACTATCTGCACCTGGCCAAGTGGAACGGCCGCTGGGTCATCGTTAATGTGCTTTGGGAGCTGAAACCACCGACTAAGTAACGTCGTGATCTATACCCGGCGATCAATGAGGCGTTCGTACTGCGGACGCCTTCGCCGTTTTAAAGAAGGCTGGGTTCCGCTCAGGGGTAGGTTCGGACAGATCGGGGTCATCTATGAAGTTTAGCCTTGAGTCAAATGCACTTCGTCGGTCGCGACCGTTCTGAAATGTCGTGAAAATTCACCTTCGCTTCGACAAGAACCGAGGGCGCCTCCTTTTGTATTAAGACGGCAACCTGATCCAATTGGACGCTGCCGGGCAAACGGAAAAGACGTGGCGTTAGTACCACGCGCTTGCGGTCTCGGCGACCCAACACGGACAAAGGCTGTCCGGAAATTATCCGGACAGCCTTCTTCATCGACCTGGATCCCGCTCAAGGTTTGTCTTTCTTAGTTTCGCCGCTGTCCTTTGCGGGCGGCGCCGCCTTTCGCTCCGGCGGAGGCGCACTCTTTACTGGCGGCGGTTCGGTACGCGTCGGCCTTGAAGCCGGCGGGTCCTGCCGCGGTTTGGGGCTCTCGGCCGGACGTTCTCGAATTACCGGCGGCGGCACGTACCGAGGCGTTTCCTTCGGACGCTGCGTCGGGGGTGTTTCCTTCACAACGGGCGGAGTGTAACGCGGTGCCGGGTCACGCGGCCGCTCGGTTCGGACGGGTTCCTTGTCGTCGGCGGGCGGATCAAATCGCGGCGAATCCTTTGGCGTGATCCGAACCGAGCCTCCGGCATCGGCTTTTACCGGCGGACGGTCAAAGGCTCCCTGCTTGCGCGAGTCTGTCGGAACGCCGCCCGACGGCGGATCGTTACGGCGAGGCTCTCGGCCGCCAAAGACGGTCTTGGTCCGCAGGTCCTCGTCCATCGGACGGTCAGTACGGCGAATACCGGCACCGGTTTTTGCTCCCATAGCACGGGCCTCGATCGCCGGCTTTTCCGCAATTATGTCGCGGGTAATGCGCCGGCTGACGTCCTTGTACTCGGGCAGCACGGCGCCGTCCGGGTTCTTGCGGGCAATGATCGACTTGGCGACGTCCTGCGGCGGACGCGTCGGCTGGGTCTTCGTGCCAAATTTGTCGCTGTTTACCGAGACCACGCCGCCCGGCGGTATGCTCTCGTCGTCGAGCGGCATTTCTTTACGGGCGCTCAGATCTCTCGGGTCGAGACTTGTCCTCGGCGGCAGCGGGTTATTGCGCGGGCCGCCGTTGTTATGGTGTCCCGGGTTGTAATTGCGCCACCGGTGCCGCCAACCGAGCGGATACCAGCACGTGTTGTTGTTAAATATCGTTATCGAAACGAGAGCCGGGAACCACCAGCTCCGCCGCGGCCTGTAATAGCCGTACGGCGTCCAGTACCAGCCGCCCGCATAATAGACCCAGCGGCCGTGATGGTACGTCGCCCATCCCCACGGCTCGTCATTGACCCAAACCCAGCCGAATGGCGACATCCATCGCCAATGGCCGTACCGGTACGGCGACCAGTCGGCCCAGCGGCTGACCGAGCCGCTGTACGGCCGCCAAACGTTGCCGTAGGTCGGCAGATACGTCCACTGGCCGTAGTCATTAAGGTCGTCGGCACCGTAAATGTCGTCGTCGTAATATTTGTCGTAGTAAGCCGTGGCAAGCTGCCTCGAGATCGCCGAGTCCCGCTCGGCCGTCCATCGGTCAAAATCATCAACATATCGCGAAGCGTCGCCCGTCTCCCACTCGCCGGCGTTCGGGCCGTCGATAAAGATCCGCGAGCTGCGGCCATTCTTGAGCGTGAAGCCCGACCCGTCAGAATACACGCGTGCCTCGCCGCCGTCGGCCGCCGAAACGCGTATCTCGCTGTCGCCCTCGCGGCCGGCGTCGATGCGGTACGTGCCCGAACGCTGAATGGCGATCGTCGACCTGGGCGCGTCGATCTCGAATGACGACCTGTTCTTATCAAACGACTTGACCCGCAAATTCATCGTACCGAGCGTCAGGCTGACCGCGACTCCCTCATCGCGAAGCGTGACGAGCTTGAGGTACGAGTTGCCGTTGAGCCTGAGGTGCTGTTCCTTGCCAAATTGCAGCTCGACCTTGGACCATGCCTCGGTCGCGATCTCGTCGCCCTCGACGACCGGCAGGTTCATCGTCACCGTCTCCCACTCTTCTGCCCCAGAACGCCGTATCTTTGCATCGCCCGACAAAAAACTGACCCGGGCGACGCGCGCCGTTACCTCTGGCTCATCGTCGTCGTCGAGAACATAATTGGCCTCGCTTTCGGGCAGGTTGAGAGTCTGTGCGGCGGTGCCGGCGAATGACGGAATGCCGGCGGTCAACATGAGCGTTCCCAGCCAGAATATCTTTGCCGCTGTACGCATATAGATTCCTCCAAAATTGCTGTCAGATCTGTCTCGGCGAAGGGGAGAATTCAACCTTTGCCCTTATCCATTGCAAAAGTTGTACCGCGAGGGCGTTACTCCTATTTCGCCCTAAAATCAACGGAAATGGACACTTGCGGCTTGCTGAACGTGACGAAATAGTGCAAAGTTCGCTTCACGCGATGCCATATCGTGCGCTTCTTCTTTTTGCTTTGGATCGCGGCGATCATATGTCGGAATGGAATATTTCCGCCGCTTGACGGGATTATCACGAATATGAAGGAAAAATTGGCCCTTGCCCTCTTTACCGCGTTACTCCTCGCCGTCACGGCATCCGCCCAGGTAACTGTCGAGGATGCCGCCAGATCGGCACTCAAGGTCGGCGGCACGATACCGGCATTCACACTGAACGACGCGTCCGGCAAATCTGTCGCCAGCGGCGACCTGATGAAGCAGGGCAACCTAGTGATCGTGTTTTACCGCGGAGCGTGGTGCCCATTCTGCAACGCATATCTCAACAAGCTGCAAAAGAACCTCACGAGGATCAAGGAGAGCGGCGGCGTGCTCGTTGCCATTTCGGTCGAGAACGCTGACCGATCGACCGCGATAGCTAAAAAGAACGAGCTCACATACACGGTGCTTAGCGACCCGAATCTGGCCACTGCACGAAAATTCGGCCTCGTCTATCAAATGGCCGACGACCTCGCGGCTCGCTACAAGTCCGGCGGACTGGACGTCGCCAAATACAACTCGATGGAAAAGCCCGAGCTGCCCATTTCGGCGACATATGTGGTCGATAAGAAGGGAAAGGTCATCTTTGCCCATGTGGAACCCGACTACAAAAAGCGTCCTGATCCGGATCAGATCGTGACGGCACTTCAGGATATTCGCAAGTAATTATCAAAAGGACTTTCAAATGAAAGCGATGGCCCACTTGGCTGTCGCTTTTTTGATTTTCCGGTCCGGGCGGACTAAGATTTTTGATAGAGGTAATCGAAATGAATAGGATCTTCTTGTCTGCTTTTATTGTGTTGGTTTGTGTGTTCGCCGCGTTTGGGCAAAAGGCCGCTGCAGGCAAAGTTGACCCGACAAAGGGCGTTCGCGATGCATTTGACCGACTGGTCGAGGGCATCAAGCAGGTCGATGCCGAAAAGGTCATGGCCGCGTATGACAAGAGCGACCGCCTGCTGATCTTTAATAATAACGGGACCGCCACGCTCGGTTGGGACAACGTCAAGGCGAACGTTGACGCCAGCTATGCCAAGATCTCGAACGTAACACTAGATATCACCGGCCTGCGCATCGAACTTCTCGGCAAGACCAACGCATACCTTACCTGCAAATGGAAGCAAACACAGGAGTTTGACGGCAAACTCGAAACCTCGGCCGGCAGAATGACGCTCGTCTATCGGCTTGCCGGCAAAGAGTGGAAGATAACCCACCGTCACACATCACCCGATCGCCCGGACGCGACACGTCCCGTCTTTCCATCCGAACGGGACGGGCAGTAATCCGTAGGCGGCCATTTCAGCAAAATTCCATCGGCAAAGTCGGCATTCTGCTACATTTTCGGAAGTTTGGTATTCCCATGCCATCCACGATCTGCTAGGATGCCTCGACCGTACTGCGCTTTCACGCCTTGATGGCGGAAAGCGAGCCGGGTGGGGATAAGGGCGGTAGCGAACCGGCGCATTGTAATACCGACGGGCTCAGATCTTTGACAATCGAAAAAGAGTGGCGAGTCGCGAGCTTTGGCCTTTGGGCTGTCCTGACATTGTCCGTCATTTGTCCGGACATTGTCCGACACTTGTCCGGACACACGACTCACATAACGCTCGAAGCTGTCCGGACACTGTCCGCCATTTGTACGGACATTGTCGGACAGTTTTGAACGTAAAAAACGCAAGATCGCGAAAATACTCAGTAAAATTGCATGTTTACTGTGTGAACGAATTGAACATTGAACGCTGAACAGGGGAGTCGGAAGGTGCAAAGGTGAAAGAGTGAAAGAGTGAAAGAGCCTATCTCACAGATCTCGGTGCCCTCTGTGGCTGATCCT
The DNA here is from genome assembly GCA_964545145.1 of uncultured Chloracidobacterium sp. Taxonomy (GTDB): domain Bacteria; phylum Acidobacteriota; class Blastocatellia; order Pyrinomonadales; family Pyrinomonadaceae; genus OLB17. The sequence continues at coordinate 18,918 of CAZJFB010000004.1, read as the reverse complement.
CGGTTATCCACGTTATCCGCGGTTAGAACATGCGGGCATTAGATCCCGACGGACGTAAAAATGCAGCAAATATCGTGTGGGAAAAACGCGGGACATGGGACATGGGACACGGAACAGGGTGGAAAGCTGAAATAGATCCGCGGAATAAAAAAGGGTGCGAGAAGGCACCCTGATCATCTGAAATGACTGAGAGTAACCTATTTAACGCCAAATGTGCGTGCGATCGAGTCGGTCTGGTTGCGGATCGAGCGGATCGAGTCTTTTTGGCCCGAAAACCTGAGCAGGTAGATCGTGGTCTCGTTCGCCTTGAGGAAGTAAAATCGGCCCGACATACTGCGTCCGGCGGCCACGTACTCAAAGTTGAATACCGTTCCGCGAAGCTTGCCGGCAAAGTTCTCTTCCTTGCCGGCGACAAATCCGGGGCGGAACTGGAGCTTTTGCTCTTCGGACTCGACTATATCCGAGAGTATCGAGTCTTTGGCAACGGTGAGCTTTCGGACCTCGAGATGCCCGTCAAAGCGGTCGCCGTACACGTATTCGACGTTTGGACTCGTCACGGAGGGCTTGACCGTCATTTTCCATTTCGGCTCGGGCAATTGGAAGCTGTAATCCACGATCGGGTCGCTAAACGTGTCGAGCTGGGCCATCGCGGGCACTGCCGCGAGGAACGCCGCGATCGACGCGAATATCAGCATCAGTGTCTTCCGTTTCATATTTTTCCCTCCGAACAGTGTAGCGAAACTGCCGCTAAAGTTCGAGACATTAGATGAGGAACTATATCGAATTGTTGTCCATTTTGCCCGTAGGCCCGCCGCCGGCCGGCGCAACTTTATTCGCCCTTTTTTGGCGCCGTATCGTCTAAGACTACAGCAGATACGCTACGCTAGATACGATATTTTGGGGTATCAGATAATGAATAAGAGCACTTCATACTTTCACAGGTTCGCCGCCGCGGCGGCGATGTTCGCGATACTTGCTCCCGGGATGGTCATGCGCGCCGATACAAAAGAATCGCGCAAACCCCTTACTGAGGAGCAAAAGATCAATCACGTGCTGAATCGCCTAGGGTTCGGAGCCCGCCCGGGCGACGTCGAGCGGGTCAAGACGATGGGCATTCAAAAATACATCGAGCAGCAGCTTGACCCGGCAAAGATCACTGATAACCTCGCCGAGGGCAAGCTGCGAAACCTCGAGGTATTTGATATGACGACGGCCGAGGTCTTTGCAAAGTACCCAAATCCCGGCGCGCTGCTCCAGGCGATCGACCGAGCGGGCAACAACCAGCAAAATGCTGCCGCACAAAATCCGGACGAGATGTCTGACAAAGAGCGACAGGAGCGCCAGGCAAAGCTTCGCGACCTTTACCAGAAATATGACCTGCGGCCCGCCAATCAGCTCGTCCAGCAGATCGGCGCCAATCGCGTGCTGCGTGCGGTCTATTCGGAAAAGCAGCTTCAAGAGGTGATGGTCGATTTCTGGCAGAACCACTTTAATGTATTTGCCGGCAAGGCCGCGGTTCGCTGGTACATCCCGAGCTATGAGCGCGATGTGCTCAGAAAGAACGCCCTCGGCAATTTCAAAGACCTTGTGGTCGGCACGGCACAGCATCCGGCGATGCTCTTTTATCTCGATAATTTCGAGTCGATGTCGCCGAATGCCGGCCCCGCCAACCAGAATCAAAACCAGGCCGCACAAAGGCTGCAGCAGCTGATCCGCGACGGCGGACAGATACCGCCGCAGCTTCGCGAGCGTATCAAGCAGCAGCAAAACCTGACGGACGCCCAGCTTGACGAGCGGATCAAGCAGATGCGCACCGCCCAGCCCGCCCAACCCGGGCGCCGCGGCATCAATGAGAATTACGCCCGCGAGCTGATGGAGCTGCACACGCTCGGCGTCGACGGCGGCTATACCCAAAAGGACATTGTCGAGGTCGCCAAGGCATTTACCGGCTGGACGATCGTCGATCCGCGAGGTTATCGCCGTGCCGCCGCCAGCATGATCAACGGCACCGAGGAGCAGCGGCTCGGACGCATCCAGCGTCAGGCCGGAATCCCTGACGATGCCGAGAGTGGTTCATTCTACTTCAACCCGCGTTGGCACGAATCAGGTGCAAAGACGGTCCTCGGCCAAAAGGTCGACGAGGGCGGCGTCAAGGACGGATTAAAGGTGATCGATATTCTGGTATCGCATCCTTCGACAGCGAAGTTCATCGCCAAAAAGCTAGCGGTCAAATTCGTCAGCGACAACCCGAGCGAGGGCCTCGTCTCGCGCGTTGCCGACGCCTTTCGCAAGTCGAGCGGCGATATCAAAACGACGCTCAGGGCGCTTTTCAACGATAAAGAGTTCTTTGCACCCGAGAATTACCGGGCAAAGATCAAATCGCCTTTCGAGCTTGCGGTCAGCTCTATCAGGGCACTTGGCGCCGACACCAACGGCGGTCCGCAGATGCTGGCGATGCTCAACAAGCTCGGCGAGGTCCCGTACGGATATCAGGCCCCGACAGGCTATCCTGACACTGCCGAGGATTGGGTCAATACCGGTGCCTTGCTCGAGCGGCTCAATTACGCGATCGCACTTGTAAGCAACCAGATCGCCGGAACGCGCGTCGATCTAAAGCGGTTTGCGGGCAAGGACAAGGCCGCCGTGCTCGACCGTACCATTTCGCTGGTCCTCGATAACGAGATCTCGCCGGCGACGCGTGCCACGCTGCTCAAACAGGTCGAGCAGCCGCTGCCCGAGGCCAAGGCCCCGGCCGAGGCCGCCGACGCTCTCGCCGTGCCCAATATGCGTGAGGGACAGCAGGGAGCACCTAACCGGCAGGCACGTCTGCTCAGGCCGAGCGGCGATCCCGAGGTGCTCAAGGTAGTAAGTTTGGTGCTTGGAACTCCTGAGTTTCAGCGTCAATAGACAAGGGGCGAACTAACAAAGATGCCGGTGGCCGCCCGTTCGGGGCCGCCGGCTGTTTATGTAAGGTCATGAGTCTTAGAAATATCTTCTTTCTGGTCTTCGCCATGCTCGCCCTAAGCGCGTGCACGGTCGCACAGTCTGCCCCCGGCACCGATAAGGCCCGCTATGAGGCCGCCGCCGCCTACTCACGCGAACATCGCGGCGTCGGCGTGATGGTGATGAAGGGCGACACGATAGTTCTCGAGGATTTTCCCACCTCGGCCGGCAAGGACCTGCCGTGGATACTCGCCAGCGGGACAAAATCCTTCTCAGGCGTGATGTGCGCCGCCGCGATAGAGGACAAGCTGATCTCGGGCTTTGACGAAAAGGCCGCCGACACCATCACCGAATGGAAAGGCGACGCCCGAAAGTCGAAGATCACGATCCGGCAGGTTCTCTCGCTAACGAGCGGCATCGAGGCCGGCCAGATCGGCATCGTGCCCTCATACGCCGATGCCGTAACGCAGCCGGCCAATTATGAGCCGGGAACTCACTTCGAGTACGGGCCGGTGCCGTTCCAGATCTTTGGCGAGATCATGACCCGCAAGCTCAAGGCACGCGGCGAAACGGTTGACGGTTACCTAAAACGCCGGATACTGGAACCGATCGGGCTGAGCGTTTCGTTCTGGCGAAAGAACGGCGGCCAGCCGCTGCTGCCGCAGGGAGCGACGCTCACGGCCCGCGAATGGATCAAATTCGGCAAGTTTCTCAAGGACCGCGGCAAGTGGAACGGGAAGCAGATCGTCGCGGCGAAACTGCTCGATGAGCTGGTCGTCGGGTCTAAGGCAAATCCTGCCTACGGCCTGACCTTCTGGCTCAATGCCAAGGGGCTCGGGCCCGGCGGCGGCGAACGGGCGAACCTCGCCGGGACCGGCGCCGGCGATAAACTCACCGGCGAACCGCTCGATATCTTTATGGCGGCGGGGGCCGGCAACCAGCGGCTCTATGTAATCAGGTCGCATGACCTGGTGGTCGTACGGTTTGGGGCCTTTGGCGATTTTGACGATCGTGAGTTCGTGTCGAGATTGCTGACGGGAAAGTGATCAGTTGCCGCGTCCGATGCTGAAGGGCTTGATCAGCAAAAGGCCGGCAAAAAATCCGCCGATGTGAGCTGCGTAAGCCACACCACCGGTCGCCGACGACGTAAGGAACCCGAGCAGTATTTGGTATCCGATCCAAAGGCCGAGTGCGACATACGCCGGGACCGTCGTTACGACATTGAACATGATCGCCCGCACCGGCTTGGTCGGGAAAAGAAGAAGATACCCGCCCAGTACGCCCGATATCGCTCCTGAAGCTCCAAGCATCGGGATCACCGAGTTGGTATCCATCACGATCTGGGCACAAGCGGCTGCAAGCCCGCAGACGATGTAAAAGATCGCGTATCGGAAATGGCCAAGCAAGTTCTCGAGATTGTCGCCAAAAATGAGCAGGAACATCATGTTGCCGAATATGTGCATGATGTCGCCATGCATGAACATGGAGCTGAGGAAATTGAAATAGACCGGCAGCGGCGTCGAGTAATGCAGGATCTCGGCGGTGTTGCCGAGCGAGTCGCGGATGACCTGCACACCCGCGAGGTCGACGCCACTGGTGATCTCGCGGGGTACAAGTGAGAAGGCGTATGAGAACGCCTGATTGGTGCCAAGCTGCTGCAGCAGCAGAAAAACGAGGATATTCACCGCGACCAACGCCCAATTTACAATGGGCGTTATTCGCCGGTCGGAATTATCGTCGCCTATCGGGAACATCGCTTTATGTTGAGACGATCGGGTCGAGCCCTGTGACAGACTCGAGTTCAGCCTCCTCGCGTTCCCACTCCTCGTTGCGGAAGGCTCCCTCCCACTTAGCGATGACCACGGTCGCGAGGCAGTTGCCGATCACATTGATGGCGGTGCGTGCCATGTCCATCAACTCGTCGACGCCTAGGATAAGTATCACACCCTCGACCGGCAGGTTGAACGATGCCAGGGTGCCGAGCAGGATGACGAGCGACGCTCGCGGAACACCGGCGACACCCTTTGAAGTTAGCATGAGCGTCGCGAGCATCAGTATCTGCTGGCCCCATGACAGTTGGACGCCGGCGGCTTGGGCGACGAAGATCGACGCAAGGGCCAGGTACAGCGTAGTCCCGTCGAGGTTGAAGCTGTATCCGGTCGGCAGAACAAAACCGACGATGCGACGCGGCACGCCGAGCCGGGCGAGATTCTCCATCGCCTTTGGCAATGCCGATTCGCTCGACGTCGTCGCAAATGCGATGGAAGCCGGGGTCTTGACCGCGTTAAAGAAATCCCTGAGCGGCACGCGAAACATAAGAGCTATCGGCAAAAGGACGAGCATTGAAAACACGACAAGTGCGCCGTAAAGGGTAAGTACAAGCGCACCTAGGTTCTTTAAGACGCCCAGGCCTTGTTCATTATGAGCGATCGTATAAGCCATTGCCGCACCGACGCCGACCGGAGCGAATTTCATGACGTACTCGGTGAACCGGAACATGATGTCGGCCAATGACTGGCACCAATCCACGACGGCCTTTGCCTTTTGCCCTATCGCGGTCACCGCCAGAGCGAATATGACCGAAAAGATGACTATCTGCAGCACATCACCCTCAGCCATCGCTTTTATGATGGACGTCGGCGAAAGATGCGCGATGATGTCGCCAAAGCTCTGGGGCTTCGCCGGCGGCTCGGGTGCGGTAAGCCCTTTCGACGCGGCACTCGCGGCTTCGGCGGCCTTTTGGGCAGCGATGGCAGATTGGGCATCGGCCTCGGCCATGGCGTTAGGATCCGCAGTGCGGGCCCGCAGTTCAGCAGCCTTCAGGGCCGCGTCATTCGCCTCTTTTGAGAGTGCCTGGGCCTTTTGGGCAAGCACTGCCTTGTCCTCGCCTTTCGCGATGCCCGTCAAAGAAACGCCCTCGCCCGGACGAGTTATGTTCACCGCCGCAAGGCCGACAACAAGCGCAAGTGTAGTAACGATCTCAAAGTACAGAAGCGATTTCGCACCAATACGGCCGACCTGCTTGATGTCACCCGTGCCAGAGATCCCGACTACCAGCGTCGCAAAGATCAAAGGGGCGATGATCGATTTGATCAGGTTGAGAAACAGGGTCGATAGCGAGCGTATAAAGCCAAGCAGAGTCTGCGTCTCGATACCGAACACATGGTGGTCGGCGGATTTAAGGTCGATCTCACGGATCAGCCAGCCAAGAAAAATACCCAGAACGAGACCGATCATGATCTTCCAGGTGAGCGAGATCTTTGGCAGTTTCATATTTGTAATTTGTCTATCCAACTACTGACGGAGAAACCGAAATTAATTGGACAAGAAGTAAAGGATGCGGCTGAGTGTAACAGAAATTTGGTCTATTTGAAATTGAACTGCTGCACCTGCCCGGATCAAAAGGCAGTGCCCGCCGAAAAATTTCGGCGGGCACCCTCCCGCGGGACAAATTGATAGACAATTCTCACGGTTCGGACGCGATCGCGGGCTTGAGCAGATCGTATCCCTCGCTTCGAGCGACAAAGGTCGCGGCGGTAACATCGCCCACGACATTCAGTGTCGTCCGGCACATATCGAGGATCCGGTCAACACCGAGAATGATCGCGATCAATGCCGGGTCGATCCCGATCATGAATAGTATGCCGATGATGAATGGGATCGATCCACTCGGGACACCGGCCGTACCAATACCGCCGAGGATCGCCAGATACACAACCATTAACTGCAGCGCGATGGTCAACTCGACGCCGGCCAGCTGTGCCAGGAACAGCACCGTAACCCCTTCATAAAGTGCGGTGCCATTCTGATTTGCCGTTGCCCCAACCGTTAGGACGAAGCTGTTGATCTCCTTCGGCACACCGAGATTTTCATGCGAGACGCGCAAGGCGGTCGGAAGTGTTGCGTTGGATGAGGACGTGGAAAAGGCGGTCAAAACGACGGTCTCGATCCGCTTAAAGAAATCGATCGGGCTTATCTTGGAAAGAAATCTGATAGAGAGCGAATATACGCCAAATAAATGTATGCCGAGACCAAGCAGAACGGTCACAACAAACCAGCCGAGTGAAAAGAGAAGCTCAAACCCAAATTGAGCAATATTATTGAAGAGAAGGCATGCGACCGCATAGGGTGCCGCCTTCATGATCATATCAATGACCTTCGCAGTCACGGCAAATAGCGACTCGTTGAATTTTACGAACGGCCCCGACACTGTCTCCGGCAATAACGTGATAGCAATACCAATGATCAGGGCAAAAAACATGATATGAAGCATGTTGGGGCTGGCACCCGAGACCGAGTGGAATACATTACTCGGAACTATAGTCTTGACCACCTGCATCAGTGCAGAGTCCGAGGCGGCTGAGTCGGCGGCCTTTTTTTGTGCTTCGGTTGCGGCGGAACCTGCGGTTGAGAATTCCGCCTTGAGTGCAGCGGCGGTATCAGCACTGATGCGTTCGCCGGGTCTGATCGTATTAGCAAGTGAGAGCCCGATGACTACCGAAATAGCCGACAGGATCAGGGTGTAGCCGAATGATTTCAAACCGATGCGGCCCAGCTTTCGGATATCGCCGATCCCGGCAACTCCCACCACGAGGGAAGAGAACACCAGTGGAACCACGATCATCAATAGGAGGTTAAGGAAGAGCTGGCCGATCGGACGGGTAAAATTCTCAACCGTCCACGAAACCCACGGGTTTGAGCCGCCGAGTGTCCAGTTCATAACCAAGCCACCCATTACCCCGATCGCCAATCCTATGAAGATCTTGAAATGAAGGGGCAATCCCGACGGCGGGTCAGGCGTGTGATCATCAAGATCAGTCGTTTCTGCCAACTCATATTCGTCGTATTTCAGCGTTTCATCGCCCTTATTGGTCATCTTAAAACTCTCCGTAACCTAATTTAAGTAATAGTGGGAAGAGGAATGTGCGAGCCAAGGAATGACCAAATTTTACCAAAAACTTCGACATTCGTGAATTTTTGATACGATTGCGGAGGGGCAATATGTTTGAATCGATACACTTTACTTCACACGGAAGACGGACCACGAACGCCTCAAAACCCGAAGTTCTGGAGAAACTCCGCGAGATCGTCGGCGCTGAGAATGTGGCTGTCGATCCGGCGCGGGTCGAGCCTTACGGTGCCGACGCCGTCAAGGAAAAGTTTCCGCCCGAGGCCGTTGTCTTTCCTCAATCGACCACTCAGATGGTCGCCATTCTCAAGCTCGCAAATGAGTACCTGTTCCCGGTTACTGCCCGCGGCGGCGGAGTGGGGTACACCGGCGGGGCCGTTCCTGTGGATGGCGGGATCGTCATCGGTACCGACCGGATGAACAAGATCATCCATATAGACGTCGACGACCTTTATGCTGTGTGTCAGCCGGGCATTACAACGTACGCGTTGCAACAGGCGGTCGAGGAAAAGGGCCTCATGTTCGCACCTGATCCGGCAAGCTACAAGGACAGTTTCATCGGCGGCAATATCGCCGAGAACGCGGGAGGCATGCGCACACCCAAGTACGGCGTGACAAAACATCACGTCCTGGGACTCGAGGTCGTTACCGGGACCGGCGACGTCATTCGCACTGGCGGCAAGACGGTCAAGAACGTCGTGGGTTTTGACCTTACGGGCTTGATGTGCGGCAGCGAGGGCATGCTCGGGATCATCACCGAGGCAACCGTCAAGCTGCTGCCGATGCCCGAAGCGACGTCCACCGTGCGTGCTAATTTTCATTCGATGGAAGCCGCATGCAAGGTTTTGACAAAATTCACGCCGCACGGCTTGCTGCCGATGGCGATGGAAGTGATCGATAAATTCTGCGTCGCTGCGGTCGAGGAGAATTTTGCTTTCGGCCTTTCGCCTGACGCCGAGGCGATCCTGCTTGTTGCGGTTGACGGCTCGAAAGAAGAGGTCGAAAAGAACGCCGTCCTGATAGAGCGGATCATAGGCGAGAATGGCGGCTTTGACGTCTTGCGGGCACGCTCGAAAGAAGAGGAAGACAAGCTTTGGGACGTCCGCCGTGCGATCAGCCCGTCGTTGATGAAATATGGAACTCTTAAGATAAACGAGGACGTTGTGGTGCCGCGCTCAAAAGTACCCGAGCTCGTTGCAAAGATCGAACATATCGGCAAGAAGCACGATACGTTCGTCGCTAATTTCGGCCACGCAGGTGACGGCAACATCCATGTTAATTTCGTCGTCGACCGCGACGACCGCGACGCTATCGCCCGGGCACGCGAATGTGTCGCCGAGACTTTCCAGCTTTCGGTCGACCTCGGCGGTACGATCTCAGGCGAACACGGCATTGGCTACGTGAAATCCGCCTATCTTGATTACGCTCTTGACCGGCCGACGATCGAGGTCATGAAAGGCATAAAGAAGGTCTTTGACCCGAATGGCATTTTGAATCCAGGAAAGATGTTCGTGTAATATCCCTAAACCATGAGTTTGAAACCCTTGATCGTTACAGTCTCGCTGTTGTTCTTTTCCGTGACGGCCCTTCCGGCTCTCGCGCAATCGACGAATAAGACCATTGTCCTTGTCCGCCACGCAGAAAAGGACGGCTCAGACCCGAAGAATGGCGATCCGGACCTGTCGCCGGAGGGTCGCGATCGGGCTGTACGGCTGAAGGATCTTGTGAAGAGATACAAGCCACATGAGATCTTCTCTACTGACTATAAACGAACACGGCAAACTGCCGAGCCGATAGCGGCATACCGCAAAAAGCAGGTACAGATCTACGACGCGTCAAAGCCGGCGGATCTCGTTTCAAAGGTGCTGGCGAGTAATACGGACCATAACCTGATAGTTGGCCACAGTAACACGATCCCCGGGCTTGCGAATCTATTCGCAAAGAAGGAGGTCTTTAGAAACCTCGTTGACACGGAGTATGGCGTGGTCTGGGTGATCCGCCTAAAGAAAGGCGTATTGAGGAAGGTCGAGGTCCTTCCATATTAAGCCCCACGTGTGGCTCCGCAAGAATGGGGGCCAAATTATTTCACCACTATCACCGGCAATCCCTTTTGGTTGTATGACCGATTAAAAGCGGCGATGTTCTCAGCCTTGATCTTCGCCAGAGCCGCAAGCTGAGTGTCGATCTTTGCTGTGAGGTCATTATAAACATCATAAGCCTGAGCGGTCGGTGCGTAATCGCCGCCGTCTACGATCGAAGATAGTGCCGCAAGTTTGTTGTTGAGCCTGATAGGGAAATTCAGAGCATCCTGTGAAGAGCGGATCTTCGTCTGTATTAGCTCCTCCTCGACCGCGGTCAACCTTTTGACGATGTCCGCCGCTTGATCTTTCAGGTCGGTTTGTTCCGGTTTGAACCGTGATGCCAGGTCCTCGATCTGCTTGCGCAGATCGCGGATCTCAAGAATGGCATTGTGCGTCGCGGTCAGCTTCTCGGTGGAACGCAGCAGGAAATCGAATTGTTTCTGAAACTCCTCCTGGGTCGTTGACAGCCGCGGATCAGCCTTCAGAATGAAAGGCTCGGTTGCAACAACCTTGCCGTCTGCCGAGAGCTTGACCTGGTAACTGCCGGGTACGATCCTTGGCCCCGCAAGGCTGCCGCCCCACATAATCAACCCAGGCAGTGTGGCCCCATTTGGCAGGCGAAGATTCCAAACGAATCTGTTGAGCCCCGGTTCAGCCGAAACGGATGGCTCACCCGGGCCACCGGATCGTCCGGTAAACTTGCGAACGACCTTTCCGGCAGCATCGAGGAACTCAAGCGAGATATCTTTCGGCTTTGATTTGAGCCAGTAGTTGATCACCGCTCCGTTTGGCGGATTAGCGCCGACCGTAGAGTTGCCCCCGCCGCCAAAACCGCCACCGCCAGCCTGCCGGTACGCAGTTTCCGGCTTGAAGAGGAACGCATCCGCCCTTTCGGCATCGGCGAGTTGATACAAGACCGGCAGATTGTCGAGGACATAGAATGACCGCCCCTGTGTCGCCACGACCAGGTCCATATCACGTTTGTGTACGGCGAGGTCGGTGATCGGGACCACCGGCAAGTTCAGGCGGAGCGACCGCCACGACTCACCGTCGTTTGTCGAATAGTACATCCCGGTCTCGGTCCCTGCGTACAGAAATCCCTTTCGATTTGGGTCTTCCCTAACGACGCGAGTAAACGCGTCGTCCGCGATCCCGGAAACGATCTTTTTCCAGGTTTTGCCAAAATCGATCGTTTTGTAGATGTACGGCTTATAGTCGTCCGACTTGTAGGCAGTCGCTGCGAAATATGCGGTACCGGCATCATGTGGGGATGCCTCGATTGAATTTATCTGGGCGACCGTTGTCAGGTCAGGCGGCGTCACGTTGGCCCAGTTTTTGCCGCCGTCGCGGGTCACCTGGACCAGACCGTCGTCAGAACCGCTCCAGATCACACCCGCCTGCACAGGCGACTCGGCTACGGTAAAGATCGTCGAGTAATACTCAACGCTTGTATTGTCCTGAGATATCGGGCCGCCGGAACTACCCTGTTTAGACTTGTCATTTCGAGTGAGGTCGGGCGAGATCGCCTGCCAGGACTGGCCTTCATCCATTGAGCGAAAGAGAACGTTTCCGGCCGCGTACAACGGATACTTCCCACCGCTTTTGTGTGGCGAAAAGAGGATCGGGTAATTCCATTGGAAACGATACTTCATCGAATCGGCGCCCGCGCCCATTGGATTGTCCGGGTAGACATTCACATTTCTTAGCTGCTTGGTCTTATGGTCGTACCGCGTCAAAAAGCCGCCATAGCTGCCGGCGAATACAATATCGGAATTCTCGGGGTGGGGTGCGATCCAACCTGATTCGCCGCCGCCGACGTCGTACCAGTCCTTGTCGCTTATCGAACCTTCATTGGTTCGCGAGGCGATCTTGACCGTCGAGTTGTCCTGCTGAGCCCCATAGATGTTGTACGGAAAATCGTTGTCGAGAGCGACACGGTAAAACTGCGCGGTCGGCTGGTCCTGGTCTGTCCACGTTCGGCCGCCGTCATTGGTCACATTAGCTCCGCCGTCGTTGCTCTCGATCATCCGCTGGTTATTATTAGGGGCGATCCAAAGATCATGGTTATCGCCGTGCGGAACACTTATCGTGGTGAATGTCCGGCCGCCGTCGATCGACTTGTGAAATCCGACATTGAGCACATAGACGGTATCGGGGTTCTGCGTATCCGTATATACGCGAGTGTAGTACCACGGACGCTGGCGGATCGCAGGACTGTCCGAAACTCGCTGCCAACTCTCGCCGCCGTCGTCGGAACGGTAGAGTCCGCCATCCTTTGCCTCAACCATTGCAAAGACTCGATTCGGGTTTACCGGTGAAACCGAAACGCCGATCTTGCCAAGCACACCCGAAGGCAGTCCTCGATTTCTAGAAATATCCGTCCAGGTATCGCCGCCGTCCTCGGACCGGTAGATAGACGAGCCTTCTCCGCCGGAGATCAGGCTATACGGTGTCCGTTGAACTTGCCAAAACGTAGCAAAGATCACTGCCGGATTCGCCGGGTCGAAGGAAATATCAAACGCCCCGGCCTTTTCGCTGCGGAAGAGAATGTTCTGCCAGGTCTTGCCGCCATCGGTGGTTCTGAATATGCCGCGCTCGCGGTTCGGCCCCCAAAGGTGGCCCATCGCCGCGACGAAAACAGTATTCGGGTCTTTTGGATGGATCCGGACCCGGCCGATCTGTCTCGAATCCGCCAGCCCGACATGCTTCCACGTCTTACCGGCATCAACCGACTTGTACATACCGTCGCCGTGAGAGACGTTGCCCCGAACCGGTGATTCACCCATTCCGACATAGACGATATTTGGGTCAGAAGGCGAAACGTCGATCGAACCGACCGAACCGGTCTTAAAGTACTTGTCTGAGACTGCCTCCCAGTTGACGCCTGCATCGACGGTCTTCCAAACTCCGCCGCCCGTCGCCCCAAAGTAATAGACATTAGGCTGCGAAGCCACGCCGGCGACCGCCGCCACGCGGCCACCGCGAAACGGCCCGATCAGCCTATACTGAAGCAATCGAAGCGGATCATCCTTCTTCTCAGCCGACGCCGCAGGCGAGGTCTGGGCAAACGATCCATACGAGATTAGCAGTAACGTGAAAAGGATCGGCAGAATAGGCCGAAGCGACGCGCGGAGAGTACCGAACATAAACAATATTCCTCTTGATCGATCTTATCGACGGTGTAACTTTGTGAGAATAAATCTAGTAGAACCTGCCGGAATAAGCAAATAATGGTCAGACAACGGCCTTGTTCATCAAGCGTCGCCGTAGCCCGTTCTGGCCCCAGCGCATGATCACGTCATGATTCCACTTAAAGAACGGCCGCGCCAAAGGGGCAATCTTATTCATCCAAGCTTTGTCTGTTGTGACTCGCCAATCATATATGACGCGCGTCTTTGAGGACTCGACCTCTTCGAAACGCCATATTCCGGTACCTGTGAGATCGCCGTTAGCTCGCGCTTCGATCAACGCATGTTTCTCGACTCGAATCACTTCCGAGTCGAAAGTGAGCTTGTACGGCAGTGCACTCTTCCAAACCGTGCGCCGAATGCTGCCGACACCATTTTCGTCGCCGGGCTCGATCTCGACGCTGCTCAAAACACCCTTCCACCAGATGGGCCAGGAGTCCGCATCCTCGATCTCTGCCCAAACCGCAGCCAGCGAGGCGCTAAACTCCCAAATTGTCTCAAATTCGTAGTTGCTCATACGCAAAGACCGGAGAGCAGTAATAGCATCTCCGGTCAAATCGTTTCAACTTTATGCAGGGTCATTTCTTGGGAGCGCTCTTGGCAAAGTAACCCTGGCGGTGAGTTAGCTTGACCTTGTCCTTCTGAAGCTGCTGATTCGTTAGCTGGATCTCGATCTTTCGATACGAACCGTCGCGCTTTTGGTCTGCTGGCTCATACGCGATGAGATATTGCGATCTCATCTCCTCCTGGATCTGGCGAAACGCTTCGCGAAGCTCGCCCTCGTCACGCGGATAATATGCCCGCCCGCCGGTCCTCTCAGAGATCTTGTTTAGCGAACCCTTATCAACGCCGCTGTAAAAGTTATCACCTATACCGATCGAGTAAATGATAGCCTCAGATCTCAGGGCCGCCTGAACGGCGTCATCCAACTTCTTTTTTCCAAATGTGTTGACGCCGTCGGACAACAAAATGATCGCCCGCCTGGTCCGCTCAGGAGCAGGACCAAGTATCTCGTCGGACGTGACCCAGATAGCATCCCAGATCGCCGTCGAGCCTTGGACTGCCTGATTGTCACCTGAGATCGGCGGGGTTCCGGCTATTACACCGCCGCCGATATAGCCTGACGGCGGGATGAATTTCACATTTGCGACAGCACGTCTCAGCCTGGTGAGGTTATTCGTCATTCCCTGTTCGAGTGTTGCCTCGCCGGTGAATGAGATTATGCAAACCTCATCTTTCGATGGACGCACCACGGTCTCAAGGAACGACGTAGCCGCCGCCTTTTCCTCGGGTAAAGTTCGCTCCTGCGACGCGCTAACGTCGATCAGTATTGCCAGGCTCAGCGGCAGGTCGATCTGGCGTGAAAACGCCACGATCTCTTGCGGCTGGCCGTTCTCAAGGATCCGAACATCTTCCTGCTTCAACGATGTCAGCAGCCGCCGATTTTTATCCTGAGCGGTAAAGAGGACATTCACGACCTCTGATTCGACCCTGATAACCTCGTCGTCAGGTGTCGGCGGCGGGGTCGCTGCAGGTGTGGGCGTCTTCGCTGTCGGATTCGGCATTTGCTGGGCATCGGCAGCACTAAGTCCGACCAGCCAGACGAGCGAAAGGCCCGCCGTCAGCAATGTCAAGATCCATTTTCTCGAAAACATGCCTTTACTCCTACTTCAAGCTGTCCCTGATCGCCCGGTAACTGGTCTTGGTCCGAACCTTGTACTTATCTGCCTTTTCCTTATCGGTCAACTTCACCTCGATCTTTCGGTTACGGCCATCATAACTCTGGTCGGCTGGCCGGTAAGTGATCAGATACTGCGAGCGAAGCTCCTCAGAGATACGTTTGAAAGCCTTCTCAAGCTCGAGCATATCGCCGGTGAAAAAAGCCTCTCCGCCAGTTTCTTCGCAGAGCTGGGTGAGGAATTTATCGCCCTTGTCTTTGACCGTACCGGCTTCGACGCCGGGGACAGTTCCCAAGAAGCCCGCCTTGGTAGAGATGCCAAAGATCGTGGTCTCAGTTCGCTGCGCAATATCTATAGCGTCTCTCAACTCGGCCCGGCTAAACGTATCGTCGCCATCCGTAATGATGACCATAACGCGCCGGCCCGGGACATTTCGCAGCTTTTGATCGGCAAATTCCCATACGGCGTCGTACATCGCGGTCTGCGAGCCCGGCTTTTTCACCTTATCCACCGCCTTTTGCAGTAGGTCGAGCTTGTCCGTGAAGTCCTGCTGCAGTACGACCTGATGGTCAAAGGTCATGAACGCGGCTTTGTCTTTACGCAGTTGGACGACCGTGTAGAGGAAGTTTGCAGCCGCTTCTTTTGAGAAGTTCAGCTTACCTGCGGCAGAGGGCGATGTATCCATCAACACGCCAACGTAGACGGGCGGATTTGTCTTTTCGGTCGAAAAAAACGTAACTTCCTGCTGAACGCCATCCTCAAAGATCGCAAAATCGCCTTTCGTCAACCCGCTGACCAGGTTCTTTTTCTTCTCCGTTACGGTCACCGGCAGGCGTACCTCAAAGACCTTTGTGGTGCCCGTTTCATCGGGCGGCGGTGTGGGCCGTGGGGTCGGCGTCTGGGCGGCGGCGAATACAGACACGGCCAACAAAACGCCGACAGCCCCGAACAAAAATGACAATCTCCTAAACTTCATATCCAACGATCTAACCTAACTAAATTGACGCATCTTTTCGATGCGTGGCGGCGAAGCGCTGTTGTCCGCACCGCAACCGGTGAGTATATCAAAGATAGCGGGCCGTTACACCGCGGCTAAGCTCACTCGGCCATTGCTTAGTCGCGGCCGTTACGCGAAAATCGTGACTGGCCGTATGGACCCAAACATCTTTCGCGAATATGACATCCGCGGCATCGTCGGCCGCCACCTCACCGACGAAACGGTCGCGACTCTTGCCCGGGCTACAGGCACGTTCCTGCATGACAATGGTGCAAAGCGTATCGCGATCGGTTACGACGCACGCGAGAGTTCGCCGCGGTTTTGCGACCTGCTTGCCGCCGGACTCAATTCATCAGGCTGTGACATTGTCCTTATCGGTCGCGTGCCGACGCCGGTACTCTACCACACGGTCTTTACGCGCGACGTAGACGGCGGCGTGATGATCACGGGCTCTCACAATCCGCCCGACCATAATGGTTTTAAGATCTGCCTCGGCAAACACACGCTCTTTGGTTCGCAGATACAGGAGATCCGGGAGATCGCATTTGGCGGCAGGTTCGCGAGCGGATCGGGCTGCGTTGAGAGTCTCGGTGTCCTCGACGAGTATTGCCGCGACATCGTGTCCCGCGTTTCTTTTGGCGATCGACGCCTTAAGGCGGTCGTTGACGCAGGCAACGGTATGGGCGGTGTGAGTGCCGTTCCTGTCTTCCGCTCGCTCGGTGTCGAGGTCGTCGAACTATTTACCGAACCCGATTCAACATTCCCTAACCACCACGCCGACCCGACGGTCGAAGCAAACCTTCAGGACCTGATCGCCGCCGTCCGGTTGCATGGCGCTGATGTCGGGCTGGCATTTGACGGTGATGCCGATCGGATCGGTGTGGTCGACGAGACCGGCCGCGTGATCTGGGGCGACGAACTGATGGTCCTCTTTTCACGCGAGATCCTCGCCCGCCGGCCCGGCTCGACGATCATCGCCGAGGTCAAATGTTCGCAGACGCTCTTTGACGATATCGAGAGCCGCGGCGGGCACGCGATCATGTGGAAGGCCGGCCACTCGATCATCAAAGCTAAGATGAAAGAGACTAGCGCCGCTCTTGCGGGCGAAATGAGCGGCCATATCTTCTTTGAGGACCGCTTCTACGGGTTTGACGACGCTTGTTACGCGGGAGCTCGTTTGCTCGAGATATTGTCAAAGACCGGCAAACCGCTCTCGGCACTTCTCGCCGACCTGCCAAGGACATTTTCGACTCCTGAGATACGCATCGACTGCTCGGACGAGATCAAATTCGATGTTGCCCGCCGCGTTGGCGTACATTTCGAACGCGATCACGAGGTCAACTCGATCGACGGAGCCCGTATTACGTTCGATCATGGCTGGGGCCTTGTCCGTCCGTCGAATACTCAGGCGTTGCTTGTTCTCCGATTCGAAGCCGACACTGCGGAACACCTCGCACAGATAAGAGAAGTGGTCGAAACAAAAGTCGACGAAATTATCACTTCCCAGTCGAATTCGTGAGACCATTTCGAGAAAAACTTCGCCTTACTCAATAGACCGGTGTTTTCGACATCGCCCAAATTTCCGACTTGGAGTTTCAACAATGATGCGATCTGGAACTAATTTCCCGCGTGTATTTCCGCCGTTCGTTCTTCTAGTGTTCCTGTCCGTGTCGGGTATCGGCCAGGCCTCGGCACCTCAACCCGACCTCAATTCAAAGGTCGATGAATACATGAACGCCTTTGTTAAGGTCAAGGGCGTCGGCGGCTCAGTACTCATCGCCCGCGGCGACAAAGTGCTTTTCCAAAAGGGCTACGGCTACGCAAACTCGGAAACTAAGACACTGAATGACCCCGCCTTGCGTTATCGCATCGGCTCGCTCACGAAGCAGTTCACGGCCGCCGCGATCCTCTTACTGCAGGAGAAAGGCAAGCTCAGCGTGCAGGACAACGCGTGCAAATACATCGATAATTGTCCTGATGCCTGGAAGCCGATCACCATTCACCAGCTTCTAACGCATACGTCCGGGCTCTTCAATATCACGACCTTGCCCGACTGGCCTTCAAAGAAAAAAGAAGATCTTTCGACCGTTCAGGTTGTCGATCTCGTTCGGCAAATGCCGCTCAGATTTACGCCCGGCAGCGATTTTGAGTACTCGAATACGGGTTACATCGTTCTGGGCCTGATCGTTGAAAATGCATCTGGCAAACCGTACGCAGAATTTATGAAGTCCAGTATCTTTAGCCAGCTGGGTCTTTCCGACACCGGATATGACGACGGCAGGCAAACCGGTAAGAATTTCGCCTCCGGCTACTCGAAACGCGGCAGCGACGTCGTAGCGGCAGACGTGATCAACATGAAGGCTCCGTTCTCAGCCGGTGCTCTTTATTCGACCGTCGGCGACCTTTACCGCTGGAGCGAGGCACTTAATTCGACCAAGCTGCTTTCGCAGAAGTCGCTTGAGGCAATGTTCAAGCCCGAAAAGCGAAACTACGCCTACGGCTGGGGCGTCGGCCCGGTGAACGGTCGCCCCACCCAGTCGCATACCGGCGGCATCGACGGCTTCAGCTCGTATATTATTCGCGTTCCGGCTGACAACGCGGTCGTCATCGTCTTGCTGAACAATACCGCCGGAATGGCCAACGTCGTCGGCAACGACCTCCTTGCGATCCTGTACGGCGACCGATACGACATCCCTAAGGATCGAAAGGAGATGATCCTCGACGCCAAGCTGCTCGACCAATATGTCGGTAAATACGACGTCGCCCCGGGCCTTTCCTTCACGATCGGCAGGGAAGGCAGCGGTCTTACGTTCCTGCCGCCCGGCCAGCCGAAACCTGTGCCGCTTTTTGCCGAAAGCGAGACGGTGTTTTTCCTGAAAGTCGTTGACGCGACGATCACCTTCATTAAGAACGCCGACGGCAAGGTCACAGGCCTCGAATTCCGACAGGCCGGGAGAACTACGCGAGCCTCACGGCAGGAATAAGGCCTCGTCGCAATTTGTCCGGCGGCGGCGTCCCCCGGTTTGCTCACTGTATGGAACATCTGGGGTCGTACTGCCGTAAGTTAGAAGAGAAATAACGAAACTATGAAGATCAAATTGCTTAGATCCGTTCTCATCGT
>CAZJFB010000003.1:57523-87121 GCA_964545145.1 uncultured Chloracidobacterium sp. | reverse complement strand
TAGACTGCTTGCTTGTCAGGAACGTGTATAGCGGATGTTGATCGGCACCCGTGACGGAGATCTTGGCGAACATGGGAAAGGTCACTCCGTATTTTGTCGAGCAAAACTCCTTGATCTCTTTCTCGGTGCCCGGTTCCTGGCCCATGAAGTTATTTGCAGGGAAGCCGAGTATCTCCAATCCCTGATCTTTGTATTTCCTGTAGATCGCCTCGAGACCCTCATATTGCGGCGTATAACCACATTTACTCGCTACGTTTACGATCATGACGACCTTGCCTTTGAAGGCGTCGAGTCTGATGTCCTGTCCGTCTATGTTCTTCATCGAGAAATCATAAACAGACCTTTCCGCGGGGGCAGCCGTCGGGGTTGGATTGAAAATAAAGCCATAGCGATATGCCGCACCGGCAACGGCGACCGCGGCCAAGATCAGGATAACAACTACTACTTTAAGCATTCTATTTCTCCAATTCCCTCGGACTGCGAGGAGGCTTTGGCAGCTCAGGCGAATCTTCGCCGGTAGCGGCAAAGATCTCCTTAAATGCGCCGACTGACGAAAGTACTCCGCTCGTTTCTGTCGGCATAAAGATCACCTTCGAATTCTGCGTTCTTGCCATGTCGCGCATCGAGTCTACATATCGAGAAGTTATTAGGTATTGAGCAGTCTGGCCGCGATCGCCGATCGCTCCAGCGATCTGAGCAATTGCCTGTGCCTCTGCGCTCGCATTTGTAAGTCGAGCCTGTGCTGCTCCCTCAGCCTGTAAGATTGCAGAAGCCTTCTCGCCTTCGGACCTGGTGACGGCGGCTTGCTTCTCGCCTTCGGCTCGCGTAATAGCCGCCTGCTTGTCGCCCTCGGCCTGCAGAATAAGTGCACGGCGATTTCGCTCGGCAGTCATCTGCTTTTCCATGGTTATCCGCACGTCCTCAGGTGGAGTGATGTTCTTGATATCGACACGGGTTACTTTTACGCCCCATTTGTCGGTTGCCTCGTCGAGGATCATTCTAAGCTCGTTATTGATCTGATCGCGACTGGATAATGTGTGATCGAGATCGAGTTTACCGATCACCGAACGCATGCCGGTGAATGTCAGTTGGACGATCGAGCCGACAAGGTCATTAACTTCATATGTTGCTTTGATCGGATCTGTCACCTGCCAGTAAACGACCGAATCGACGCCCATCATTACGTTGTCACGGGAAATCACCGACTGAGGAGGCAAATCGATAAACTGTTCGCGAAGGTCGATCGAAGTAAGTCCAGGACGGGCATTTGTCCAATAGACGGCCCGAGGGGCCTCAAAAAACGG
Organism: uncultured Chloracidobacterium sp.; assembly: GCA_964545145.1. Lineage (GTDB taxonomy): Bacteria > Acidobacteriota > Blastocatellia > Pyrinomonadales > Pyrinomonadaceae > OLB17. The sequence continues at coordinate 85,817 of CAZJFB010000003.1, read as the reverse complement.
AATGATAATATTCAATCCGCTGCTTGCAAGTCGGTGAAAACGTCCAAGCCGCTCGATCAGCAGAACGCTCGATTGCGGAACGATCTTTATCGTTTTCCAGGCAATGGTAAGAAGAGCGATCCCTAAGAAGATAAGAAAGATTGCGCCAACCCCGAATACGTCCATTGAAGTCCTCCTGTTTTGCGATAGTGCAAATATACTCTATTATTCGCACGTTTGCTATAATTCGCTTCAATCATGACAGTGACTCTAGCTAATATTCAGGACGCCCGTCAGAGAATAAAGGACGTTATCACGCAGACCCCAATACTTGGGGACAAAAGACTCTCTCGTGAACTTGGTGCGAATGCCTATCTAAAGGCAGAAAGCCTGCAAAAGAGCGGTTCTTTCAAGATCCGGGGTGCGTACAACAAGATCTCTCAGTTGTCTGATGACGAGAAAAACAGGGGCGTGATCACGGCTTCAGCCGGAAATCATGCTCAAGGCGTGGCTCTCGCGGCACGGTTAGTAGGTATAAAGGCAACGATCGTCCTGCCGGAGTTTGCTCCACTTACAAAAGTAAATGCAACGCGCGGGTTTGGTGCTGAGGTCATTCTTAAGGGGACAACGTTTGATGAGGCGGTCGCCTACTCAAAAGGACTGCAGGCTCAGAACGGATTGACATATGTGCATGCGTTCGACGATGAAAGGATAATAGCGGGCCAGGGGACGATCGGAATGGAGATCGTCGAAGGGTTGCCTGAAGTGACTACCATCATTGTGCCGATCGGCGGCGGCGGAATTATCTCAGGCATCGCGATAGCTGCCAAGACATTAAAACCGACGGTCCGGATCGTCGGCGTTCAGTCTGAGAATGTCTCATGGGTAAAGCCGTCGCTGGCTGCAGGCCACGCCGTGATACCTGAGCCGAAGCCCACGATCGCTGACGGGATCGCGGTGAAGACTCCGGGTGAGATGACGCTCCCGATAATTCGTGAGTTTGTTGACGAGATCGTCGAGGTGGACGAAGAAGAGATCGCCCAGGGTATCTTTCACAGTGTTCAGAATAATAGGCTCGTCGTCGAAGGTGCCGGAGCCGCAGGTCTTGCGGCGGTCCTTGCCGGGAAAGTTGAATTGAAACCGGATGAGACGTTTTGTGCGGTACTCTGCGGCGGTAACATCGATGCAAATCTTCTAACGCGCGTCTTGGATCATGTATTGGTCAGGCAGGGGCGCTATATCATGCTCAGCGTTTTGGTGATCGACCGTCCGGGTAATCTTGCGGGGCTTTTGGATACGGTCGCGGAAGCCGGAGCCAATGTAATTGAGGTCTTCCATCGACGAGCGATGTGGCTTGCCCCGTTGGGCCGCGTGGGGATCGAGATGCTTCTTGAAGTCCGTGACAACGAACACGGCCGTGATGTCAAACGGCACCTTGAAAGGGCAGGGTACCAGGTAGAACGGGAAGGGCAAGGCGACTGGGAGGCCTAACTCAACCCTTTAAGCAAGATCGGCTTGATATTCGAAAAGGCGGTCATCGCTTCACGAGATTCTCATCATAAAGTTCCCGATAGATCCTGTAGTTGGTCATTACTTTGAAAACGTAGTTCTTTGTCTCGGCAAAGCCGACCTCAGCAGCAAATACACCGGGTTCCTTCGGTTTCGATCGATCAAGCCAGCGTGCGGCGTTGTCCTCACCTCCGTTGTAGCTGGCTGCTATAGCTTCGTAAAGTCCACCGAACTGATTCTTGAGATCAGCTATATATTCGCACCCGATCGCAATATTAACGTTTGGTTTGTATAGATCGTCGGCCTCTATGGTTGGGTAGCCAGCCTTCTTGTTGTACTTCAGGGCAGTATCGTAAACGAGTTGCAGCAGTCCGCGGGCCGCTGAAGGCGATTTTACGCCGGGTCGAAACGTGCTTTCTTGTTTCATTATCGCAAGGACAAAGCGAGGATCGATATTTCGTTTCTTTGTCTCTCGAAGAAGATCATCCGCAAAGACGATCGGGAAATCCTTGGACGAAACCTGAGAGGTAAGCTTTACCAAAGATGATTGACCAAGCTTCTGGGCTGCCAAGCCGCTGTAATACGAAGTAAGCGAGCCGGGGATCGAGCCGTATATCACGTTAGCCTCGCTTCGCTTTCCGGCTTTTTCCAGTGCGAGAGCCTTGAGAAATTTGACCTCGTCGAGGCTCGTCATCGATGCATAGAACTTACCGCCGTTGATAATAGTGTCGGCTGTGGCTACCACGTCATTCCAGTGCCCTCGATAGAGCTCCATCCTAAGCTTAGCCTGCAGCGCATTGGTCTCGCTTGCTGTGCCACTGAATCTCTGTCGAGCCTTTTCTACCCAAGCGTTCGCTTCGTCATATTTTCTGGCTTCACGCAGAGCGTCAATTGCGTTAAGATAGGCCCCGTCGATCCTCTCGCCGGTCGGGTACATCACGGTATATTGTTCATAGATCTTCGCGGCCTCCGCATTCTTACCGAGCCTCACATGGCAGGCTCCATTAAAATACAGGCCTTCGCGGCCGTCCTTAGTAGCCGGGAACTCCCGTGCGACACGATCCAGAAAGGGAATTGCCTGAGAATAGTTCCGTTCCCAATAGTACGACCTCCCGGTCATAAAGATCGCACCGGAAATTACCGGATCGGTCGGGAAGTTCTCCAGGATCTTTGAGAAATGTTCTCGGGACTCAGGAAAGTGGCGATTCTCGAAATATATCTGTCCTCGCTGAAGATGTTCCGTCGCTGAGAGCAGCATTAGCTTGCCGGCCCCATCACGGCTCGACCGGTCCTTTTCGATCACATTACGCAGAGCGGCGTCAGATTGACCACTAATGACACTTACAGAAAAGAGTACTGACAATAGAACGGGAACAATAAGATTCTTAATATGCATACTAGCGATCTAGGCGAGCTTTTTTTAGATTAACCCATCATTCGACGCGTCCGCAACGGGATCCGTTTGCTGCGATGCGTGTCGTGGGGACGTATGATACCGTGTTAAGATCAGTTTTTCTTGATCAATTGGGATGAAAATAGCATTCAACGGCGCCACGACGATGCACGCCGACCTTTCTACGGATATTAGTGCGGCTGGAGCCGCGGGTTATGATCTGCTTGAGATCTGGTCGGCTAAACTTTACCGATACCTCGAAACAAAGACAGTAAGTGATCTGTCAGCTGAGTTATCGGCCGCGAATCTAGCACCGTACTCGATCAACTCTATCGAACATGTGACATTTCGATCACCCGAGGAGTACGAGGCGATCAAACAAGAGTGCGAAGCGTTATCGGAGATCGCAGGGCACCTCGGATGTTCCTACATTGTCGTTGTTCCGGGTAAACTTCCGACCGAAAAGACGAGAGACGAGATCATCGATGAATCGGTCCGTGTTCTCAACGAGCTTGGCGACATCGCTGCAGGATATGGAGTATCACTTGCGTTCGAGTTCCTTGGCCAGTCGGATTGCTCGGTGCAGACGCTCGAACTTTGCAACGAGATCGTCGAAAGGGTCGGCCGCGATAATGTCGGGAACGTGGTTGATTCGTTTCATTTCTACGCCGGCGGCTCAACGTTTGAGGCGATCGATCAAATGCGGCCCGAAAAATTGTTTATTTTTCATATCAACGATTCTGAGGATCTTCCAAAAGAGCACCTCACCGACTCTCACCGGTTGTTTCCAGGGGAGGGGATCTTACCGCTTCGTGAAATGAAAGAACACTTTGACGGTATCGGATACGACCGGATGGTCAGCATCGAGATATTTCGTCCGGAGTATTGGGATCAAGATCCCTTTGATGTGGCTCAAAGGGCGAAAGCGGCAACGGAGCAGGTGCTTGGCCTTGGCCGATATTCTGCAGGCGGTGGTTGGTAATGGAAAAAGTAAAGATCGGCATCGTCGGTACGGGATATATTGGGAACGTTCACGGTGGTATCTATGCAAGGGACCCGCGCGCTGAGGTCGCGGCATTGTACGACATCATCCCGGAGCGAGCTAAGCAAACCGCAAAAAGGATCGGTGGCATAGTATGTTCTTCAAGGGAGGAGCTTTTCGATCATTGTGATGCAGTGCTCGTTTGTGCCCCGAATCGAACACATATCGAAATAGCGACCGCCGCGGTCAATGCAGGCAAGCACGTGTTCTGCGAGAAGCCGTTTGCGATCGGTGTCGATGACGCGAAGAAACTACTTGATACTGCTGACGGTTCGGACCACGTATTCCAAGTTGGGCACAGCCGTCGCTTTGCACCGTTATATGTCAAGCTGAAGGAACTTCTTGCGACCGATGAACCTCACTCAGCCCATATCAAGATGAATCGCGGTGAGTTAAAGAACCCGGCGTGGACGGGTGACACGAACGTGACTGGTGGATTCCTTTACGAAACGACGGTGCATTTTCTTGACATGCTTAGGTTTCAGTTCGGCGAGGTAGAAGAGCTGATCGCTTTTGGCTCGCAGCATGAGTATCCCGAGATTGACGAATTCTCGGTGATTTTCAAGTTCAAAAATGGTTTTCACTGTACGTTTGCGTCATCTGCGGATGCAAGCTGGCTGTTTCCGTTTGAGCGCATTGAGGTGTTTTGTCATCACCGAACGATCGTTGCCGAGGAAATGCTGCGGCTCACGGACTGCCGCGGACTGACACCGGACGCCGTTGTTCATTCTTTTCACATGGTGGACGAAGATTCGCGAAAAGGCTTTGTTGCTGAGGATGCTGCGTTCATTTCGGCCATTCTCGAGGGTAGGGAACCACCGGTGAAAGCTGTCGATGGGTATCGGGCAGTAGAACTTGTAGAATCGGTGTATCAGTCGATCAGGAAAGGCGGACCGATCAAATTTACTTAGATGCGTGGCCCCGCTATTTCAGCATGGAATGCAAAGTTTGATATTCTGCCTACTTGGATAGAACTCCTTAGCATATGAATCCCTGCCAAAATTGCGGAAAGCTGAATTCGCCCGACACCCATTTCTGCAGATTCTGCGGAAGTAAATTCATCGCGATCCAGGGACAAGTTATGCCTCAGGACCCGTTCGATCACACGGCCCCGCGGCCGTACGCATGGAAGACAGATGAGTTTCATTCAGCGAACGAGGCCCGGCGAACGCATGGTACAGGCACTGTTCAACCACACACAAGAAATATCGATCCCGCCACCCAGGCGTTTCAGCCCGCGCCGCTTGCATATAAGCAGCCTCGGCAGGTTGGAATGCCGTTCCGCTGTCCGCAATGTGCCAGTCAGTTGATGCCGTACGTGGAGCGGCGGATCTCCACTGCAGGATGGATCACATTCGCAGTACTCTTGGTGTTCTTTTTCCCGTTGTTTTGGGTTGGATTTTTGGTCAAGGAAGACGTAGCGGTCTGCCAAACTTGCCGTACGAAGATACCAATTGGACCTCAGCGGTAATAATAGCCTTTCGGATGCTCTATTTTGACCTCCGGATTAGTGCTCACGACACTGATCTTGTGGTAACCCTTTTTCATGTGAGTCGAGAGGTACGTCAGAGCAAACTGCCTGTTGATCGAAAGTACCAACTCCTTAAAGAAAGGGAGGTAACTTATCGGGGCAATAGAACCTTGGTAGAAGGCACGCCCGCCTGTACCGTCGGAGAGCTTTGCAAGTGCTCCCTGCGCGGCGAGGACAAAGATCGAGCTTCCGCGATCTGACGACTCGGTAGGCGAATAGAAAGAGTAAACTGCGACCCCTTTACGCTGGCCCTTCAAGATCGCCTGGTCGAGTGCCACACTCTGTGAAATAGAGGCAAGATTTGTCCCTTGAGATGTATCGAGACCATCCGAAAAGAGAAGTATCGCCCTGCGCCCTGACGGAACACCGTCAAACCTTCCAAGCACATCCGACACACCGTCAAAAGGGCTGCGCGGGCCAAATGTCGAACTTCCCGAGACGATCCTCAGAGATTTAGCGGCCTTATCGAGGTCGTCTGTAAACCGCTGCCTAACATCGAGCGATCCGGCCCGAGAATAGGCGACCATTACTCGTGTGCCTTTCTGAAGGTTGCGGATAAAATCCTGAATGTCCTTGATCTGCAGATTGAAGTTGGACGTCAAGTCCTCCTGGATCAGAAGGGCGATAGATAGAGGCGATTCGCTATTGCTTCGTATTGAAAGTATTCGCTGCTCCTCGTTATCTTCTCTGACGATCAACCTATCAGCTTGTACAAACTCCTCTGCTTGATTTTCACGAAGTTCCTTTTTCGTAAAGATCGAAATCGGAATAGTCATTGGTCGCACACGCGGCTTTTCGTCACCGCCGGGCGGTTGGGCAGTCGCGGAAACGGCGAAGGCCATGATCAGGCCGAAAATAAAAGATAAGAAGGCAGCTCTTTTCATACGCGATATGTGCCAGTCCTTGAATAATAAACTATTTCGTGCGGAATGATGAACTTTTTTGATTTGGAAACTTGCGGCTCGGATCTCAGCAAATGTGTGGGCGATGCGCTAGACTCTTAGTCGATATGGCATTGGAGCGGATCAGTCCATCGGATTTGCGGCGTGGCAGCAGGCTTAAGGCCGGTGCCATCGCTGCTCCTTTCATTCTGCCCATCCTCCCTGCGGTTATCACTTTGCTGCTTGTCCTCCTGACTGCCTCCGGCCCGCCGGCGGCAGCGGTGATCCTTTTTTTCGGAGCAATCGCTACGGGGCTGGCGTTCATTACTGGTTTGATAATTACCGGTGTACTGGCCGCTAGAAGGGCACGTTGGACTAAGGAGATGCGTGAGCGGATCGCGGCGAACGGGATCAGGGCTCAAGAGATCGATTGGTTTCGCAATGAGCTCAGACCCGCCGAGAAACGGGCATTGCGGGGAATCGAAGGCCGAGATCCAATTCTCGCGGATGCCTATCGTGACATGCTTGCTTCGCGGTTGACGGCTTCCCGGATAGTCAATTCCTCGAAGAGGGAACTGCAATATGCAAAACGGCGTCAAAATTCACTTAAGCAGTTAAAATCGGCGCGTGCTGAAGATTTTCAGGCTCAGATCAGGGACGATATCGACAAGATCTCGCGTATAAATGAGGAAGCTAAGCTAATGCTTTCGGAGGCTGAGGCGCGGCTTCAAATGATCGAAGCGGCCGCAAGCCGAGGCGGGACGCTCGCGGACCAGGAAATTGCACTTAAAAAACTAAATGCTCGAACCGCAGAACTCCCGTTGGCACTTGAGGCGGCAAAAATGACTGAAGAGATCCGTTTAGAACTGGAACGCGAGGATGACCGCCCCGTTCCCGACAAATAGATAAGATGCCAGAGCAAGCAGCATCTGATTGGCGAAGGAAAACCGCAAAGCCGTGCGAACGTATGAATTGAACCTGTAGATTACAGGTGGGTGGCTTTCTATCCACTTGGGATATCAAAGCCGAAGCCTATGGCTCGCCTCCATAGAGAAAAGCACCGACGATCGGCATTAGCCTCCCGGCATTCATATGTTGGCTCAATTGTAATTGCGTCCGTTAACGAGAATCGCAGTCCAATTCCTTCGCCAAGACCGATTTTAGCACATTAGGGATAGTAAGGAAACGAAACGGTCCCGGGAGCCTACTGCTCGATCTCAACGACCTGAGCCTGCACATCCCGATGCTTCAATATGCGATCGAGCATCTCCGAGCACTCAGAACTGCGCGCGGCCAATTGGGCGTCATTCTGGGCTTGGGCATGGCGAAGCTGGTAGTATTCGTCAGCTATATGGAGTGCCGCAAGGATAGCGACCTTAAGAGAGTCAACTGTCATCGTACCGGACGAGATCTCACGCATTTTCGAGTCGACATATGCGGCGAGGTCCTGAATATACTCATTGTCACCGTCCGAACGGATGCTATACGTCTGGTTGTAGATCTCAACTCTAATGGTCTGTTCTGACATACTGATCTTACCTGCCAACCGCCTCAGCTGCGTCGGCGTCAATAAGGGTGATCGCATCGAGCATCGCTTCAACCTTAAGCTGGATCGAATCACGCTCCGACAAAAGTACAGCGAGCTTTGACTTTGCGGAATCTCTCTCGGCGGCAGCTTCGATCGCCTGTCGGCGCAGGGAAGCCGCCTCGGATTCAAGCCGATCCCTTTCTTCTCGCATTTTTTTGGCAAACTCGATGGTCAAGTAGATCTTGTCCTCAAGGTGCGAGAACTTTTCCATTCCCGTTAGGCCGTTCATCTAAAGAGTCTCCAAAATTAAGGCATTGAAAGCTGTGGAAAAGATTATCTTTGCTTTCGTCAAAAACTTCAAGTAAAAGATTAAGAAATATCAAAGACGTTGTCTGACACCGAGTCGGGAACAGATTTCAGCTACAATTTGCTTATGTATTGCTTCAACCTCGTCCTCGACCAATGTTCTCTCATCACTACGGTATTCGAGCCTTATGGTTATTGATCTCTCGTCATCCGCAAGGCCCTTCCCTTCATACAGATCTACGAACGAGATCGCCCGGCAAAGATCAAAATTCTGAGCTGAGACCGCATCCCGAATGGCGTTATACGAAACGTTCCGTTTCACCAGGAAAGAGACATCCCGTGTTATTCCGGGGTACTTTGCAAGCGGCCTGTAAGAACGAGGAGGCGAGCTTAGTTCGAGCACTCTTGTTAAATTAAGCTCACCGAGAAACACAGGCTGGCGAAATTTATAAGTAGCTGAAATATTGTCATTTAGCCTTCCGACGGAGCCGATTACCTCACCGCCAACAACGATCGACGCGGCCTGGCCCCGGCGAAGATGACTGGGCTCGGATGGCATGAACTCGGCATTAGTGACGCCGAGAGCGTCCAATGCGGCTTCGATCGCACCTTTCGCATCGTAAAACCCAAGCTCGCGGATAGCCATCGATCTGTTCTGTTCGACCTCATCGCCGGTGATCGCGATGGCAAATATCTCCTGTTCGTTCGGAAGATCATTTTCTCCGATACCGGTCCCAAAGGCTTTACCAAGTTCGAATAGTTTGATATTCCGGCGTTGATGATTGAAATTCAGCCGAATTGCCTCCAAAAGACCAGGTAGAGCGGATAAACGCATTCGCACAGCGCCCTCGATCACAGAATCCTGAAGTGTCACATAAGGTTCAGGGGCATCTGGGATGATGACTGCAGGAACGGGTTCGAAAACTCCATCGTGACGGGTATCAATGAAGCTGTATGAGATCGCTTCATCAAAACCCATCCCGGTCAGAGCCTGGCGCAGGCCCCGCTCGAGATGCTCTGTATGCTGATATTCCCCCGCTCCGTAGGCAGGCGGCAATTCTTCGGCAATATTCTCGTAACCCGCGTGACGGGCGACTTCCTCGACGAGGTCTTCTTCAATCGCGATGTCGTGCCGCCAGGTCGGGGAGATGAAGGTGTTCCCGCTATTACCGATACCTAAAGCATTCAGGATCCGAATACATTCGTCCGTTGGAACATCGAGGCCGGTCAGCCGCTTAACGGATCTCGATATATCGCCTGACTGAATCGAATTCTGCAATGCTCTTGTCGGATAAACATCAACGAATTCACCTAATTCGCCACCCGCGAGTTCGCATATCAGACTTGCTGCCCTGTCAGATGCACGCTTGAGATTCTCAATATCGACACCTCTTTCGAAGCGGTAGCTGGCCTCAGTCGCGAGATTAAGTCTTCGCGATGTTGCCCTTATATTTCCACGGTTAAAATAGGCAACCTCAAGTAAAACATTAACCGTTGAATTAGTGATACTCGAATCGTGGCCGCCCATAATGCCAGCGATCGCAACCGGCTTCTCAGCGTCGCAAATCGCGAGCATCGAACCTTCGAGCTTTCGGTCCACTTCATCGAGAGTAGTTATTTCTTCACCCGGGTGTGCACGCCGGACTGCGATGCGATTCTCGTCCAGCTTATTCAGGTCAAAGGCGTGCATCGGCTGACCGAGCTCGAGCATAACGTAATTCGTAATATCAGCGACGTTGTTGATCGAGCGTTCACCGACAGCTTCGAGCCGGTCGACAAGCCACTGTGGTGACGGCCCGACGTTCACTCCCCGAATAACACGCGCGGTGAAACGGTTGCAAAGGTCAGGATCTTCGATCGTTACGAGATTGGAAGTACCCAATGCGGCCGCATCTTTGGACGAAGACACGCTCCCTACCGGTCGTGTTTCCGCCTTAATGATCGCGGCCAATTCGCGTCCGACGCCGAGATGCGAAAGGCAATCCGGGCGGTTCGAGGTCAGGTCGATATCGAACACGAAGTCGTCCTTATGAGGATGAATGCCCTCGACAGCCAGGCCGACACGCGTCAAAGCAGCCGCGGTATCCTCGGGCGAGAGATCAAGATCGATAAGACCCTTTAGCCAGTTATAGCTGATGTTCATCTAAACTGCTCCAAAAATCGCACGTCATTCTCGAACATATGCCGTATATCGTCGATCGAGTACATCAACGCCGTCATTCGCTCAAGCCCGAATCCAAAGGCAAAGCCCGAGTACACGGTCGGATCGACGCCGCAGGCACGCAAAACGTTCGGATGGACCATTCCCGAGCCGCCAAGCTCGATCCACCCAGAGCCTTTGCATGGCCGGCAGCGGTCACCTTCGAATTTGCCCGTCCCGTGGCACTTGAAGCACGAAAAGTCGAATTCCGCACTCGGTTCGGTAAACGGGAAGTATGACGGCCGAAAACGCGTTAGTGTGTCCTCGCCGAATAGACGCTTGAGCCATTCCGTTACCGTTCCCTTGAGATGGGCCATTGTTATGCCCTTATCGACACAAAGCCCCTCGATCTGGTGGAACATTGGCACGTGGGTCATATCCGGCGTGTCTCGGCGAAAGACCTTGCCCGGAGCGATAATGCGAATTGGCACCCCGCGGCGCTCCATCGCCCGGATCTGAACCGTTGATGTCTGCGATCTGAGAGCAAATCCCTTAGTTGTATAGAAGGTGTCCTGCGATTCGCGAGCCGGGTGATCTTCCGGGATATTCAAGGCGTCGAAATTGTAATAATCGGTCTCGATCTCGCGATCGTCCTCGATCGCATAGCCCATCGAGACAAAAATGTCCTCGATCTTCTGCCGGAGTATCGTGATCGGATGCAGGTGCCCGGTCCGCGGCCTTCGGCCGGGTATCGTCACGTCAAGACGTTCGAGTTCCGTCCGCATCTCAGCAATTACGGCGGTTAGCCTAGTCTCGGTCGAATCCAGAATTGAATTCACTTCTTTCTCGAGTGACTGAACGGCCTGAGCGAAGGCAGCTCGTTCCTCGGGGGCGACGGAACCGATCACCTTCTTGATGCCGGAGAGATCTGACTTCTTTCCTGTAAGACGGACCTTGAGATCTTTGAGGTCGCGAAGCTTCTCCTCGGCATCGGCCAACGATACATCATCAGCCAATTGTCCGGAAACCGGGCCAAGCTCCGCCAGGAGACGATCTCTGAGTTGATTGATCTCGCGATTGCTATCGGACATAAACCATAAGAATAACCGATTTGCCTGCCTTATTTACAGCGTGGGAATGCGTTTTTCCACAGGGCCTTGCCAATTTCCAGATGCGTTAGCGAGGCGGATAACTGTTTGATATCATCGAATCTTGGAAGAAAGATAATTCAAGCTAACTATATGAAGGCAATAGTAAAAAGCAAGGCCGAACCCGGACTCTGGCTCGAGGACGTACCCGAACCGACGATCGGTATCAACGACGTTCTTATCAGGCTCAAGCGGACCGGCATTTGCGGAACGGACGTCCACATATGGAACTGGGACGCATGGGCGCAGAGTACGATAAAAATTCCAACCATCCTTGGCCATGAGCTTGTCGGCGAGATCGTCGAGGTTGGTTCTAATGTTAACGATTTCTATGTTGGCGATATTGTTAGCGTGGAAGGACATCTGGTCTGCGGCCGATGTCGAAACTGTCTTGCGGGACGGCGATACAAATGCGCGAATACGCTCGGTTACGGGGTTAATACGAATGGCGGATTTGCGGAATATATGGCTGTGCCCTTCACGAACATTTGGAAGCACAACAAAGATGTCGATCTGGACGTCGCCGCGATCTTTGACCCATTTGGAAATGCCGTGCACACTGCACTCGCCTTTGAGGTATTCGGAGAGGATGTCTTGATCACCGGTGCCGGACCGATCGGTATTATGGCGGCCGCAGTAGCGAAACACGCTGGAGCTCGCCACGTCGTGATCACAGACGTCAATCCTAAACGTCTTGAACTCGCTCAGAAATTTGACGTTACTCTCGCGGTGGACGTACGTGAAAAGTCGATAGCCGACATCCAGAAGGAACTCGGCATGAAAGAGGGCTTTGACGTCGGCATGGAGATGTCCGGAAATCCGACAGCGTTTCGCGACATGCTCGCGAATATGACCCACGGCGGTAACGTCGCGTTTCTTGGCATTCCGTCGGAGGAGTTCGCTATCAACTGGAAGACGGTAATATTCAATATGCTCACGATAAAGGGCATATATGGCCGGGAAATGTACGAAACCTGGTATCAAATGAGCGTCCTCCTCGAGGGCGGGCTCGACATCTCGCCGATAATCACGCATCGCTTCTCGTATAAGGAATTTGAGAAAGGCTTTGAGGTGATGCGAACCGGTGACTCGGGCAAGGTTGTTCTCGATTGGAGCGAGGCTTGATCGGGTAATTCGACATAAGGAAAACTGAAGGGAAATTATGTACGGTAATGTAAAGCATCATCTCGAAAGTACCTTGAATGAGATCCGGGAGGCCGGATTATTTAAGAATGAGCGCATCATCGAGAGCCCGCAGGAGGCTCGTATTGAGGTTGGCGGCCGCGAAGTTCTAAACATGTGTGCCAATAACTACCTTGGACTTTCAGACCATCCTGAAATTGTTGCGGCTGCACACAAGGGATTAGACGAGTGGGGTTTTGGATTGTCATCTGTCAGGTTTATTTGCGGTACTCAGTCCATCCATAAAGAACTCGAGCGAAAGATCAGCGAGTTTCTGGGAACTGAGGACACGATCCTCTACACGTCGTGCTTCGATGCAAATGGCGGCTTGTTTGAGACGGTATTGGGTGAAGAAGATGCCGTTATCTCGGACGAATTAAATCACGCCAGCGTGATCGACGGTATACGTTTAAGTAAGGCGCTTCGCTACCGTTACAAGAACGGGGACATGGCAGATCTTGAGGCGAAGCTGCATGAAGCTGGTTCCGCGCGCTTCAAAATGATCGCAACCGACGGCGTCTTTTCGATGGATGGATACATTGCAAAGCTGCAGGAGATATGTGATCTCGCCGAGAAGTACGATGCAATGGTAATGGTCGACGATTCGCACGCAGTCGGCTTCGTAGGCGAACGCGGTCGGGGCACTCACGAACATTGCGGTGTAATGGGCCGCGTCGATGTTATCACCGGTACCCTTGGCAAAGCCCTTGGCGGTGCGAGTGGCGGATATACTAGCGGCAGGAAAGAGATCATAGACCTGCTTCGTCAGCGATCACGGCCATATCTTTTCTCTAATTCCGTTGCACCGCCGATCGTTGCGGCTGCGATCGCGGCGATCGACATGCTCACGGCATCGACGGAGCTTCGAGACAAGCTGCAGGAGAATACACGATATTTTCGCGAAAAGATCGCGGGGATCGGGCTCGACGTCTTGCCGGGCGAGCATCCCATCGTTCCGGTAATGTTCGGTGAGGCGATCCCGGCGGTGAAAATGGCAGAGGCGTTATTGGCAAAGGGTGTTTACGTGATCCCGTTCTCATTCCCCGTGGTGCCTAAAGGGAAGGCCCGCATCCGAACTCAGGTTTCGGCGGGGCATTCGAAAGAAGATCTGGACTTTGCGATAGAGAAGTTTGCCGAAGCAAAGGCTGAGGTTGGAATATAAGTAAAAGGCGTGAGGATGTATATGATCCTCACGCCAATTAACTTTAACAGTTGCCGCTAATTGTTGTCGGTAAATAGCTTGACCATTTCAGCGGAAGTTACGACCGGAACGACCTCAAAATCGACCAGGTCGCCCCAGTTCTTTATCCATTCCTGCAGAAGGATCGGATCATCTGTTTCCATAACCTGAAAACACCGGTCCATTCCGACCTCGATCCAACTATTCAGGTAATTCAGGCCTTCCGGTATTAAGCGACCACTTTCCGCAAATCGTTTGTAAACGGGTGCGGGGTTGCGGCCCTTAAAATGCTCGATGACCATGAAAAGCACGGCCTCTTATGCTGCTACTGCCTGCTTGCTGATCGCGTCTTTTGCCTGCGAAGCTACCGCAGCAAACGCCTCGGGCTGCTTCACCGCCATATCGGCAAGGACCTTACGGTCAAGTTCGACACCCGCAAGGCTTAGCCCGTGGATGAACTGCGAGTACTTTATGTCATTCAAACGGCATGCGGCATTGATACGAACGATCCAAAGCTTGCGAAAGTCGCGCTTTTTCAACTTGCGTCCGGTATAGGCGAAATTTAGTGCCCTTTCGACTGATTCCTTGGCAGATCTGTACAGTTTGGATTTCGTTCCACGATAGCCCTTGGCCAGATCTAATATCTTCCTGCGCTTTTCGGTGCGCTTATTACCACGTTTTGCTCTTGGCATCTTATATCTCCTTACGATCGATCGGAGCCCCGCACTTAAGCGGGTCAGCCCGCTAATGCAGTTACTCCGAACCAGTTAATCTCTACCGTACGGCAGCATCTTCTCCACGCGCTTCTGATCGCCCTCGCTCACGAGTACATCGATGTCGAGGATGCGCTTACGCTTATTCGTCTTCTTTGTCAGAATATGACGAGCATGGCTGTGGCCGCGCTTGAACTTGCCCGATGCGGTCGAGCGAAAACGCTTTGCTGCGCCCTTGTGTGTTTTTAGTTTAGGCATAACCTTTCTCCTATTAATAACTTACAAGTACTACTTAAGGTACTTTCTAAAAGATCTCGTCGTCGTCCATTGACTCGGCAGCGGGTTTTTCTGCCGCCTTCTTCTCGGCCTTCTTTGCCTTTGCAGGTTCCTCGGCCTTGTTGGGGGCCACTGAGCTGTGTTTGGCAGAACCGGCGACCTTCGCTTTCTTCGGAGCTAGTATCGTGAACATCTGATAGCCTTCCATCTTCGGTGCTACTTCGACATCACCGTAGTCCAGCAGGTCCTCGGTCAAACGCTTAAGGATCTTAGCTCCCAACTCGCGGTGTGACATTTCGCGGCCGCGAAACGCGATCGCCGCTCTCACTTTGTCGCCTTCGCCCAGCCATTGGCGGGCATGCTCCATTCGGTATTGATAGTCGTGATCGTCGGTGCCGGGGCGGAACTTGATCTCCTTGACCTGCACAGTGACCTGTTTCTTCTTTGCTTCGTGTGCTTTCTTCTTCTGCTCGTAAAGAAACTTGCCGTAATCGATGATCTTACAGACCGGCGGCTGACCGTTCGGGGCGATCTCGACGAGATCGAGCCCGCGATTTCTCGCTTCCTGGATCGCGTCACGCGTGTCCATTACGCCAAGCGTTCCACCGTCCTCCAACACGACCCGCACTGACGGCACTCTGATCCGTTCGTTCGTGCGGTGCAGCGGTTCACGGAACCGCGGCTTAAATCTGTTTCCACCAAATCTTCTAGCGATAAGTGCCTCCTTTGCTGATTGCCTGTCTTAGAGACTGCGGCTCGCCTTTTCGGCCGCGATCTTCTCCTTGAACTCTTCCAGCGACATCGCACCGACATCGCCCTGTTTTCGCTCGCGAACGGCGACCTGGCCGTTGGCGAGTTCCTGATCGCCGAGGATCAGCATGTACGGGATCTTCTGCATTTGAGCATCCCGAATTTTAGCACCGATCTTGTCAGAACGAGTATTCGATTCGACACGGAAACCGGACGACCTAAGATCGGCGGCCACCTGATCAGCGTATTCGTTGATACGGTCGGTGATCGGAAGTACTGCGACCTGCACCGGAGCAAGCCAGAGCGGGAACGCCCCCGCGTAATGCTCGATCAGCACACCAAAGAACCGTTCGATCGAACCGAAGAGAGCACGGTGGATCATGAACGGCCGATGCTTCTGATTGTCGTCGCCGGTGTATTCGAGCTCAAACCGTTCCGGCAGATTGAAATCAAGTTGGATGGTGCCGAGCTGCCAAACGCGGCCGATGGCGTCCTCGATCTTGATGTCGATCTTAGGCCCGTAAAACGCAGCCTCACCTTCGATTCGCTCGTACGAGATCTCACGTTCCTTGAGAGCACTGGCAAGCTGCTCTTCGGCGGCTGCCCAATCCTCGTCTGTGCCGAGGTAGCCTTTGTTTTCAGCATCTCCGCGTACCGAAAGCTCGAATTTGACTTTGTCGAAGCCATAGGTCTCAAAGACCTTGATCGCGAAATCGAGACAATCTGCAACCTCTGCATGGACCTGATCAGGCCGCACAAAAAGGTGAGCGTCATCCACCGAAAATCCCCGTACACGCATCAAGCCGTGCAGCGTACCCGAAAGCTCAGCTCGATACACGGTGCCCATTTCGGAATAACGCTGCGGCAGATCTCGATACGACCGCGGGCTCGATTTGTATATACCGATATGGAACGGGCAATTCATCGGCTTGAGCCGGTATTCCTCGTCCTCGATGCTCGTCGGAGCGTACATCGAATCCGAATAGTTGCCCTCGTGGCCGCTGGTCACCCAAAGATTGCGTTTTGCGATATGCGGCGTGAAAACAAAGCTGTATCCGCGCTTTTCAAGCTCTTCTTTGAGAAGCCGCTCCATCTCGTTGCGGATAATGCCGCCCTTCGGATGCCAGAGGATCAAGCCCTGGCCGTAATCGTCGTCGATCGAGAAGAGGTCAAGCTGTTTGCCGAGCTTTCTGTGATCCCGTTTTTCGGCTTCTTCACGCTGTTTTAGCCACGCGTCGAGCTCTTCCTGTGTCGCGAAAGCGGTGCCGTAGATACGCTGCATCTGCTCGCGCTCGGCATCACCTTTCCAATAAGCACCGGAAAGAGCCAATAACTTAAATGCCTGTAATTTGCCGGTGTGCGGCACGTGCGGGCCAAGGCAGAAGTCGATGAATGGCGAATTGTCGATGTAATAGACGCTCGCGACCGACTCGACCTTTTCGTCGATGAGCTCGCATTTGAGCGGCTCCTCACGATCCTTGAACATGTCAAGGATACGTGCCTTTTCGACGTCTTCGCGGCGATAGGGAAGATTCTGCTTTGCCATTGCACGCATCTTCTTCTCGATCACCGGCAGGTCTTCTTCGGTCAAATTTCGCGGAGCAATGACGTCGTAATAGAATCCGTATCGAGGATCTTCCATAAGCGCCGGACCGACGCCGAGCTTTGTACCCGGGAAAAGGTCGAGAACGGCAGCAGCAAGAAGATGAGCGGTTGAATGGCGGATCAGTTCGAGGCCGTCAGTCGAGGCAGCGATGATCGGTTCGATCGCGAGAACCTCGTCCGTAGCCGCAAGTTCTTTATTCAGATCTACCTCCTCGCCGTTGACTTTAGCGGCAAGGGATCTCTTCAAAACGTCGCGGTCAAACGCTTTTATCGCGTCCGCGACAGTCGCAGGCGCGGGAATAGACCGCTGATCTTGGCCAAATTTAATGTTCAGTTCGCTCATAACGTTGTTGATCGATACGGTGTAGTGGCCCGAACGAAGTAAGGGCATTCCAACGATCTACGTCGCTCAAATGAGTTAGATCAACAAACTTCCTACTACTAAAAAAGATCAGATCCGATAAGAGCGACTTTGCTTTGCAGGCTTCCTTGGAAACCGCGATTTTCCCGCCATTAGAAGCGGGTCGTAGTAGTTGTTAAAACAGCAAAGTTCTTCGAAAGCATCTTATCGAAATTGTAAATGGTAGGCACTAGCAGAGTTGAACTGCTGACCCCTACCGTGTCAAGGTAGTGCTCTACCACTGAGCTAAGTGCCTACATTCGTTTTCGCACTAAAATAATCAGGGCAAAAGCGAACTTAAAGAATGCCAAACCGAGAAAACCCTGTCAAGTTGGCATTGTTCGGAGCCTATTCCCCGGGTTCCTTGCCCTTTAATGCCTTATCTTTTCGACACGCGGAGAGGGGTTTTGCGTATGCGGTCAATATCCTGATGATACGACCCTTTGAAGAGTCGCTGGTGACCCGCATACATGCACATCCGTAACCATAGTTGACGTTGGTCTTTACCCACTGAGACTTTGAGAACTCCGGCCAATCTCCTTCCGCCTGATAGCCTCCCTGGACCGAGATCGTCCATTCCCGGTCCGCATCAACGAGCCAGGCGTTGGCGGGAGTTGGATTCTCAAACCAACCACACCTCGTCTCAGCGGCCCGAAGCGACGGAGCAGCTGCGGTGGGTCCCCAGGGATATGCGGATAGAGTCAGCAGAATGGTTAGTAAAGTAATACTCGCGATCTTTGTTATCGTCATTGCAACATCCATCCTAATACATGAGGGTAATTGATGTCATCGGTCGGCCGTCGCACGGGAAGAACACCGATCGCGATCGTCGCGTCAATACCGGACAGTCCCCTTATGCTACTCCGGTACAGAAGCGGTGCATACCGATCGCAACAAGTTTGGCCGTTCGATCATCGACATCATAACGCGGATTGACCCCTGTAAATTCGATAACACGCGTATTCGCAAGGGATGCAGCGTATTTCACCAATTGGATGAATTCTCCAGCCCTCAGCCCAAGAGGTGACGGATCAGAGGTCCCGGGGGCATCCGCCATCCTCACGGCGTCCATGTCAAACGAAAAGAATGTGTTGAGAGACGAGCTGTGTCCAATAAACTTCTGGCGTATTTGTTCTTTCAGCTCGATGTCAGCCTCAGCACGTGACCTGAGAAGCTCGAGACTTATCCTGTGAACGCCCTTCGACCGAATGTATTCATAATAGACCGGCGAAGTAAGATGCGTCTGATAGCCGGCCTCGTAAAGGTACGAACCAATAAGATGACCCTCTTCGAGAAGTTGGCGAAACGCAGTGCCGCTGTTACGCTGAGGTGCGATACGAACATCGAGGTGAGCGTCGATATTAATGCCTATCCACCATTCCGGTCCAAAAACCTCCGCCATTGCCCGGCCGTTCGGGTATGAAACGTCGCCGCCGCCACCAATGACCATGAGCCTTTTCCCGTCGGCGAGGACCTGTTTCGCGATCGAGAGGATATTTTCGTGTGTCTCCTCGAGATCGTGTCCGATCACCACATCACCCAGGTCAAAGATCTTCTTCCTTATATTAAACGTTGTGAGTCGATAAAACTGCTTTCGGATCGCATCAGGAGCCTCGGCTGCTCCAATACGCCCGCCACTTCGTCTCACACCCTCATCCTGCGGACATCCGAGAATGACGATGTCGGAGCGATCGTAGCTGTCCGGATCTGTATGGATCAGGGTCGTCATCCGGGGGTCATTGGGATCATTGTGAGATAAATTAGCCCCGGCATCGGGTCGTATGGAAAGCGTAAAAATGTCGCTCATATTCAAAGTATTTGCCGAAAACATAGGGAAGTCAATTGCCTTCGGTACCGTGAAAACAAAAAGGATCCGGAGAATTAGAGGGCCTGATAGGGAGTTTACAAATCTATTACACAATTCAGAGGAATAGGCAACGATTATTGCTTGTTATTGGTGATTTCGAGAGTACACTGACGGTATGAACGTTCTTTTGGTCTATCCTGAGTTTCCCGACACATATTGGAGTTTTCGTCATGCGATAACGTTCGAAGGGAAAAGAGCGGCGTTTCCACCCCTTGGGCTTATTACAGTGTCCGCAATGCTCCCAGGTGTCTGGCAGCGCCGGTTGATCGATATGAATATCCAAAACCTCCGAACGGAAGACATTGAATGGGCTGATATGGTCTTTATCAGCGCCATGATCGTGCAGAGAGAATCACTGGAACGAGTGATTACTCTCTCCCGTTCGCTAGGAAAAAGGACAGTGGTTGGAGGGCCCTTTATATCGACGAGCTGCGAAAGCCTCCCTGAAGCGGATCATATATTCGTTGGCGAAGCTGAATCGACCATACCGGAATTCCTTAGCGATCTGGAGCTTGGGATAGCCCGTCGCACATACAGGTCCGGGGAACGTCCATCGCTGCATTTGACCCCAAAGCCGGATTTCTCCCTCTTGGACCTCAGTGCATACAGCGCCATGAGCGTCCAGTATTCCCGGGGGTGTCCATTCCAGTGCGAATTCTGCGACATTATCGAGATCTACGGTCGTGTACCGCGTACGAAAACAAATCAACAGATGCTCGCGGAACTCGATGCACTGGCTGACGCAGGCTGGTGTGGGCTCGTTTTTATAGTTGATGATAATTTCATTGGAAACAAGAAGAATGTCCGGCTGCTGATGCCTGATCTCATCGATTGGTCTCGCAGGAGCAAATTCCCGTTTTCGTTCATTACTGAAGCCAGCGTGAATCTCGCTGAGGATGAAGCTCTTCTTCGATCAATGCAGGATGCCGGATTTCGCCGCGTGTTTCTCGGTATCGAGACTCCGTCCCCGGAAGGGTTGGCGGAGGCCCAAAAGGGCCAGAATACGAAACGCGACCTGCTCGAGTCTGTTCATAAGATCCAGAGCTATGGCCTCGAGGTGATGGCAGGTTTCATCGTTGGCTTTGACAGCGATCCGGAGGACATATTCGAGCGGCAAGTCGCATTCATTCGAGAGAGCGCGATCCCCCTCGCCATGGTCGGCCTTCTCTCCGCCCTTCCGGATACCAAGCTGTGGCGCCGGCTCGAAAGGGAGGGACGCTTAACGGCCCTCTCGACTGGCAACAATACGGATGCGACCATTAACTTCATTCCAAAAATGAACCCGGACGTTCTGATCAAGGGCTTTAAGTCGATCCTCAAAAACATATACTCTCCAAAGGAATACTACCGCCGGTCCCTTGATTGTCTTTCGCTTTTCCATAATGACCATATCGAGCCCCGCAAGCGGTCTCTGATACACGATATAAAGTCCTTAGCTAAGATCTTGGCAAAGCTCGGTATCCTAGATCGCTCCCGGTTTGAGTTTTGGGACTATTTGTTCAAAGTGATCCGTTACTATCCAAGGCACATTTCTCACGGCTTGACTTTGGCCGCCATGGGATACCATTTTAGGTTAGTTACTGAAAAGTACTGCGGCCCCGGCGATGCTTGAGAAGAATGGCCGAGATACAATTGTTGATCGCAACCTGAGGATTATGACCATTCACGGCAATCGGTATTTGTTCCTATTTATCCTGACGGCCGCCATATCTGCAAATGCCCAGGCAGATGATTTCTGCGCGGAGTTTGGCTCCACTCCTTCGCTGAATTCGCCTTTCGCCCAGATCCCATATGTATTTGGACGAGTAACGATAAAGGGTCTTGATGTGGCTGCCAAGTTTCCAAAGGTGACGGTCACGCTCGTGGATCGAGACCAAACAGAGAAACGCGTGTCGATCGAGCGAAAAGGGAATTATTGTTTCCGGCGAAGCGGAAACAGTACCGGCACTTTGATAGTTGAGATCGACGGGATCGAGGCCGCGCGACGATCCCTGGCGTCTTTCGGGGCGACCCAGCAAAGAGAAGACTTCGAGGTATTCAGCGATGCGACCCGATCAGCCGCGCCGGGAACCGTTTCGGCAAGATTCTCACATCCTCCGAACGATAAGACGGCCGACCTTTATCGAAGGGCGGCGAACGCGGAGAAGGACAAAGACCTTAACGGAGCGATAAGGATACTGAAGGAGATCGTCGCTCTCGATCCCGGGGATTTCATTGCGTGGGCAAAGCTTGGTTCTCTCCATATGGACCGCCGAGATTATGATGATGCCGAAGCTGCCTTTCGACGTTCTCTGGTGATCGAACCAGAATACCTTCCGGCATGGATCAACGCCGGCAAGATCCGCGTAGCGAATAAGCAGTACGAAGCGGCGATCGAGGTATTCAGGTATGCCGTCACGCTGGACCCCACGGCCGCGAGATCTCACCAGTTGCTTGGTGAGGCATATTTGCTGGCGAAAATGGGAACGCTTGGCGCCGAGTCACTGAATAATGCCTTACGGCTCGACCCGATCGGCATGGCCGAATGCCACTTGCAACTCGCACATTTGTACGAGCTTGCCGGAGCTAAACATCTCGCTGCAAACGAATATAAATTGTTTCTCTCAAAGGTTAAGGATCATCCCGACAAGAAGAAATTTGAGAAGTTCATCAAGGAGAATCCTTGACACAAACCTAAGAGGTACTGAATGTCCGTCGTAGCAAGAAGAGTAGGGGTTGGGTTCCTGGTCACTCTGTTCTCATGTCTTGGGGCCTTTGCCCAGGCCGACGATACATGTCGCGAATTCGGTGAGACGCCCACACGCGAGATCGGCCGAGACAATCGTCTGGTGCCATTCGTTTTTGGGCGAGTGATCGTTCGCGGTACTCGCTCTGATGGCAAATCCCCGCGCGTTACGGCGATCTACTCGGACAGTCTGCAGCCTGCCACGCGGCAGCTCATCGGAAAATCGGGCAACTACTGTTTTCAAAAGCGCGGTACCAGCGGAACACTCATCATTGAGGTCGATGGCGTGGAACTGGCCAGACGTTCTGTTTCCGATATTAGTAATCAGCGGCAGCGAGAAGACTTTGACCTTTCGGCTCCCGGAACTTCCGATCCCGTCGCACCTCCCGGCGTAGTCTCGGCAAAATTCAATCGCCAGCCAAATGAAAAGACGATAGAGCTTTATAAGAAGGTTGCCGAAGCGGAGCGATCGAAACGCCCTGCTGAGGCTGCGGACCTTGTCATGCAGATAACGGCGATCGATCCTGAGGACTTTCTTGCCTGGGCGAAACTTGGTTCGTTGTGCGTTGAACGGAGTATGATGCCAGAGGCCGAGGCGGCATTCAAGAAGGCGTTAACGATCCGTCGCGACTACACGCCCGCAATGCTAACGCTCGGCATGATAAAGGCAATGCAGGGATCAAACGGCGAGGCAATCGTTCTCTTTGAACGTGCTGTCGCGTCAGACCCGACTTCCGCTCGAGCGTATCGTTTGCTGGGTGAAGCATATTTTCAGGTCAAGCGAGGCACCGACGGCCTTGCGGCCCTGGATGAGGCTCTCCGCTTAGACCCTGTCGGTATGGCTGAGTGCCATTTGCTCAAGGCAAGACTCTACGATCTCGCCGGAGCAAAAGACCTCGCGGCTGCCGAGTATAAGCAATTCCTAAAAAAGGTGCCTGAACATCCCGACAGAAAGAAGCTCGAAAAATACATCAAAGACAACTCCGGTCAGACTCGCTGACATCTCAGCGAGCCCGGCGAAAATGCACCCGCGGACGCCTTATACCTAGCGGCGGCCGGACAACGCCTTCACTGCTGCTTCTATCTGTTGATCACGTCCTGAGGCCATGACGTCTGCTTCATTACGGATCAGGATGTCCGGTTCCATCTGGTTGTTTTCGCCGCATTTTCCATCCATTGTTCGCCAACAGCCCATCGGGATACCAAATCTCAGGCTGCCGTCTATCTGATTCTCCCACCAAACGAATGTTCCCGTACCCGGCACCGGCATACCGAGTACCTGGCCGATGCCCTTTGCCTTGTATGCGAGCGGAAACAGATGGGCGTCGGAGTAATTACTCTCTCCCACCAATACGATCGACGGTTTGCTCCACTTATCAAAGGGCTCGCTGCCGATGTACTGTCCGTGCGGGAGCACATCGAAGTATTTCTTACCGCTTAGAAAATCTGATAGCTGTTCATGAATACTCCCGCCGCCGTTGAACCGGGTATCGACGATGATCGCTTCCTTCGAAATGTTCAGGCCGAGCGATTCGTCAACCGCCGCACGCATGCTCGCATCGTTCATTGACCGGACGTGGATGTAACCGATCTTACCGCCCGAGAGCCGTTCGGTTTCCGCTCGACGAGCTCGGACCCAGCGCTTGTAAAGGAGTTCGCCCTCTTCGCCGCGGTTGATCGGCTTGACGATCTCTTCCCATCTCTTATTCGCTGCCGGATCGAATACCGCTATAAGCGTCAGCTTACCGGCCTTTCGGTTTAGGAACTTGAAGAAGTCAACCGAGCCGTCTATCGCGTTCCCATCAATTGACTCGATCATGTGGCCCGCCCGAATGGACGACGAAGCGAGATCGAGGGGGCCGCCCTGAATGATCTCAGCCACCTTCGCTCCCGTGCCGGTATAGCCATAGTCATAGAGAACGCCCAGGGAGGCTGTCTGGTCACCCTGCGGATAACTAGGGGAATAATATGCGCCGGTATGGGAGACATTTACCTCGCCTAGCATCTCGCTCAGCATCTCGGCAAAATCGTAATTGTTGTTTATGTAGGGTACGAATCGCTTGTACGCTGCATAATATGAATTCCAATCGACGCCGTTAAGATCAGGGAAGATCAGCTTCTGCTTGAACTGCCGCCACGAGTGGTCAAAAATGTACTGCTTTTCGGCTGTATAATTTAGCACCATTTCGGTGTTGACACCGACAGGTTCTGGCCGTCCACTGTCAGCATCGACCTTCATTGCACGGCCGTCAGCGAATATAAATAATGATTTTCCGTCCGAGGACAATTCCATCGACGCGTTGTTGACTCCCAGCTTTGCAAATATCTTGGTGTCGCGGGTTCGGACATCTGTCACCCAGAGGTCATTTCCTTTTTCGAATGCGGTTAGGTAAAAGAGCCTTTCGCCGTCCTTAGAAAGCGCCCAATCGGAGATCGACGAAGTATGCGGCGTCAAGCGTAGTCTACGTTCACTAACTCCGTCGAGGTCGAATTCGAGCGATCTCTTGTCGTCGGCCTTTGTCGACGGCGACGGGGCGGGCGAAGCCGCTGCCGCGGCTTTTGCTTTCTCGTCCGCTTCCTTCTTTTCTTTCTCTTCAGCTTCTTTCAAAAGTGCAAATTCCTCTTTTGAGAGACGCGAACGATCGTAGAACGCCTTCGTGAAGTACATTCCATAAACATCTCCGGAAACCGCATTGAGCGCCTGCGATAATGCACCCTCGCGTGTCGAGCCCCAGAGCATCATCTTGCCGTCCATCGCCCATTTGGGCGAGCCATCGTCATAACCGCTTTGGGTAAGATTCCTAAGTTCTCCTTTGCCGTCGGCTGCGATTAAACCCACCTCCGGCGTGAACATCCGTTCCTTTGGCCCGAATTGTACGAGGAACCACTTGGAATCAGGTGACCACTGGTAATACTGATCGCCGTCGGCATATGAATAGTTGTACTCGCCGGGCAATACCGTTCGCGACTGCTTCGAGGCGAGATTATAGACCCGCAGGACGGTCCGCCCTTCGAGATACGCTATTTCCTTGCCGTCCGGCGAGAATGCGGGCTGAAATTCTTCCGCGTCGGTCGCGATCACGGGCTCCTCTTTTACGACAGTTGAAGCGTAGAAATAGAGTTCCGGCTTCCGGACTATGGCTGAAGTATAGATATTCCAATTGTTGTCGCGTTCCGCGGCATAGACCAGTGATCTGCCGTCGGGACTCCAGCCGACGGAACGTTCCTGTGACGGTGTGTTGGTGACACGCTTAACGGTTTTGCCGTCGATGCTCGAAACAAAGACCTCACCGCGGAAGATGAACGCGAATTCTTTGCCATTTGGTGCAAGTTTCGCCTCGGTAAAGCCGCCGTTCACAGGGACGATGCGTTCGATCGGTTCGCGTCCGTCTGCGGCGATCTTGACTGCGACCTTCCTTGGTTCCGAGCCGTCCTTGACCGTGTAAAGTTCCCCATCATAGCTAAAGGCCATCACACCCGATCGCGACCGGGTCAAAAACCGGACGGGATGCTTCGCCAGTTTTGTTACTGCTGTCGAACGGTCAGGACGGGCAATACTGCTTTTGTAGATATTGAATGAACCACTTTGTTCGCTTAAGTAATAAAACTCTCCGTCGTTCGATCCGAAGACAGGATTTCGGTCTTCGCCCTTGAAACTCGTTAGCTGGGTGTACTTTTTAGACGCAGTATCGTACATCCAAACGTCGCGTGTCACCGATGACGTATGGTGTTTTCGCCAGTCGCTTTCGTATCCTTTGTAGTCGTGAAAGATGATCTTATCGCCGGTGGCATTGACGGTTGCGTTGAGAGCGGGCGAAGTTAATATTTGCGAAACCAGTCCGCCGGTAACGGGGACGGAATAAAGCTCTGTCATGCCGCCCGAAGGGAACTGTACGTTCGACGACGCGTCCTGCCTGGCCGCGGCAAACAGTACCGCTTTGTCATCTGCAGTGAAGCAGCTGGGCGTCTCGCCGGCTGAGTGATACGTAAGCCGTTTTGCTTCGCCGCCGGTCGAGGGCATCACGAATACATCAAAATTCCCGTAGCGGTCTGACGCGAAAGCTATGCTCCTGCCGTCATGACTCCATACCGGCGAGAACTCGTAGGTTTCGCTCAGCGTTAATGGAGTTGCGTTGCCGCCGCTTACCGGGACAGACCAAATGTCACCCTTGTATTCAAAAAGGAGTGTCTGGCCATCGGGCGATATCGCCGGATACCGAAGCCACAACGGGCTTTCCTGGGCAGGAGCGACCGAGAAAAGGAACATAACGAGCGACAAGCAGAATGCGAGTTTCATAAGTTGTGAAATTGAAAGCGAGTATTTCGTCTTAGGATCGGTTGTTGATACGCAAATTTAGAACAATTTGTTCAGGCCCACGATCCGCCTGACAAATATCCATCTGACGTGTAAAGCGAGATCGACTTCGGAAAAGGATCTTATTTCGGAACGACGCCGTGCTTATTCGTAATTTCGGAGAGGAAATTAACGGCATCCTGTCGTCTGGGGTGATCTGGACGGGCCGAATTCAGGTATGCCCGAAAATTATTTGCCGACTTTTGGAACAGGCCTTTGTCGTTATTCTTCTCACCGGCCAAATTGAATAATGCCTCGCCCAGGCCGAACAATGCGTCTGGATTTCTGGGTGAATTTGAGATTACATATTCAAACTCGAGCCTGCCGCGTTCGGTGTTTCCGCTAGCAACCAATAATTCGCCAAGTTCAATGTGGGCCTTTTCAGCCCTGGACCACACTGTCTCAACCGCAAGGTATTCCAGTGTCGCAAGTATCGCATCGACCGTGGAATTTAGGTCGACGCGGGAGGCAAACAGGTGCATTGCATCCTTTCGAGCCGACAGCAGCAGATACATTCTGCCCGCCGGGTAGTCAAGATTCCGTGCAAGCGTAATGGCTCGTGTACTTTCCTCCGCGGCAGCACGGAAATAGCTTTTTCCAAGGTCCCGGGTCTTGTTGTCACCGCTCGCAAGGCCGGAGTTGAACAATGCGATCCCCCGATTGATCTGAGCTAGTATCTTGTTGGTCAATAATGTCGGAACTGCAATGTGCGTCGGGTCCGATCTGACCGCCGCGTCATAGATGGCGATTGCAGCATCGTACTCGCTCCTGGCGTACTGAAGATTTCCCGATTCGAGCGCCTTTTGCATCGCGGAATTCTTTTCGGCGACAGTTACTCGGTCGGATCTTGCGATGATCGGCGAGACCGGCCTTTCATTTTGGCCAAATGAACCGCCGGTCGCCGTCAGCACGAGCCCGATTGCAATGTAGATCAAGATTGGACGCATAAACGATCGATCAGGGTCTACCCATCGGAATTTTCACGTGATTCTTAGACGCGAATTCGATGGCCTCTTCGTAGCCGGCATCGGCGTGACGAATAACTCCCATTCCCGGATCGGTAGTCAAAACACGCTCGATACGCTTTGCGGCTTCCGGGGTGCCGTCGGCAACGATGACCTGGCCGGCGTGAAGGCTGTAACCGATCCCGACGCCGCCGCCGTGGTGAAGCGAGACCCATGTCGCACCTCCCGCTACGTTGATCATCGCATTGAGATAGACCCAGTCGGCGATGGCGTCGCTGCCGTCTTTCATCGATTCGGTCTCGCGGTTAGGCGAGGCGACGCTTCCGCAATCCAGATGATCGCGCCCTATTACGATAGGAGCTTTGAGCTCGCCTGACGCGACCATTTCGTTTAATTTGAGTCCGGCCGTGGCACGATCACCGTAACCGAGCCAGCAGATGCGAGCCGGCAGCCCCTGAAACTGAACCTGTTCCTGAGCCATCGTCAGCCATCGCGCGAGATGGTCGTTGTCGGGAAAGAGGTTCATTATCGCCTCGTCGGTGCGGAAGATGTCTTCCTTGTCACCCGAAAGTGCGACCCAGCGGAACGGCCCTTTACCCTCGCAGAACAGTGGCCTGATGTATGCGGGCACAAATCCGGGATAGTCAAAGGCATTTGCAACGCCGTTATCGAATGCACGCTGGCGGAGATTATTGCCGTAGTCGAAAACAACGCTGCCGCGCCGCTGGAACTCGAGCATTGCCTCGACATGGCGAGTCATCGAGTCCATCGCGGCTTGTTCGTAGGCCGTTTGATCTCGTTTTCGAAACTCGGCTGCTTC